>JAKLLB010000100.1 GCA_023150345.1 Aquabacterium sp.
CGCAGCGCATCTCGACGCCCTTGGCGGCGAAGATCGCGCCGATGCGCGGCAGGAAGGCTGCCGCCTGCCGCTCGTGCACCAGCAGCGACTCGGCGGCATTGCAGGGGCTGTATTTCTGTGTCTTGGCGTTGTCGGTCACGCGCAGCGCCTGCTCGAGGTCGATCTCGGCGTCGACGTAGACGTGGCAGTTGCCGTCCAGGTGCTTGATCACCGGCACCCGTGCCTCGGCGGCAATGCGCTCGATCAACCCCTTGCCGCCGCGCGGAATGATCACGTCCACGTGCTGCGGCATGGCGATCAGGTGGCCCACGGCCGCTCGATCGGTGGTCTCCACCAGTTGCACGGCGGTGGGCGGCAGGCCGGCATGCTGCAGTGCCTGCTGCACCAGAGCCCACAGCGCCACGTTGCTGTGCAGGGCCTCCGAGCCTCCGCGCAGGATGCAGGCGTTGCCGCTCTTGATGGCCAGTGAGGCCGCCTCGATCGTGACGTTCGGGCGGCTCTCGTAGATCATGCCGAAAACGCCCAGCGGCACCCGCATCTGACCGACGCTGATGCCCGAGGGCCTGCGGCGTACGCCAGTGATCTCGCCGATGGGGTCCGGCATTGCCGCGATCTGCTCGCAGCCCTGGGCCACGGTCTCCACCACCGACGGCGTCAGCCGCAGGCGGTCGACCATCGGATCGGCGAGCCCCGCACCCCGCGCGGCAGCAAGATCACGTTCGTTGGCCTCGGCCAATCGGGGCCCGGACAGACGCAGCGCCCCAGCCAGGGCCAGCAGCGCCTGGTTCTTGGCAGCGGTGGAGGCCGCGGCCATCGCCGTGGCCGCACTGCGGGCACGGCGGCCGAGTTCGTCGATGGTGCGCTTCAGGTCGATCGGTTCCATGCCCGGAATTGTCCCACTCAGGGCAAAGCCGGCCCCTTGTTCAGGGGGAGAGCGGCGGCTACGGGGATGGAACTTCGAAGTCATCCCCATTAGAGTGGACGTCTCTGACCCTTGCCCGTCGGCTCGGGCCCGAGCCCACAGACCGGGCCCCGGCGTTCCCAAGAAGAACACCGGCGACCCCTCCAGGACCAAGGAGAGACCCTGATGAAGACACAACTCAAGCGCATGGCGGCGGCAGTGCTGCTGGCCAGCCTGGGCTCGGCAGCTTTCGCGGCCACGGCCCATGGCGGCTATTCGCCGGCCATCACCTCCGGCGCGCCGCCGGATTCGCCGGCCGCCCACGTCGACCCCAACCTGCCCACTTCACCGTACAGCGGCGTGGTGAGCATCAACATCCGCTACGACGGTCAGTCCTATATCTGCTCGGGCACGCTGGTGTCCTCACGCCACGTGGTGACGGCCGGCCACTGCATCGACACCACCGGCGCCGGCACCGTGATCGACCTCACCAAGCCGGGCAGTGACGTACGAGCGGTGTTCAACTCCACAGCCGCTCCGGGCAGCCCGGGCCGCGCGATCATCACCGCGTCGAGCGTGGCCATGCACAACGATTACAAGGGCTTCGGCTACTGCCCCGCCGGGTCGGCGCCAGACGCGTTCTGCCTGAACGACGATGTGGCCGTGATCACGCTGGGTGCCGATGCGCCCTCCAGCGCCAAGATCTACAGCGTCTGGGGCGGCGACGTCAACACCGGCCAACAAATCACGATGGCGGGCTACGGCACGTCCGGCGACGGCATCAGCGGCTACTACGTCAGTCCCAACTTCCGGGTGAAGCGGTCGGGCCAGAACGTGATGGACCTGTTCGACCTCGACGACGAGCAGTTCTTTGCCGGCGGCATGAAGGAAGTCTGGTACGCCGACTTCGACGGAGTCGACGCCGATGGCAACATGCAGGATGCCTTCTGCAACATTTTCGGCGTGTGCACCCCGATCCTGCCCAACGACAAGGAGTCGGGCATCGGCGGCGGCGATTCCGGCGGCTCGACCTTCATCGAGGCCTATGGCCAACTGATGCTGGCGGGCAACAACACGTTCTCCTGGAACCTGTGGTGGGACGGCACGCCCGATGGCGATGCCCGTGCCGGCACGTTCGGCACCGCTTTTGGCGGCATGAATCTCAGCGCCTACATCGACTGGTTGGTGCGCGAGACCAACGGCGCGATCTCGGTCGTGCCGGAACCGGCCACTTATGGGCTGGTGATGCTGGGTCTGCTGGCTGCAGGCGCCACCGCACGCCGTCGCAAGTCGGCCTGACCACGCGCTCGATTGCCGGCGGCGCGCCCAGGCCGCGCCGGCACCCGCAGAGCAAGGCCGCGCCTGTGCGCGGCGTTTTTGCTTGTGGGCACGGACGGAGCGAGCGGCTGCCGCTGGCTCGCACAATCGAGCTCAGGCGTCGCCGGCAGACGCCACAGGCGTGCCCTGTTCGCCGAGGTGTCGCCGCAACCAGTTCGAGACCCGCTCGGCCGGGAGTGCCAGCACGAACTGCTTGCGTCGGGATGCGAGACCGCGGCGCAGTTGCACATCGCGACGAGCGCAGCCCAGCTCATCGGCCAGCCAGGCCTGCAGGGCGTCGTTGGCCTTGCCGTCGACCGGTGGGGCCGCCAGGCGCACCCGCAGCGCACCGTCGTGCAGGCCGTCGCACGCGGTGCGTCGTGCGTTGGGCGACACGCTCACGTCCAGCACGCACGCCTGCGCGCCTTGCGCGCGCAGGCAGGGCCAGGGTCCAGCCCCGGCCTGACCCGCAGGGTTCACGCGTCGCCCGCGACGCGGGCGGTCTTGCGCGCAGCGGTCTTCTTTGCTGCCGGGGCTCGGGCGCCGCGGGGCTCGAACTCGAAGCCGACCTTGCCCTCTTTCTCGTCCCACACCAGGAAGGCCTTGAACTTGCGCCGGGTGCGGTTGGAAACGAAGCCGTCGAGCAGATCGGTGCGACCCTGGGCCAGCAGCTTGTGCACCTGCTCGGGCGAAACCGGCTGCTGCAGGATCACCTTGCCGGTCTTGAAGTCGCAGGTGACATGGGCACCCACGGCATGCTCGCACACGTAGTTCGTGCCGTGCTCATAGACATGCCCCTTGCACTTGGGGCACGCGCCCGGTGAGCTCTGGCCGGAGAAGTCCACCGCCTCGCCTTCGCCCTGGCCGGCCCTGTCGTCGTCACCGAAGTCGAACTCCAGCTTCCAGTTGCCGAGCTCGTCATCGCGCACCAGCCTGAGTTCGGCCGTGAACGGCCAGCCGGCCTTGGAGCGAAAACCCTCGAGCGGGCCGATGCGCTTGTCGCGCAGGAACGTCTCGACCTCGGGCAACTCGAAGCTGCGGCCCCCGGGGATCTTGGTGATGGAGAAGCCACAGCCCTCGCCCGCGCCGTCGGCGCCGGTGCAGCTGTAGCGGCGGTAGTTCTCGCGCACCACGCCGCCGCATTGTGGGCAGGGCTGGGCCAACGTGGCGTAGTCGCCGGGGATGGTGTCGCGGTCGTACTCCTTGGCCTTGCGCACGATGCGCTCGGCCATCTTGGCGATCTCGGTCATGAACGCGTCGCGCGACAGCCGACCATGCTCCATCTCGGCGAGCTGGTACTCCCAGTTGCCGGTGAGCTCGGGCTTGGTGAGATCCTCGATCGCCAGGCCGCGCAGCAGCGTCATGAGCTGGAACGCTTTGGCCGTGGGCAGCAGCTCGCGTCCTTCGCGCAGCATGTACTTTTCCGAGATCAGGCCTTCGATGATGGACGCGCGGGTGGCTGGCGTGCCCAGGCCCTTCTCGTGCATCGCCGCACGCAGCTCGTCGTCGTCGATCAGCTTGCCCGCGCCTTCCATGGCCGACAGCAGCGTGGCCTCGGTGTAGCGCGCCGGGGGCCGGGTCTTGAGTGCGTTCACGTCGACGGCCAGGTTGCGCACGGCCTCGCTCGGCTGCACCGGCACCAGGTTCGCATCCTCGTCCTGCGCCTCCTTGCCGTAGACCGCCAGCCAGCCGGGATTGACGAGCACCTTGCCATTGGTCTGGAAGCGGTGCGCGTCGACCTGGGTCAGCCGCGTGGTGACCAGGTACTCGGCCGGTGGGTAGAACACCGCCAGGAAGCGCTTGACCACGAGGTCGTACAGCTTGGCCTCGGCCTCGGTGAGGCTGCGCGGCGCCAGCAAGGTGGGAATGATGGCGAAGTGATCCGACACCTTGGCGTTGTCGAACACGCGCTTTGTTGGCTTGACGTAGCCGGCCTGCAGCCCCTTGCGTGCATGCACGGCCAGCTCGCGCAGAGGGCCGGGAAGGTCCTCGCTGGCGATCATCTCGAAGGTCTGCTTCACCACGCCCAGGTAGTCCTCGGGCAGCGCGCGCGAGTCGGTCCGGGGGTAGGTGAGCACCTTGTGCTTTTCGTACAGCGCCTGTGCCAGCGCCAAGGTGGTCTTGGCCGAGAACCCGAAGCGGCCGTTGGCTTCGCGCTGCAGGGTGGTCAGGTCATAGAGCAGCGGGCTGGACTGGCTGCTCGGCTTGGACTCCTCGGTGACGATGCCGGCCTGCCCGCGGACGGCAGCGGCCACCGCCTGCGCATCGGCGGCGTTCCACAGGCGGTCGGCGCGGCGATCGGGGTCGTCGTCCTTCTTGAAGGCCGGATCGAACCACTTGCCCTCGTACTCTCCTGCGGCAGCCTCGAAGACGGCCTTGACCTCCCAGTACTCGCGTGCCACGTGCTTGCGGATCTTCTCCTCGCGTTCGACGACGATGGACAGCGTGGGCGTCTGCACCCGGCCCACAGTGGTGAGAAAGAACCCGCCGTCGCGCGAGTTGAATGCCGTCATGGCGCGGGTGCCATTGATGCCCACCAGCCAGTCGGCCTCGCTGCGGCTGCGCGCGGCGTCGGCCAGGCCGTGCATCTGGTCGTTGGTGCGCAACCGCTCGAAGCCCTCGCGGATGGCCTGCGGCGTCATGCTCTGCAGCCAGAGTCGGCGGATTGGCTTGGCCACCGGCTTGCGAGTGCCCGAAGCCCCACCGGTGCCGTCGTCGATGCCGGCGTACTGCACGATCAGCCGGAAGATCAGCTCCCCTTCGCGCCCCGCATCGCAGGCGTTGACGAGTTCCGTGACGTCCTTGCGCTTGACCAGCTTGACCACCGCCGACAGGCGCGCCTTGGCCTTGTCGATGGGCGCGAGGTCGAAGTGGGGTGGCACCACCGGCAGGTGGGCGAAGCTCCATTTGCCGCGCTTGACGTCGTAGGCCTCGGGCGCCTTGATCTCCACCAGATGGCCGACGGCCGAGGTGACGACATGGGTATCGTTCTCGAAGTGATCGGCATGCTTGTCGAACTTGCCATGCACGGGCGTGAGCGCACGCACGATGTCCTGTGCGACGCTGGGCTTCTCGGCAATGATGAGGGTCTTGCTCATGGGGGGTCGATTCATCCGGTATTGGCATGCAGGTACGGTCGAAGAACGGGTGATGGCAAACCCGTGCCTACAATCCGGCCTTCTCGCGCGCACGCACGCCCGAGCGCATACGCGCACATGCGCGCGCGCCCATGAATTCACTTTACCGAATGAAGTCGAGCACGCAACCCAGTCCGGCCAACGGTCGTCGCACGCGCGGGGCATCGGCGCCACAGTCGCCCGCAGAGGCTGGCGGCCGCCGCATCCAGGTCAGGCGCAGCGGTGTGCATGGCAAGGGCGTGTTCGCGCTGCGACCCATCCGCAAGGGCGACACCATCATCGAGTACACGGGCGAAGTGATCACCTGGGCCGAGGCACTGCGCCGGCACCCGCACGACCCGTCGGATCCGAACCACACGTTCTACTTCCACATCGACGACGAACGGGTCATCGATGCCAAGATCGGCGGCAACGCGGCGCGCTGGATCAACCATGCCTGCATGCCCAACTGCGAGGCCGACGAAGTGGGTGAACGGGTGTTCATCAAGGCGTTGCGCTCGATACGCCCGGGCGAAGAGCTCTTCTACGACTACGGCCTGGTGATCGACCAGCGCTACACGCCGGCACTCAAGCGTCAGTTTGCCTGCCGTTGCGGCAGTACCGCCTGCCGCGGCACGATGCTGGCGCCCAAGAGGCGCTCCGGCGGCTGAACGGCAGAGCGCCCCCGCGCCGAACGCGATCCCGACCTGCACTGCCTGGCGCGGCCCCGACCCCATGACCACGACCGCCACCTTGAACTGGAACGTGCTGGCGTTGTGGCAGCGCCTGCAGCCCGTGCTTCCAGGGCTGGCGATCGAGGTCGTGGCACGCACCGACTCCACCAATACACAGCTGCTGGAGCGTGCGCGGCGTGCCGGCGGCGATCCGGCCATCCAGGGCACCACACCCCAGGGCCGCCGCCAGGGCGATGCCCAGCCGTGCCTGCTGGTGGCCGAGCAGCAGACGCGCGGGCGCGGCAGCCAGGGCCGGATCTGGCACTCGGCCGCCGGCGCATCCCTGACCTTCTCGCTGGCGATGGCCCTGTCGCCGCCGTCCTGGTCGGGCTTGTCGCTGGCCGTGGGGCTGGCCATCGCCGACGCGCTGGACCCGCCGTCCGACCCGTCACCCCGCATAGGGCTGAAGTGGCCCAATGACCTGTTGCTGCTCGATCGACCGGGCCGCGGACGCAAGCTCGGTGGCATCCTGATCGAGACCGTGGCCGTCGGCCAGCGGCGCATGGCCATCATCGGAATCGGGTTGAACGTCAAGCCGCTGGCGCTGGGCGATCTCGACTGGGGCTATGCCTGCCTGGAGGAGCGTTGGCCCGAGCTGGACGCGCCGGCCGCACTGGCGCAGGTCGTACCCGCGGTCGTCCAGGCGGTGCAACGCTTCGAGGCCGCAGGTCTGGGTCCGTTTCTCACCGGTTACGCAAGGCGCGATGCGTTGGCCGGACTGGAGGTGACGACTTCAATGGCCGAGGCCGCCGAGGGCGTCGCCGACGGCATCGATGACGAAGGCGCCCTGTGGATCCGCACGCCGGGCGGGCGATATCGCCTGGTCAGCGGCAAGGTCGGCCTGCGCCGCATGCCCGGAGATGGTGAGAGCGCGGAGACAACGACATGTTGAGAGCCCTGCTGGTCATCTTGCTGGTGGCCAATGCGCTGTTCTTCGCATGGAGCCGTGGAGCGTTCGATGGCATCTCCGGCACCGCAAGAAGCAGCGATCGCGAACCTGAACGTCTGGCCCGCCAGGTCAACCCCGATGCGGTGCGCCTGCTCAATGCCCCTGCGGCCAGCGCCGCAATCGCCGCGGCTGCAGCCAGCGCCAGAGCTGCCAGCGAAGCCGCCGCGGCGGCCCGCTCCGCCGCGGTCACCGGTACGTGCATGCAGGCAGGCCCAGTGCCGGCGGCCGGGCTGGGTGTGCTCGAGCAGATGGCACGAGACGGCGGCCTGACCGCGGGCGGCTGGACGGCAGTGACGAGTGAGCGGAAGGGCTTGTTCCTGATCTACATGGGCAAGTACGAAGACGACGAGGCCCTGGCGCGCAAGCAGGAGGAGCTCAAGCAGTTGCGCATCGAGACCCAGGCGGTGCGCAACATCCCCGCACTGCAACCCGGGCTGGTGGTGGCACGCTTCGAAGACAAGACGCTGGCCGAGGCCGAGTTGGTGCGCCTGAACCAGCGCGGCCTGCGCACGGCGCGTGTGGTCACGGTACGGCCGGGGGTGGCGCTGGCCACGCTGCGAGTGCCCGCAGCCACCGACGCGCAGCGCCTCAAGCTGCTCGCCCTCAAGCCGCCGGCCGGCGTGCCCGGTTTCAGCATTTGCGACGGAACGGCGGCCCCGGGCGCGGCCGCATCGGGCACCGTGTCGGCCTCTGCTCCAACGCGCTGAAGCCCAACGCCACTCAGCGGCGTCGGGTGCCGAACCGCAGCGCCAGTACGGCCGCTGCCAGTGCCACGGCCCAGCCGGGCGCGAATGCGCCGCCGCCACCGCCGCCACCCGAACCATCGACCGTCACATTGCCAGCGACGACGGTGATCGAAGCACTGGTCGTCCCTGTTGCGCCAGCGCTGTCGGTCACCGTGACGCTGATGGTTGCGGTGCCGGCAGCCAAGGCCTGGACGGACACCGACGCACCGTCAGTGGGCGCCGCAAGCGATACCACGCCCGCGGCCGAGACCAACGACCACTGGTAGGTGGCGATCGTGCGCCCACCCTGTGCCGCCGATGTGCTGGCATCGAGCACCACGGATTGCCCGACCGACAGACTGCCGCCGGGGATCACGATGCGCGCAGTGGGCAAGGGCACGGCCGTGGCCTGCACACGAGCCACTGCCGCGGCCGCATCGAGCAGACCGGCACCGCACGTGGTCGTGGTGCAATAGCACTCGATCTGCTCGACCGCACCGGGTGCTCGGCACGCCACGACATCGGCGTCGGCACCACCGGTCGGAAACGGCCGGGCCGCGGCTTGCAGGGCGCTCTTCACCTGCGCCGGTTGCAAAGTGGGGTCGACCGACAGCATCAAGCCGGCCGTTGCCGCCACCAGGGGTGTGGCGAAGCTGGTGCCTACCGAGTAATTGAAGCCGTCGCTGTAGATGTTTCCACCAGGCGTTGTGTTGCCGCTGTTGATGGTCGTCATCAGCGGGTACAGGCATGCGCCCGTCAGGTTGACGCAGTTGCCGGCAGGCGCAGCAATCGCCATCTCGGGTCCGACGTTCGAGTAGCCCACCTTGCTGCCCAGGTGCCTCACCCCAGCCACTGCAATCGCCCCGGCGCAGTTGGCCGGCGTGTTGACAGCCAGTCCGGTATCGTTGCCGCCGGCCACCACGACGGTGACGCCGGCGGCCGCCAGTTCCCCGATGACATCGCGATAGGAAGCCGGGCAGGAGCCGGTCGAACCCAGGCTCATGTTGATGACCCGCGCCGGATGTGCGTTGGCCACCGGCTCCGCGCTCAACCCACCCGACCAGCGCATGGCGGCCAGGATGTCGCTGTCCCAGCCGCCGCAGCGACCGAGCACGCGCACCGGCAGCAGCATCACGTTGCGCGCGGCGCCGGCGATGCCCAGCCCGTTGTCGGTGGCCGCGCCGATCAGCCCCGCCACCTGGGTGCCATGCCAGCTGCTGGCGTATGCAGGCTCGCCGGCGCTGCATTCCCCGGCCGCGGTCCAGTCGCCGGGATCCGACGGATCGGCATCGCGGCCGTCGCCGTCGTTGGCAGTGTCGCGGTCTTCGACGAAGTCGTAGCCCGGCCACAGCTTGCCGGCCAGGTCGGGGTGATCCAGACGGACACCGGTGTCGAGCACCGCCACGGTGATGGCCGGCGAGCCGGTCGTGATGTCCCAGGCACCCACTGCATTGATGGCCGACACCCATGTCGTGTTCGGCGCGCGCAAGTACCACTGCCCGGCCGTCGGAGTGACCTGCGTCTGGTTGTCGCCGAGGTAGGGATCGTTGGGCAGCGCGGCGGCAGCGCGCCGCCGCTGGTCGGGTACGGCCCACTCGACCTCGGCCATCGCCGCCAGTCGCGACGCCAGTTGCGACGATGACAGCCCGACACCTCGCAGGGCCTGCATGCGGGGCCCCAGGCCGGGCCCGTTCGCCAGCGGCAGCGACAGCCGACTGGACAGCACGGCCGCCTGCTGCGGCGACGCGGCGCCTGCGGCTGCGGTGGTGCCTGCCGCACGGGCCAGCAAGCTGCCGCTGCGGAATTTCACAATGACCCGTGCGACGGAGGGATCCTCGCTCGCAACCGAGTTCGAGCGCCGGGGTGGCTCGGCCTCGGCCGCACCGGCGGCTCCCGCGGCCAGTGCACAAGCGCCCAGCAAGGCAAGGCGACGAATCAGGACAAGGTGCCGCGGCTGCATCGGGAGCTTTCCGGTTCCAGGACCGGGCCGATGCTAGCGCCGTCCCGTAAAGCGCTGGTGAACCGGGCTCGGCGCAACAGGCGGCGGGCCCGTCGCGCGATCAGCGGTAACCGCCCTCCCTGGCGTTGTGGATGATCCAGATGAGGTTGCCGCCGGTGAAGTCGCCCAGGGAACCGCCGGCGAAGATCAGCCGGCCTTGGCCCTTGAACACCATCTCGTAGCGGTGGCGATCGCTGCCGAAGTAGAACGGGATCCATGCCTTGCCGGTGACGTATGCACCCTGGTCGGTGGGCTGGCCCGCGAGGTCGACCGCCTGGCGCATGGACATGCCGATCTGCAGCTTCGTGAACTTGCTGCCCGGCGCCGGCTTGCCGGTGATCTCGCCTTCCCAGTCACCGAGCCCCTTGACCTTGGTGCCGCTGCCGGATTCGACCTTCGACGAGTCGATGACTTCGCCGCGCTCGTTCATGCCCGGCTTCGCCTTGGGCGGCTGGGCAGGCGCCTGCGCTGCTGCTGGGGCCGCGGCAGCGGCGTTGGAGTCGGGCTTGCTGCTGTTGGTGACGCAACCGGCCGCGACGACCGCGCTGGCGAGCGCCAGGAGTGTGGCGTGAGACAGGTGTGACATGCGGGTCATCCGTTCGTGGTGTGAAAGCCCGGCACCATATCGGGGGGGTGTGGGCGCAGTCAAGCTGCAACCTGGGGGGACAATCCGCAGCCCCTGCCAAGTATTCACGCCCGCCGCAGGCAGCAAGGCACCGAACTGCGCCGCACCCGGACCGCGAGGATGATCGAACCCGTCGCCGCCTATCCCGAGATCGTCCACACGATCGCCGCCGACTCCGCCAGCGGCACCGAAGGCCAGGGCGCGCTGACCTTCACCGTCACGCGCAGCGGCAACATCGCGGCGCCCAGCACCGTGAACTGGTTCGTCGGCGGCACCGTCGATGCCAGCGACTTCGGCGGCAAGCTGCCGGTGGGCCGGGTGAGCTTCGCGGCCGGCGAGTTCGTCAAGACCATCACCGTGCGCCCGCTGGACGACCACGAGGTCGAGGATACCGAGACGGTGACGGTGACACTGGGCGCCCTCACCGGCAACGGCAGTGTGCATGGCGTTCCGCGCACGGCCAGCCTGAGCCTTCAGGACAACGACATCCCGCCCGAGGTCTCGATCGGCGCGGCGCAGGTGCTGGAGGGCGGTCCGGGCGAAGTCCGTACGCTGACCTTCACGCTCACGCGCACCGGCAACATCGGCGGCCCCACCGACGTCATCTGGACCTTCGAGCCCTTCTCCCCGACGATCACGCCGGAGGACTTCGCCGGCGGCGCATTCCCGGCCGAAGCGCGCGTGAGCTTCGCACCCGGCGCGTCCACGCTCGATGTGGCCATCGCCATCGCGGGCGACGCCACGATCGAGGGCGATGAGTCCTTCGTCGTGCGCATCACGCCGGTGCGATTCGGCCTGTACGGTCAGACCCGCGGCGTGGGCACGATCCTCACCGACGATGCCGACCACCTCTACGGCATCGCCGCCTCTGTCGCAGAGGTGCCCGAGGGCCATGACGGCGGGCAGTGGCTGGAGTTCACGGTCACGCGCGAGGGCAACACCGCCGCCGCCTCGTCCGTGCAATGGGCCATGGCATCGGGCCCGGGCGATGACGACCTGGCCCCGGGAACGCCACGCAGCGGGACGCTCGCGTTCGCGGCCGGGGAACGCACGCAGACGCTGCGCTTCGAATGGAGCGGCGACACGCGCGTCGAGCACGACGAGCAACTGGTGATCGAGCTCACTGCCGCCAGCGGCCTGGGGGCCGCCATCGGCACCGCCAACCGCGCCGCCACCACGGTGCGTGACGACGATCCTCGACATGCGGTGCGCATCGCGGCACTGACGCCTACCCTCGCCGAGGGCAGCGAAGGCAGCACCCAGGTGCTGGTGTTCGAAGCCAGTCGCGACGGTGAACTCGATCTGGCCGCTCAGATCGAGTGGCATCTCGAAGGAAGCGCCGACGCAGCGGATCTGGCACCGGGCACCCCCCGCACCGGCATGTTCGTGTTTGCCGCCGGTGCCGCCAGCGCACGCCTGGAGCTGACCGCGCTGGGCGACCACACTCACGAGCCCGACGAATCCGTGCTGCTCGTGCTCGCTGCGCAGGGCGACCTGCTCGCCGCCGACGCGACCGGCGACCGGGCACAGGTGCTGCTGCGCAACGACGACGAACCGGACGAGTTCCGCATCGTGGCGGGCCCGACAGCCGTACTCGAGGGGTCGGTATCGGGTGCTCGCACATCGATGCGCTTCGAGGTCGTCCGCGTCGGGCACACCGACAGCGAAGCCTGGGTGCACTATCGCGTGACCGGCAGTGGGGCCAACCCCGCGGATGCCGACGACTTCGGGGGTGTCTGGCCGGTCGGGGCATTGCGCTTCCTGCCAGGTGAATCCCGCAAGGTGCTCTACATCCCGGTTTCCCAGGACACGCGGGCCGAGTTCGACGAGGGCTACACGCTGCTGCTCAGCCATGCCGAAGGCGCAGCAGTGTCGCTCGACCAGGGGAGTTGGCCGGCCACCATCGCCTCCGACGAGTTGCCCCCCGCTCGCATCGTGAACGGCGCAGACGGGGTGACCGAGCGGGTCGCACTGCCCGGGCCGCAGCACGACTACCGGCTGACGACAACGCCGGACGGCAGCCTTCAAGTGCAGGACATCGATCCGGGTCGTTCAGGCACCACCGTGCTGCGCGGGGTGGAGCTGCTCGCCTTCGGCGATGGTGTGCAAGTACGCCTGCATCCCGATGACGACCAACTGCGGCTGCTGCAGATTGGCCAGGCCTTGAGAGGCGCACCCGGCCTGGATGCCGCCCTATACACATTGGGTCTGCAGTCGGTCGAGCCGATGGGCTGGGTCGAGCTCGCCGCTCAGGCGCTGGACGCGTTCACCGCAGGGCTGTCGACCACGGACCTGGTGGACCTCCTGACGGCCCACCTGGGCATCAGCGCCGACACCTTGCCCGGCGCACAGCCGGCATGGCAAGCCACGCACGACCTGCTGATGCCGATGTTCGGCGGCAACCGGGAATCACGCGCGGCCGCCCTGCTGACGGTGCTCGACACCTATGCCGGCCTGACCACGCACGCGGAGTACGGCGCTGCCGCACGCGCGTTTGCCGAGCGCGTGCAGCAGGAGTGGCAGGCCGAGTTCGCGGCACTGGAAGTGTCGCTGGCCGGTCTGCCCGGTCCGGTGGTGGACGTGTTGCCTGGTTAGCGCGCGATGACGCGCACCATCTCGAGCACCTTGTTCGAGTAGCCCCACTCGTTGTCGTACCAGGCCACGACCTTCACGAAGGTCTTGTCCAGCGCAATGCCCGCCTCGGCATCGAACACGCTGGTGCACGACTCGCCGCGGAAGTCGGTGGCCACCACCTTGTCTTCGGTGTAGGCCAGCACGCCCTTCATCGATCCGGCGGCGGCGCTCTTCATGGCGGCGCAGATCTCTTCGTAGCTGGCATCCTTGCTCAGTTCCACCGTGAGGTCCACCACCGATACATCCGATGTCGGCACGCGGAAGCTCATGCCGGTGAGCTTCTTGTTGAGCTCGGGAATCACCACGCCCACCGCCTTGGCCGCGCCGGTGCTGCTGGGAATGATGTTCTCGAGGATGCCGCGACCACCGCGCCAGTCCTTGTTGCTGGGGCCGTCCACCGTCTTCTGGGTGGCGGTGGTGGCATGCACGGTGGTCATCAGGCCGCGCTTGATGCCCCAATTGTCGTGCAACACCTTGGCCA
>JAKLLB010000101.1 GCA_023150345.1 Aquabacterium sp.
TTGGCGATGGTGAGGTCGAAGTCATCCTCGATCACGCTCTGCGCGACATGCGCGGCGAGTTCGGGATGCCCACGCACCACCGGCACCGGCCGCGGGCCCCAGCCTTCGTCGGCAGGCTGGAACTCGGCCGCACACCCGATGGCGAACGTGGGGATGAGCTCCAGGCTGAATGCATTGGCGTGGTCGTTGTAGACCAGGATGACAACGTCGGGCCGATGGTCGCGCATCCACTGCTTGGAGGTGTCGTAACCGGCAAAGACGGGCTGCCAATACGGGTCGCCGGCCTTGCCCAGATCGAGCGCCGCCCCGATGGCGGGCACGTGCGACGTGTACACGCTGGCGGTGATGCGGGCCATCAGACGCCTCCTTGGGCTTGTTCGCTCAGGTATCGATTGCCCTTGGGTGAGCGACCTCCGGCCAGCATCATGGCCGCGTACTCGTCTTGCGTCATGCCGGTCATGCTGGCGGCCATGTACTGGAAGCTCTTGCCGTCGGTCGCCCCGATCTTGGCCAGGAAGTAGATGTTTCCGCCTGCGGCGATGCATCGATTCAGGTCGCGGGCCAGCACGGCCTGCTTCTGCTCCTCGGTCATGGGCCACTCGTCGAGGTACTTGCGCTCGTCGGCCTTGAAGCGCTCGCGATTCGCGGCCTTCATCAGCGACATGCAGAACTGGTTGAGCCAGTAGCCCTTGCGTGACTGCTCGGCATCGAAGATCGTCGTGCCGGGGATGTCCTTGTACGGTTTGTCCAGTGCCATGGTCAGTTCCTGTGCTCTTCGGGCCAATACAGGCGCATCGGGTTGTCCACCAGCAGCTTGCGCTGCAATCCGGGCGTGACTGCGATGTGCGGGATGAAGTCGACCAGCAGGCCGTCGTCGGGCATGTGGTCCTTGAGGTTCGGATGCGGCCAATCCGTGCCCCAGAGCACGCGATCGGGGTACGCCTCCACCAGACGCCGCGCGAACGGCACCACGTCGCGATAGGCCGCTCGCTCGCCGTTCAAGGCTGGTGGGCCGCTCTGCGACAGCCGCTCGGGGCAGCTCACCTTGGTCCAGATGTTCGGGTGATCACGCATCAGGGTCATGAAGCGCTCGAACTCAGGACCATCCACCGGCAACCCGACGTCGGGCCTGCCCATGTGGTCGACCACCACAATCGTGGGCAGCGCAGTGAAGAAGTCCCAGAGCTCGGGCAGATCCCGCGCTTCGAAATACACCACCACGTGCCAACCCAGCGGCGCGATGCGCGCGGCGATCTCGAAGAGCTCATCGCGCGGCGTGAAATCGACCAACCGCCGCACAAAGTTGAACCGCACGCCACGCACCCCGGCATCATGCAAGGACTGCAACTCGGCGTCGCTGATGTCGCGCCGCACCGTGGCCACACCGCGGGCGCGTCCGTCCGATGCGCGACAGGCGTCGACCAGGGCACGGTTGTCCGCCCCATGGCACGTGGCTTGCACGATGACGTTGCGTGCAAAACCCAGGTGGTCGCGCAGCGCGAAAAGCTGGGCCTTGCTCGCATCGCATGGCGTGTACTTGCGCTGCGGGGCAAACGGGAACTCGGCTGCCGGCCCGAACACGTGGCAGTGGGCATCGACGCTGCCGGCCGGCAGCGTGAACCGCGGGCGGCTGGGCTGTGAATACCATTCGAGCCAACCGGGTGTCGTTTCCGTTCTCATGGTTGTGCCTTCGGGTGGCGGCCGATTGGAGTCGCGGTGGTGTCGGCCGCCGCCTTCGGGTTGCCGACATGAGCAAGGATCCGGTCGGCCTCCGTGCGCCAGTCGCTGCTGCGCGCAAAACCGGGGGTGCCGCGGGCGCCGAACACCTGCGCGTCCGCCAGGTCAGCCATCCAGGCCTGCCGCTCGGCTGTTCCGCTGGCCGACCATGGCTCCAGGCCGGCCTCGCGTACCGTCTGCGCCACCTCGCGCACCTCTTCGCTGCGGCGACGGCCGTGCTCGATCACCCGTTGGAAGAAGTGGGCCGCCTGACGCTCCCAGTCGAGGCCCGGGAATGTCTCGTTCAGCGAGGCAATGACGGCGTCTTCCACGCCGTAGTGGCGAGCGGCTGTGAAGCTCTCGATCACCATCGCCTCCAGGCCCTTGATCATCACGCTGCGGCACATCTTGGTCGCAGACGCCACGCCCAGGCGTTCGTCGGCAACGCGAGCGGCAAAACCCAGGCCCGCCAGCACCGGCTCGAGGGCGCGCGCGTGCGGCCCACCCAGCAGCAGCGGTACCCGAATGCGGTAGGGCGGGACCGACGTCATCACCGCGCCTTCGACATAGCGGCCGCCCTGCGCGTCCACCGCGCAAGCCGCCTGCTGCTTCGCCAGTGGCGATGCCGAGTTGAAGTCGAGGAAGAATGTTCCAGCCGCCAGCCCTTCGGCGCTGGCCTGCGCCACGGCCACCGTCTGGCTGGCGGTGACAGCGCTGATCACCAGCTCGGCGCCGCACACCGCGGCGGCATGGCGCTCACTCAGCCGCACACCCAGCCGCTGCGCATGCTCGCGCATCGCAGCGGCGCCCGCCGACCCCGCCAGTCGGTCGCAAGCCGATAGCGTATGCCCCTGAGCCGCGAGGTCTTCCGCCAGGATCCGGCCCACTTCACCGTAACCGATCAACGTGATGTGCATGTCAGCGACGCTCTGTTTCGGAGACAGCGAACACGCGCGCGCCTGGTGAGGTCATCTCAATCGATGTACTTCAAGCCGGCGGCGGCCAGCGGCTCGCGCATGCGGTACATGTCCAGGCCGAGTTCACCTGCAGCCAGGCGCGCGCGCTTGTCACCCTCCAGCGCCTCGCGCCGGGTGGCGGCCTGCAAGGCGGCAGCGGCGCGCTCACGGGGCACGCACACCACGCCATCGTCGTCGGCCACGATCACGTCACCCGGTCGCACCCAGGCGCCCGCGCACACCACCGGCACGTTCACCGAGCCCAGCGTGGCCTTGATCGTGCCCTTCGCGCTGATCGCCTTGCTCCAGACCGGAAAGCGCATCTCGGTGAGCGTGCGAACGTCGCGCACACCCGCGTCGATCACCAGTGCCCGCGCGCCGCGTGCCTGGAACGAAGTGGCAAGCAAGTCGCCGAAGTAGCCGTCGCTGCATTCGGCCGTGATCGCCGCGACGACGACATCGCCGGGCTGGATCTGCTCGGCCACCACATGCATCATCCAGTTGTCACCGGGGTGCAGCAGCACGGTCACGGCCGTTCCCGACACCTGCGCGCCGGCGTAGATCGGCCGCATGTAGGGTTTGAGCAAACCCACGCGACCCATGGCCTCGTGCACGGTTGCGCTGCCGAAACGCCCGAGGGCATCGGCCGTGGCGCTGTCGGTGCGATCGATGTGGCGGTACACCACCCCCAGTTCGTACATGTCTCACCTCCCCCGCGCCTTCAAGGCGGCATCGAGCCGCGGAAACACGCGCCGCGCGTTGCCTTCGAAGATCATGGCCTTCTGGCTGACGTCGAGCTGCGTCGACGAGTCGATGTAGCGGCGGGTGTCGTCGTAGTGGTGACCGGTCTCGGGGTCGATGCCGCGCACGGCGCCGATCATTTCGCTGGCGAACAAGATGTTGCGCACCGGGATCACACGCGTCAGCAAGTCGATGCCCGGCTGGTGGTAGACGCAGGTATCGAAGTAGATGTTGTCCAGCAGGTGCTGGGCCAGAGGTGGCTTCTTCAGCTCCTGCGCCAGGCCGCGGAAGCGACCCCAGTGGTACGGCACCGCGCCGCCGCCGTGCGGAATCAGAAAGCGCAGGGTGGGGAAGTCCTTGAACAGGTCCGACGTGAGGCACTGCATGAAGGCCGTGGTGTCGGCGTTCAGGTAATGCGCGCCCGTGGTGTGGAAGCACGCGTTGCAGCTGGTCGAAACATGGATCATCGCGGGGATGTCCAGCTCGCACATCTTCTCGTAGATGGGGTACCAGTGGCGGTCCGACAACGGCGGGCTGGTCCAGTGGCCGCCCGACGGGTCCGGGTTGAGGTTGATGCCCACGAACCCGAATTCGCGCACGCAGCGCTCGAGCTCGGGCAGGCAGGTGCGCGGGTCCACTCCCGGCGACTGCGGCAGCATCGCCGCGCCGATGAAGTGATCAGGGAACAGCTGGCAGACCCGGTGGATGAGCTCGTTGCAGATGCCAGCCCAGGCGGACGACACCCCGAAGTCGCCGATGTGGTGCGCCATGAAGCTGGCGCGCGGGCTGAAGACGGTGAGATCGCTGCCGCGCTCGCGCATCTTGGCCAGCTGGTTGGTTTCGATCGACTCGCGCAGCTCGTCGTCGCTGATGTGCAGTTCGGCGGGGCTGGGCGCCGCCGTGCCGCTGCCGTAGGCCGCCACCTGGCGGTTGCGCCACTCCTCCAGCGCCTTGGGTGCGGTGGTGTAGTGGCCATGAACGTCGATGATCATCGGGGATGGCTCCGGGTATCGGGTTGTCAGCGTGCTGAAGCTTCGGGGGCGAGCATCCCGAAACGTCGGCGCATGTCATCGGCCGCGGGCGAGGACAGCCAGGCCAGCGCACGTGCCGCAAGCTGCGGGTGGCCAGAGCGCGCACCCACTGCGCCCGCGAACGTGGTGACCAGGTCCACCGGGGGCGGCAACGTGCCGGCGACCACGACGCGCGGATGGCCCACGAGCTCGGGCAGCTGCTGGAAACCCAGTTCTACGTCGCCGTTGGCGATCAGCTCGGCCACGGGCACGCCGGGCGGCGCCTGCACCAGCTGCGGGCGCGCATCGCCCGCCGGACACCAGCGCTCGACCAGTCGCAGCACATGCGCGCCGCTGGGGCCGGTCGAATGGCCGATTCGGGCAGCGGCACGCACGGTGGCCGCCAACGCCTCCTCGGTCTGGACGTCCGGTGGCGCCACGCCCAGGCGCACCGCCACTGCCATCGGCGAGCGCACAAAGCCTCGCAGCGTGTCACCAGCCAGATGACCCGCGTCGGCCAGCGTCTGCAGTGCATCCTGTGCCAACAGGACGAGATCGAAGGCCTCCCCCGCCTGCACGCGCCGCGCCGCATCGACACCACCGACGGACTCGATCACCAGTTCGGCACCGACAGCAGCGGCGCACTCGGGCGCCAAACCTGCGAGCACCTGGCGCGTCGCCATCGATGAAATGCCTGTCAACCTGACCATGCGGCCATTTTGGTCGCCCCGCCATGCCGCGCAAGCATGCGGGCCAGATATCAGCTATGGCAAAGCGGCATACCACCGAGCGGCAACCCGGCGCGACCCGCTCCGGCGATGCCCCCCCACGCAATGAGTGACTGCCTCAGGGGGTGGTGCTCAGCCCGGCAACGAATTGGCCGCGTTGCCTTGCGGCAGGCTGCGCACGAGGTCGGTGAGCAGCTTGGAGGCGTGCCGCATCAACGGCCCAGGGCGCTTGTGCGTCGATGTGGCCAGGCACAGCACGGCGGCCAATGCCGCTTCATCCAGGGGTTGCGCCAGCAGTTCGTCGGCGCGCCCACATGCAGCAACCGCACTCGCGGTGAGCACGGCTTGGCCATGTCCAGCGCAGACCAGGTCGATGATCGAGGCCACGCTGGAAACCTCCCACGCCACCTCCAACCTCACCCCCTGCAGCGCGGCCTGAGCCTCGACCAGCCTGCGGAACACGTGCGAGCGCTCGGGCATCACCAGCGGCAAGCGGGCAAGCGCTGCGAACGGCACGGCAGCACGAGCCGCTGCACCGGCCGGCCCGACCAGGCACAGCCGTTCGTGCCAGAGCGGCAGCACTTCCAGCCCTGGTTGCGGCTCGGGGTTGTAGAGCAGGCCGATGTCGACGCGGCCGGTCAGGATCCACTCGGCAATGTGAGAGGACAGGCCTTCGACAATCGCCAGTCGAGCCCCGGGCAGCCGTCGTTTGAACCCCTCGACGAGCGGCCGCGTGAGTTGCCGCCCCACCGTGGGCGGTACCCCAATGGCGATGCGCCCTGTGGGCAGGTCGCGCGAGCGGGCCATGTCATCGCGGGCCTGCGCCACCGACTGCAGGATGGCAGTGCCATGCTCGAACAAGCGCTGCCCGGCTTCCGTCAGGGTGACGCCGCGACCATTGCGGATCAGCAGCGTTTCGCGCAGGTCGGTCTCGAGCGCGCGCACCTGGCGGCTCAGGGCCGGCTGTGCGATGTCAAGCACCAGCGATGCCTTGCTGAAGCTGCCGAGCTCGGCCACGTGGACGAAATACTCGAGCTGCTTGAGGTTCATCGTCGCCTCGGGTTGCATGTCGGCTTGCCGACATGAAAAAGCCCCGTTGGCGCGGGGCTGGTGCTGGCGGAGTCGGAGGGATTCGAACCCTCGATGCAGGTTTTGCCCACATACTCCCTTAGCAGGGGAGCACCTTCGGCCACTCGGTCACGACTCCTGGGCGAACGCGCATTCTAGCAGCGTCGGCATGCGCGTCCAGGCCGCTTGCAACCTCAGGCGGCCTGCTCGTCGGTCGCGTCGAGGTCGAACGAGCGGTGCAACGCCCGCACGGCGAGTTCCATGTACTTCTCGTCGATCACCACCGAGGTCTTGATCTCGCTGGTGGTGATCATCTGGATGTTGATGCCCTCTTCGGACAGCGTGCGGAACATCTTCGCGGCCACACCGACATGGCTCTTCATGCCGATTCCGACGATGGAGACCTTGCAGATCTTCGGGTCGCTCGACACCTGCAGCGCGCCGGTGGCGGGCATGATCGTGTTCTTCAGCAGGTCCAGCGTGCGCTGGTAGTCGTTGCGGTGCACCGTGAAGGAGAAGTCGGTGCGACCGTCGTGCGACACGTTCTGAACGATCACGTCGACATCGATGTTCGCCTCGGCCACCGTGCCCAGGATCTGGTAGGCAATACCGGGCTTGTCAGGCACGCCGACGACGGTGAACTTGGCTTCGTCGCGGTTGAACGCGATGCCCGAGACGACGGCTTTTTCCATCTTTTCGTCTTCCTCAAAGGTGATCAGGGTGCCCGACTTGGACTCTTCATCGATGGCGATGTCCCAGGGCGTGAAACTTGACAGCACACGCAGGGGCACGCGGTACTTTCCTGCAAACTCGACCGAACGGATCTGCAGCACCTTCGAGCCCAGGCTCGCCATCTCCAGCATCTCCTCGAAGCTGATGGTGTGCAGCCGGCGCGCCTCTGGCACCACCCGCGGATCGGTGGTGTAGACGCCGTCGACGTCCGTGTAGATGAGGCACTCGTCGGCCCGCAACGCAGCGGCCACCGCCACGGCGGAGGTATCCGAGCCGCCACGACCCAGCGTGGTGATCGAGCCTTCGTCGTCGATGCCCTGGAAGCCGGTGATGATCACCACCTTGCCCGCGGCCAGGTCGGCCCGCACGCGAGCGTCGTCGATGCTCTCGATTCGCGCCTTGGTGTACGCCGAGTCGGTCTTGACCGGAACCTGCCAGCCGGTGTAGCTGATGGCCTGCACGCCTTCAGCCTGCAACGCCAGTGCCAGCAGGCCCACGGACACCTGCTCGCCGGTGGCGGCGATCATGTCCAGTTCGCGCATCGCAGCCGCGTCGATGGCAGCCGGCGACACCTCCTTGGCCAGAGCCAGCAAGCGGTTGGTCTCGCCGCTCATCGCGGAGGGAACGACCACCATCTGATGGCCTGCACGCGCCCATTTGGCCACGCGCTTGGCGACGTTTCGAATGCGCTCGCTCGAGCCCATCGACGTGCCGCCATACTTGTGAACGATCAGTGCCATGTGAGGAAGGGGAAGCGGAGCTCGACGGTCGCGCGGCCCCGATGCGCGAAGCTTTGCATTTTAGCTGTTGCGCCGCAGCATGCGATCACCCGTCAGTGGTGATCCGCGATCCACCGCAGTACGCGTCGCACACCGCCAGGCGCTGCCGCGACAGCCCGCGCATCCAGCCCGAGGCCGGACACGAAGAGCAGGCGGTCACCGTCCCAAACCAGCGGTCCGGTGCGGTCGTACGCCGGGACGCCGGCTTCCTGGTAGGCCTTTTTCAGGCTGCGCGGCACAGTGCGCGCGCCGCGCTGGAACTGCTCGCCGCCAACGCGCCCACAGACTCGAACGGCGACCAGTTGCGCCGTCGCCAGCCCGCCGGTGCGCGCGGTGCGCACTTCAATGGCGCCACCCAGCGACGGCAGCGAATACAGACCCGGCTTGCGCAGGTCAAGCAATACAGGCAGGTCGAGCTGGGTCTCGCTTGGGGACGCAGTGCCTCCTTGCTCGCCATGTCCCTCCGACAGGCGAACCCAAGTCAGGCGCTGGCGCCAGGCGCGAACCTCGCTGCCGCTGGCGGCCGGCCACCGAGCGCAGCTGGAAGCAGGCCACTCGTCCATCAGCCGCCGCACCAGCGCATGGGAAGCGCCGGAGCGCGAGTGCGTGCCGAGCCAGGCGCGCAGCACCAGAGCGCGTCGGGCCGGGCTCAGTTCGAGCCAGCGATCGCGGCGAAGTGCAGCAACCTCCAGGCAATGTGCCAGGTCGACCGCCACCCACTCCCGCAGCGCCGCATCGGCCTCCTGCGCCCGCTCGGCCACCAGTGCCAGCGCCTGCTCGGCATCGCCGAAGGCCTTCGCCAGCGCCGGCCATACCGCCTGCCGCAGGCGACTGCGCGCATAGCGAGGATCTCGGTTCGACGGGTCTTCGACAGGCTGCAGCCGGTACCGCTGGGTATAGGCCTCGATCGCCTCGCGGGGTTGGCCCAGCCACGGGCGTGCCCAGGTCACGCCGTCGCGCACCACGCAGCGGGGCATCGCCGCCAGGCCTCTTGGCCCCGCGCCGCGCAGGGCCTGCAGCAGCACGGTTTCGGCCTGGTCCCGGCGGTGATGGGCCAACAGCACGACGTTGGCGCCCGCGTCACGGGCCATCTCGGCCAAAGCCGCATACCGCTCGGCACGTGCCCACGCTTCCACACTCTGGCCGGCGGCCGGCGCCGACGTCAGGCGCCGCACCCGCAGGTGCAGCGGCCAGCCGGCCCGCTGCCAGCGACGACACAGCGATCGGGCGCGCTGCAGCCACGCGTCGGCATCGGGCATCAGCCCATGATGGACATGCAGTGCCACGACCTCGACGCCCAATGACACCGCCGCACGCGTGGTGGCGTGCAGCAGTGCCAGCGAGTCGCGTCCCCCGCTGAAGGCCACGGCCACGGTGCGGCCGGAGTGGTTCAGCGCGGCAGGAGCGTTCAACGATCCTTGGTGTCGGCGTAGCGGCCGTACGACTGCAGGCGTTCGTAACGTCGCTGCAGCAACTCCTTGGTCGACAGGTCGGCAACCTGCCGCAGGGCATCGACCAGCGCTCGCTTGAGCTGCGAGGCCATGTACCGGGTGTCACGATGGGCGCCGCCCACAGGCTCGGACACCACCTTGTCGATGAGTCCCAATGCCTTCAGGCGGTGGGCGGTGATACCCAGCGCTTCTGCCGCATCGCTGGCCCGATCGGAGGTCTTCCACAGGATGGACGCGCAACCTTCGGGCGAAATCACCGAGTAAACCGAGAACTGCAGCATCAGCACCTGGTCGGCCACGCTGATGGCCAACGCCCCGCCCGAACCGCCTTCGCCGATGATGGTGGCAATGATCGGCACCTCGAGCTGGCACATCTCGAAGATGTTGCGGCCGATGGCTTCGGACTGCCCGCGCTCTTCCGCTCCAATTCCAGGGTAGGCACCAGGCGTATCGACGAAGGTGAATACCGGCAGGCCGAACTTCTCGGCCAGCTTCATCAGGCGCAGCGCCTTGCGATAGCCCTCGGGGCGCGACATGCCGAAGTTGCGCATCGCGCGCTCCTTGGTGTCACGTCCCTTCTGGTGGCCGAGGACCATGCAGGCCTGCCCGTTGAAACGGGCCAGGCCACCCACGATGGAGGCATCGTCGGCGAAGGCGCGATCGCCGTGCAGTTCCTGGAAGTCGGTGAAGATCTCGCCGACGTAGTCGAGCGTGTAGGGGCGCTGCGGATGTCGGGCGATCTGCGTCACCTGCCAGGGCGACAGGTTGGCGTAGATGTCCTTGGCGAGTTGCTGGCTCTTCTTGTCGAGCCGGTCGATCTCTTCGGAGATGTCGACCGCGGACTCGTTCTGGACGAACCGCAGTTCTTCGATCTTGGTTTCGAGTTCGGCCAGGGGCTGCTCGAAATCGAGAAAGTGTTTCTTGCTCATCCGGATCAATACTCCACCGGCAGCGGGTCGAGGCTGCGCCAAATGTACCATGTGGCAACCGAGCGAAACGGCGCCCAGGCGTCACCGATCTCGCGCACCTCGGCGCGTGAGACGGGTTCGCCACTGAAGTAGTTCACGCTGATGCCCTTGACCAGACCCAGGTCGTCGAGCGGCAGCACATCCGGTCGCATGAGGTGGAAGATGAGGAACATCTCTGCCGTCCACCGGCCGATGCCTCGAATGGCAACCAGCTCGTCGATGATGGCCTCGTCGTCCATCTGCTGCCATTGGCGCACATGCACGGTACCGGCATCGAAGTGCCGCGCAAGGTCGGCCAGGTACTCGGCCTTGCGGGCCGACAGGCCGGCGGCGCGCAAGGCGGGCGTGTCCAGCCCCAAGACGGCTGCCGGATCGAGCCGGTGCGACGGCCCACCCACATTCTGCGCGAACCGGTCCCAGACCGACTGCGCGGCCTTCACCGAAATCTGCTGCCCCACGATCGAGCGCGCAAGGGTCGTGAAAGCGTCGCCGCGGCTTTGCAGGCGAGCTTCACCGAACTTCGGAATGAGTTTCTTCATGACGCGGTCGCGCCGCGACAAGTGACGACAAGCGTCGTCCCAGTATTCGGGCGTGACGCCCGCTGCGGCTGAACGCGGCATGGTCAGGCGCGCACCCAGGTCGTGCCCTGGGGCGTGTCCTTCAACTCGATGCCCTGATCGGCCAGCTCGCGCCGGATGCGGTCGGCTTCGGCGAAGTCGCGCGCAGCCTTCGCCGCGGCGCGTGCGTCGATCAGTGCCTGAATGCCCGCTTCGTCGGGCCCGGATCCAGCCTGAAGGAACGCGCGCGGCACCTGCTGCAGGATGCCGAGCGTGCCGCCGAGCGCGCGCAGCAACGAGGCCGAATCCGAGGAGCGCGACCGGTTGACCTCGCTGGCCACCTCGAAGAGAACCGCCAGTGCGGCCGGGGTGTTGAAGTCGTCGTTCATCGCGGCGCCGAATGCTACGGCCTGGGGCCGGTTCCAGTCGGGAGCGATTCCTTGCGCCGGGCCCAGATCGACGGCGTCGAGCGCGGTATACAGGCGCCGCAGCGCGACCCGCGCATCCTCGAGGTGCACGTCGCTGAAGTTGAACGGACTGCGGTAGTGCGTGCGCAGCATGAAGAAGCGCAGCGTCTCGCCATCGAAGCGCTTCAGCACGTCGCGGATGGTGAAGAAGTTGCCCAACGACTTGGACATCTTCTCGTTGTCGACGTTCAGAAAGCCGTTGTGCAGCCAGTAGTTGACGAACGGCCGCCCCGTGGCGCCCTCGCTCTGGGCGATCTCGTTCTCGTGATGCGGGAACTGAAGATCCATGCCCCCGCCGTGGATGTCGAAGTGCTCGCCCAGCAGCGCGCAACTCATTGCCGAGCACTCGATGTGCCAGCCCGGCCGGCCCGCACCGTAGGGCCCGGGGAACTTCGCATCGGCGGGCTCGTCGGTCTTGGCCGCCTTCCACAACACGAAGTCCAGCGGGTCGTCCTTGCCGCCGTCGGTGACGGCCACGCGTTCGCCGGCACGCAACTCGTCGAGGGACTTGCCCGACAGCTTGCCGTACCCGGCGAACTTGCGCACCGCGAAGTTCACATCGCCGTTGATCGACCGATAGGCCAGCCCGCGGGACTCGAGCGTGCCGATCAGCGACAGCATCTGCGGCACATAGTCGGTGGCCCTTGGCTCGTGCGTGGGGGCGGCGATCCCGATGGCGCCGATGTCCTGGCGCATGGCGGCGATCATCTCATCGGTCAACGCACGGATGGGCATGCCCCGCTCGACCGCGCGGCGGATGATCTTGTCGTCGATGTCGGTGATGTTGCGAACATAGGTGACGCGGTAGCCACTGGCTTGCAGCCAACGGTAGACCACGTCGAACGCCATCATCATGCGCGCATGCCCCATGTGACACAGGTCGTAGATGGTCATGCCGCAGACGTACATGCGCACATGACCCGCCTCGATGGGCTGGAACGTCTCCAGTTGACGCGTGAGGGAGTTGTGGATGCGTAGGCTCATCGATGCGAAGCGCGACACGCCAGCGCGACAGGCACCGCTGGCTTTGTGGCCGGCGGGCGCGCTGCGAAACGCGGGGATTCAGTTTGCTGCCACAACGGTGACAACGTGGCACTGGAGCCGCCAGCCAATAGAGGGCCAAGCGGGTCGATACAATGGATCCAGTATAGCGGCGCGACCGTCTGGCGCCCCCTCGCATTTCCCCCCCTGTTCCACACGTGCGCACGTCCCGCCCACCGTTACGCCGGATCGCGCTGGCCATCCTCTGCCTGGCTTGCCTGAGCACGGCGCCTGCCGCCCAGGGCGACCTGGCACGCGAGATCGAACGCCAGTTCCGTGCCGGCGAGCCGAACCAGGCCATGCAACGCCTGGAGGTCGCCATCGCACGGACGCCAGACCAGCCGCGGTTGCGCTTTCTGCGCGCCGTGCTGCTGGCCGAATCGGGCCGCACCGCGGAGGCCGTGGCCGTGCTCGAGAAACTCACGCAAGACCATCCCGACCTGCCCGAGCCCTACAACAACCTTGCCGTGTTGCACGCCGCGCGCGGCGACATCGACCGCGCCCGCGATTTGCTCGAGCGAGCACTGCGGATCGATCCGGGGTACCTCACGGCTCTCGAGAACCTGGGCGACGTTCATGTCCGACTGGCCGAACGCGCCTATGCTCAGGCCGGAGCCG
>JAKLLB010000102.1 GCA_023150345.1 Aquabacterium sp.
GTGCCATGCTGGTAGCCCAGCACCGGGCTGCGGGCGCCGGACGGCTTGTCGGGCACGCTGAGCAGGCCGGACACCACCAGAGGCTGCCCGTTTGCGTCGCTGCTCAGGTAGCGCAGCCGCCAGGTTTGCACCGCATAGCGCGGCGTCACCGCTGGTGCCTGGCGTCCGGCGGTGCGCAGCGCCTCGGTGATCTCCGCCGTTCCGATGCGGCCGAGGAATTCCTGGGTTCGGAGCTCACCAGGGCCGACCGGTTCGACATAGGGCGGCTCCTCGGGCTGGCTCGCGCCACCACCGCCGCCGCAGGCTTGCAGCAACGCCAGCACGACCACCAGCAAAGCCACCAGCCACGCACGGCGCACGCCAGCGACACCGGCGGTCTCCCGGTGGACGCGCACCGGCGTGACACACGCAGGCGCAAGGCGTGGGCGCAGGTCCACGGCGCGTCAGGGCCGGCGGGCCGTGTACTCCGAAAAGATGCCCAGCGACACCGTGCGCGACACATCGGTGAAGCCCGCCTCGCGCAGCGCGGCCATCACGGTTGCGGGCGCGATGCAGGCCTCGATGGTGTCCCAGTAGTAGCGCCAGAGCTGGGCCGTGTCGGCGCGCCGGGCCACGACCCGCGCGACCAGCGGCACGCCGAACCGCATGTACGTGCGCAGGAACGACATGCCCATCGAACTGGCCGGACGCGTGATCTCGAGCACGAGCAAGCGCCCGCCGGGCCGCAGAACGCGGTGGAACTCGGCAAAGGCGGCGGCGACGTCGGAGATGTGCCGCAGCGCATAGCCCATGCTCAGGAAGTCGGCGCTGGCGTCGGGCCGCGGCAGCGCCTCGGCCCGGCCGGCCACCAACTCGACACCAGGCAGCGCCACCTCGCCCATCATGCCGGGGCTGGGATCGACACCGACGAGCTGGCCGCGCCCGCCCATCACCCTCAGCGCTTCACGGGCGACCAGGCCCGTGCCGATGCCCACGTCGAGCACACGGTTGCCCGGCGCAAGACCGGCTCGCTCGAGCGCCTTGCGGCGGTACCAGCGACCGCTGCCCAGCGCCAGCACGCTCTCGATGCGATCGTAGTCGGGGGCCGTTTCGTCGAAGATGCGGCGCAGAAAGCGGTGCCGGTCTTCTTCGTCTCGGTAATAGGCGGTCAAAGGCGCGTGTGGCGGCAGCGGTGCGGGCGACATGCGGCGATTATGCGCGCGGCTTCTGGTGCTCGCGCCACGCGCGGGCCTGCTGACGCTTGTCGCGTGTGGCCTCGCGTTGATACGCCTGCTCGGCCTCGGCGCGCAACTCCATCGCCCGGGCCAGCGCCTGGTGATAGCGCTCGGGTGTGTAGGTTGTTTCGGTGCCGATGTACACGCTGGCCCGCCGGGGTTTCTGGCCGTAACGCGGAATCGCGACCAGGAAACAGGCGTAACGCGCCCCCGACGGCGAGCGCGTGCGCACCAACGGACCGGAGATGCCCACCGGCAGGTCGCTGCCCTTGCTCTGGTTGGGCGAGCGCTGCAGGCCCGTGGGCGCCGGAAGACGCGCAATGCGATCTTGGTTTCGCCCCGGTAGCGCAGTTGCCACCCATGGGTGGCCTGCGTGTCGATGCGCTGGACGCCCTGAGGCACCTGGAAGCGCTTGCCGGTGTGGATGGCCACGGTACGGGTCTTCATGGATCGCTGGCACGGCCCAAGCCCACGGGCCACAGCCTGAAAGTGGTAAAATTGGCAACATCATAACCCCTATCACGATGCGCTGCTTGCGCCCGGATCCGGCCACCGGGCACAGCCAGGCATGTGTGCAAGGGCCGATCGCGGCATACACGCCCCGCAGGCCGAACGTCACATGCTGGCCGGTGGTCACTGTGGGAACGCGCCCGGTCGTGCTACATAGTCGCCGTACGGTTCTTACACGCGCGCTGCCCGCGCCTCCAGCACATGTTCGAGTGCCTGCGTTTCCTGCGCTCCGCGGTATCCGGTCTGGCCTTGGCGGGCGTGCTCGCCTCGGTCGGCTGCGGTGGCGGTCGGTCGCCTGCGGTGTCCGATACGCCCACGGTTGCGCCGTTGCATGCCCCCGAGACGGTGGTGGTCGACGCCGCCGCCTGCGAAGTGCCGCCATCGCGACAGGAGGGGCTGATCCGGCATGCCCGGGTGGACGGTCGCTGCCTGCGCACGTTTGCCGGCATGCCGGCGATGGCGGCGGCCGCCGCCGCGACCGGCCCACAGCGGCGTGCCCTGGCGGCAGGCACCACGCTGACGCCGACCGTGCTGTTCGATTGGGCCGAGGGGGCGTATGCCCAGTACTTCCCGTCGCACCAGACCAACCGCGAGCTGGGCGTCTACACCTACCGCTACTATCCCGAGACGCAGAACCACGTCGCGGTAGCCGGCGACAACGTGTACGTGCAGGGGCCCATCAGCGGCGGCGCCTTGCTTTACGTCGGCACGGTGGCTTCGTTCAATTGCGCGGTGCTGGGCACCGACTGCCCGAACACCGGGCGAGCCTGCGCGCCGTTGTCGTCCTGGACGGTGGGCGCCCATACCTGCCAGCCCAATGCCGACCAAACGGCCGAAATCGCCTCGGGCGGCCAATTCACATTCCTGGACTCCACGGGCAGCACCCGTGGCTCGGCCACCTACACCTGCAACGACGGCACGTTGTCGGTCAAGGGCACGGCCACTTGCGAGCCCACGCCACCGCTGGCCTGCAACACCGCGGGGCTGACGTGGACGGTCGCCACCAACACCTGCGTGGCGAATCCGGGCGAACCGACCCAGATCGCTTCGGGCTCGACCTACACCTTCCGCGACTCGATCGAAACCGCCGGCACGATCAGCTACGCCTGCAACGACGGCGCCCTGACGCTGACCGCAGTGGCCACCTGCGAGCCACCCACGGTGGTGTCCTGTCGCGTCGAGGCGCCGTTCTCCTGGCTGAGCGACCCCGGCTCCGCCTGCGAGGCCGACTTCGTGCCCACGCAGATCGCCGACGGCGCGATCTACACCTTCACGGATACCACCGGCACCCTGACCGGCAGCGACACCTACCAGTGCGTGCGTGGTTCCTTGAGCCGGGTGGGGATTGCGACTTGCGCGAACCAGCCACGCATGATCGACAGCTTCGGCGGTGACGGCGGCGCGGCCGACGGCGGCGCGGCTGGCGATGGCACTGCCGGCGACGGCGCCCCCATTGTGGGCGGACTGGTCCGGGTGATCGACACCACCGGCAAGCAGACCACGGCGACGACCGACTACCAGGGGTACTTCCGCGTCAAGCTCACCGGCATGGTGCCGCCGCTGGTGGTCAGCGTGACCCGCACCGACGGCGTGATGCGCCACACCGTCTTCACCCGACCGCTGAAGATCAACGGCTATGTGTTCATCGCGATCACCGGCCTGACCGACAAGATCGCCTCCGACGTCGCACGAGCGGCGGGTTTCCCCGGAGCCACTGCGCTCACGCCGGCCATGGTGGCGGCCAACCTGGGAGTCATCGACGAATCGCTGAACGCCCTGCGCAACGATCCGGTGGTGGCCGCCGCCGTGCTGACGGCCGGCCTCGATCCGGTCACCTTCGACCCGCTTTACACGCCGTACCGCGCCGACCACACCGGCTACGACCAGGTGCTGGACAACGTCGTGGTGGGCACCGACGAGACCGGCGCAACCGTCGTGCGTTCGGTCAACTGCCCAACGCCCACGTCGTGGACCGTGGGCGGACTGACCTGCACGCCCAATCCGGGGTCACCGGCCGAGATTCCTTCGGGGGGCACCGTCATTCTGAGCGACTACATGGGCGAGACCTACGGTTCGGTGGCGTTCTCGTGCTATCGGTCGGTGGTGTCCGCGCCCATCCTGCCGCGCTGCGACAAGAGCAAGTGACGGTGTGCGCTCGGCAGCGCCGCCGTTGCGCTGCCGCCGACCGAGGCTCACGGCCGCGGCGCGCCGGCTTCGAACCAGCGCCCGATCAGCGAGCGCTCGTCCTCGGTGATGAGCGTGGCATTGTTCAACGGCATCAGGCGCTGCAGCGCCGCCTGCTGGTAGACCGCCTGGGCGTGCCGCTGCAGCAGCTCGGGCGTGTGCAGGGCCACGCCCTTCTGCGCCAGCTGGGCGTTGTGGCACGGCACGCAGCGTTGTGCCACCACGGCCCGCACCTGCTCGAAGCGCACCGGCGCCGCCGCTTCGGTGCGTGCCGGGCGCGCGGGCGCCAGCGCCACCACCAGCGCACCCAACAGCGCGCAACCCACGACTGCGAACTCCCAGGGTGCGCGCCGTCCCTGCAGTCGCGCCTTGTGGCGGGCCACGAAACTGTGGCGGATGAGCGCGCCGGCGAGCATCAGCACCACCAGCACGATCCAGTTGCGAGGCCCCTGCGTCAACCAGCCATAGTGGTTGGACAGCATGGCCACCAGCACGGGCAGCGTGAAGTAGGTGTTGTGCACGCTGCGCTGCTTGGCGCGCTGGCCGTGACGCGGGTCGACCGGCTGGCCGGCGAGCATGGCCGCCACCACCTTGCGCTGGCCGGGGATGATCCAGACGAACACGTTGGCGCTCATGGCGGTGGCCAGCATCGCCCCGACCAGCAGGAAAGCGGCGCGCCCGGCGAACAGCGCGCACGCTGCCCACGAAGCCAGCACCACGGCCAGCGCCACCGCCGCGCCCACCAGCAGGTCGCCGCGCTCGCGCTGGCCGAGCGTGCGGCAGATCAGGTCGTACAGCGCCCAGAACGCGACCAGAAAGCCCAGCGCCGCCGCGCCTGCGGCGCTGCCCGACCACTCGTGCACCTGGCGGTCGACCAGAAACGTGCCGGCGTTCCACAGATACAGCACCGTGAACAGTGCGAAGCCCGACAGCCAGGTGGAGTAGCTCTCCCAGTAGAACCAGTGCAGCTCGGTGTGGATCTTGCGCGGCGCCACCATGTACTTCTGCGGGTTGTAGAAGCCGCCGCCATGCACCGCCCACAGCGCGCCGTCGACCCCCTTTTCCAGCAGGTCGGGCGAGCGCGGCCGAATCAGGTTGTTGTCCAGCCAGACGAAGTAGAAGCTCGAGCCGACCCACGCGATCGCGGTGATCACGTGCAGCCAGCGCAGCAGCAGGTTGGCCCAGTCGAGGAGATAGGTGTCCATCAACCGCGGCGGGCCCGCTCGCACGCCAGCAGGATGCGCTCGGGCGTGGCGGGCGCGTCGAGCTGCACGCGCTGGCCGGGCCTGCCGCAGGCCGCCACCGCATCCTGCAGGGCGAACAGGCCCGACAGCGCGAGCATCAGCGGCGGCTCGCCCACGGCCTTGCTGCGATAGGGCGTGGGCTTGACGTTCTCGCCGTCGTGCAGGTGCACATGAAACTCGGCGGGTATGTCGCCGGCCACCGGGATCTTGTAGGTGCTCGGCCCGTGCGTGAGCAGCCGCCCGCGCGCATCCCAGATGCACTCTTCCATCGTGAGCCAGCCCAGGCCCTGGACGTAGGCACCTTCGATCTGGCCGCGGTCGATGGCCGGGTTGAGGCTGCGGCCCACGTCGTGCACGATGTCCACCCGCCGGCACCACCACTCGCCGGTGAGCGTGTCGACTTCGACCTCGGTGACGGCCGCGCCGTAGCAGAAGTAATAGAAGGCCTGGCCGGAGAGCGTGGCGAAGTCGTAGCCGATCTCGGGCGTGCGGTAGTAGCCAGTGGCCGCCAGGCTCACCCGGTCGAGCCAGGCCTGGGTGACCACCTTCGTCCACGGGAGGCTGTGGCCATGCCCGTCGTGCACGGCGTCGCCCGCGAAGCGCACCTGCGCGGCTTCGCAGCCCAACAGGGGAGCGGCCACGGCGGCCAGGCGCTCGCGCAGCTGCGCGCAGGCGTTCGCGATGGCGGCGCCGTTGAGATCGGAGCCACTGGAAGCTGCGGTGGCGCTGGCATTGGGCACCTTCTGCGTATCGGTGCCGGTTACCCGCACGCGCGCCAGCGGCACGCCCAGGCCATCGGCGGCTACCTGCGCCATCTTGGTGTTCAGTCCCTGGCCCATCTCGGTGCCGCCGTGGTTCACGACCACGCTGCCGTCCTGGTAGACCAGCACCAGCGCACCGGCCTGGTTGAGCATGGTGGCGGTGAACGAGATGCCGAACTTCAGCGGCGCGAGTGCCAGGCCACGCTTGCGCACCGGGTTCACCGCGTTGTGCGCCCGCACCTGGGCGCGGCGCTCGGCCCATCCGCTGCGCTGCGCGAGTTCGTCGAGCACCGCCGGGGCGATGAAGTCTTCGATCACCTGGCCATACGGCGTGGTCATCGACAGCGGATGGCCGCTTTCGGCCGGGCTGCGATAGAGGTTCAGGCGGCGCACCTCGAGCGGATCGCGACCCAGCGTGCGCGCGATTTCCTCGATCACGGTCTCGATGCCCAGCATGCCCTGCGGCCCGCCGAAGCCGCGAAACGCGGTGCTCGACTGCGTGTTGGTGCGGCAGCGGTGGCTCACCACCCGCATGTGCGGCAGGTGGTAGCAGTTGTCGATGTGCAGCACCGCGCGGTCGTTCACCGGCCCGGAGAAGTCGACGCTGTGGCCACAGCGCGAGGCCATGACCACGTCGAGCGCGAGGATGCGGCCGTCGTCGTCGAAACCGACGTCGTAATCGAGCCGGAAGTCGTGGCGCTTGCCGGTGATCAGCATGTCGTCGTCGCGCCCCACCCGCAGCTTGACGGGCCGTCGCAGCTTGTGCGCCGCCAGCGCCGCGCTCTGGCTGAAGATGCTGGCCTGGCCCTCCTTGCCGCCGAAGCCGCCGCCCATGCGCCGGCAGATCACCTCGACATCGTGCGTGCCCAGCTCGAGCGCCGCCGCGGCTTCGCGCTGGTTGCCGTCCGGATGCTGGGTGGAGCAGAACAAGGTGAGCTGGCCGTCCTCGCGCGGCACGGCGTAGGTGATCTGGCCCTCCAGGTAGAACTGCTCCTGCTGGCCGCACTGCGCGCTCCCGGCCAGCCGCCGCGGCGCGGCGGCCAACGCGGCATCCACGTCGCCGCGCTGCAGCGTCTTGGTCGGCAGCACGAAGCTGCCGGCTTGCAGGGCCTGGTCGATGGTGAGAATGGCCGGCTGCTCCCGCACCTGCACCACCGCGCGCGCGGCGGCCTCGCGCGCATAGAGCATCTCGCGCGCCACCACCACGGCCACGGGCTGGCCGAGGTAGCGCACCGTGCCATCGGCCAGGAACGGATCGTCGTGGACGATCGGGCCGCAGTTGTTCTCGCCGGGAATGTCGCGCGCGGTGAACACCGCGACCACGCCATGCTGGGCCAGCAGCGCGGCACGGTCGATGCCCTCGCCCACCAGTTCGCCACAGGCCACCGGTGACAGCACCAGCGCGGCATACACCGTGCCGCGCAGCTCGGGGATGTCGTCGGTATAGGTGGCCTCGCCAGTGACATGCAGCCATGCCGATTCGTGCGGCAGCGCGCGTCCTTGCTCGCCGGCATCGGCGCGGGTGGCCAGTTCGGCCAGTGTGGCGGGGGCGTTCATCAGCGTTCTCCGGTGCCCGCGGCGGCCAGCGCCGCCGCTTCGTGCTGCACGAACCGCAGCACCAGGTTGCGCGCCACCAGCGCGCGATAGGCCCAGGTGGCGCGCAGGCCGTCGCGGTGCGTGTAGCTGCGCGCGATGACGTCGTCCAGGGTGGCGACGTCGAGCTCGTCCGGGCGGCGCCCCTCGATCGCCGCTTCGAGCTCGCGCGCACGCGCCGGAAACGGCGTGAGGCCGTTGTAGGCCAGGCGCACATCGGTCAGTCGCCCGCCGTCGTCGCACCAGCTCATGGCCGCGCAGGTGGCCGAGATGTCCTGCTCGAAGCGCTTGCTGATCTTGTGCGCCCGGAACTGCCGCGGGCCCGGGCGCGAAAACTCCACCGCCTCGATGTACTCGCCCGGCTGCAGCACGGTGCGCTTCTGCCCGGTGTAGAAGGCCTGCAGCTCGACGCGCCGGGTCTCGTCCTTGCCGCGCGCACCGCGCCGGCGGAGCGTCAGCGTGGCATCGAGCGCCAGCAGGCAGGGCATGCTGTCGCCGATGGGCGAGCCGTTGGCGATGTTGCCGCCCAACGTGGCGGTCGAGCGTATGGGTGGCGAGCCGAACCGGCGCAGCACCTCGGCGAACTCGGGCAGTTCGCCGCGCAGGGCCTGCATCACCGCCTCAAGCGGCGCCGCTGCGCCGATGCGCCACGACCGCGGCCCGCACTCGATGCCGCGCAGCGCCGCGATGCCGCCCACGTAGGCAATGTACGGCGGGCGCTCGTAGCGCTTGTTCACCGCGAGGCCGAACTCGGTGCTGCCGGCCAGGACGATCGCCTCCGGATGCTCGGCCAGGTACGCCGAGAGCTCCTCCAGCGTGGCCGGCGAGACGAACTCGCTGCCCTTGCGCGTGCGCACCACCGGCTGCACCACCAGCTCGCCATCGAGGTTGTAGCTCGGTTGCGCCGGCCGGGCGATCTCGCGCAGCAGCGCCAGCTCGGTGGCATCTTGAAGCGAGCGCTCGGCCGCGGGTGCCGCTGCGGCCTGCAGTGCGGCATCGATGATGGGGCGATACCCGGTGCAGCGGCACAGGTTGCCCGCCAGCGCGTCGGTCACCTGCGCCCGCGTGGGCGGCGCCCCCTCGCCCTGCTGTTCACCCAGGGCGGCCAGCGACATCACGATGCCGGGCGTGCAGAACCCGCACTGCGAGCCGTGGTGCTCGACCATCGCCCGCTGCGCCGGGTGGTGGCTGCCATCGGCACGGCGCAGGCTCTCCACGGTCTTGACCGCCTTGCCGTCCAGCGTGGGCAGCATCTGCAGGCAGGCGTTGACCGGCTTCCAGTCGATGCGCTGCCCGTCGCCGGCCAGCTCGCCCACCAGCACCACGCAGGCGCCGCAGTCGCCTTCGGCGCAGCCCTCCTTGGTGCCGGTGCGATGCAGCTTGTCGCGCAGGTAGTCGAGCACCGTGGTCGTGCGACGCTCGCCGCGGGCGTGGTGGATCTGTCCGTCGAGGACGAAGCGGACGGCGTAGATGTCGCTGCTCATGCGGAAGTCCCGGGTGTGGCGCTGTGCAGGCACCGGTGGGTGGGCGCCGGTGTGGGTATCGGTGGATTCTAGGCAGCGGTGTCAGCTGCCGCGGTAGGTGGTGTAGGTCCACGGCGTGACCAGCAGGGGCACGTGGTAGTGGGCCTGGGCATCGGCGATGCCGAAGTCGACCGGCACCTCGTCGAGGAAGGGCGGGTCGGGCAGCGCCACGCCGCGGCCGGCGTAGTACTCGGCCACCGAGAACACGAGGCGGTATCGGCCCGGCTGAAGCGCCGACCCCTCGAGCAGCGGCCCACCGGCGCGGCCGTCGGCGTCGAGCGCCAGTTCGCGCACCGGCTCGAAGCGGTCGTCGGCCGCGCGGCGCAGCAGGCGAACCCGCAGCCCGGCCGCCGGCGTGCCGTGCAGGGTGTCGAGAACGTGGGTGGTCAGGCGGCCCATGCCGGATGTCTCCTGGAGGTCGTGGGTGGCGTGGGTGCTGCGGCAGCGCGCCCATGACCGTATCATGGCCCCGAACGGCCACCGCCCGCCCCCGATCTACCCCTCACACCCGGTGAACACGCCCAGGCTGTCTCATTACCCCCGCGACCTGCGCGGCCATGGCCGCCACCCGCCGCATGCGCACTGGCCCAAGCGGGCCCGCGTGGCGCTGCAGTTCGTGCTCAATTTCGAGGAAGGCGCCGAATCCAGCGTGCTGCATGGCGATGCCGGCAGCGAGCAGTTCCTGTCGGAGCTGTTCAACCCGGCGGCCTACCCCGCACGCCACCTGAGCATGGAGAGCATCTACGAGTACGGCTCGCGCGTGGGCGTATGGCGGCTGCTGCGCGAGTTCGAAGACCGCTCCCTGCCCTTGACGGTGTTCGGCGTGGCCATGGCGCTGCAGCGCTGTCCGGAGGTCACCGCGGCCTTCGTCGAGCTGGGCCACGAGATCGCCTGCCACGGCTGGCGCTGGATCCACTACCAGCAGGTGGACGAGGCCACCGAGCGCGAACACATGCGGCTGGCCCTTCAGGTGCTGCAGCAGGTGGTGCACACCGCCGGTGCCGCAACCGGCGCGCCGCTGCACGGCCTGGGCTGGTACACCGGGCGCGACAGCCCGGCCACGCGGCGGCTGGTGGTCGAGCACGGGGGGCTCGAGTACGACAGCGACTGCTACGGCGACGACCTGCCGTTCTGGCTGCAGGTGCGCCGGGCCGACGGCACGCTGGCGCCGCACCTGGTGGTGCCCTACACGCTGGACTGCAACGACATGCGCTTCGCCCTGCCCCAGGGCTACAGCCATGGCGATGCGTTCTTCCAGTACCTGCGCGACGCCTTCGACGTGCTCTGGGCCGAGGGCGACGAGCGTCCATCGATGATGAGCGTGGGCATGCACTGCCGCCTGCTCGGCCGCCCGGGCCGGATGCGGGCGCTGCAGCATTTCCTGGACCATGTGCAGCGGCACGAGCGGGTCTGGATCACCCGCCGCATCGACATCGCGCGGCATTGGAAACAGGTGCATCCGTTCGACCCGGCCACCGCCTTCGTCTGGGAGTGAAGCGAGGATGGCTGTTACACCAGCGCCGCCGGTCGACCTGTCCAGGCTCAATGGCGCCAGCATCGCGGGCTTCGTCGCCGCGCTGGACGGCATCTACGAGCACTCGCCGTGGATCGCCGAGCGCGCCGCCGCCGCGCGGCCGTTTGCCACCCTCGCGCAACTGCGCCAGGCCCTGGTACAGGCGGTGCGCGATGCCGGCGCGCCGGCTCGCCTGGCGCTGATCCGCGCCCATCCCGAGCTGGCCGGCAAGGCCATGGTCGCCGGCGACCTCACCGCGGCCTCCACCGACGAGCAGTCGCGCGCGGGTCTGACACATTGCTCGGCGCAGGAATACGCTCGCCTGCAGCAACTCAACGCCGCCTACCTGCAGCGGCACGGCTTTCCGTTCATCCTGGCCGTGCGCGGCCCGCGCGGCCGCGGCCTCGGCCGCAGCGCGATCATCGCCGCCTTCGAGCGCCGGCTCGAGGAGCCCACCGACGTTGAACAGGCCGAGTGCCTGCGCCAGATCCACCGCATCGCCGAGGTCCGCCTGGCCGAGCGCCTGGGCGAGCCGCCCGTGCTGGGCCGGCGGGTATGGGATTGGGCGGAGGCATTGGCCGCGCACAGCGAGCTGCCGTGGGCCGAACGCGGCGAGCTCACGGTCACCTATCTCAGCCCGGCACACCAGGCCTGCGCCGCACAGCTGGCGCGCTGGATGCGCGAGGAGTGCGGCTTCGACGAGGTGACCACCGACGCCGTGGGCAACGTCGTCGGCGTCTATCACGGCGCCGCTGCGGGAGCGCCGCGCCTGCTCACCGGCAGCCACTACGACACCGTGCGCAACGCCGGCCGATACGACGGCCGCCTGGGCGTGCTGGTGCCCATGGCGGCGGTGCAGGCGCTGCACGCGCGCGGCCGGCGCCTGCCTTACGGCATCGAGGTGGTGGCCTTCGGCGAGGAAGAAGGCCAGCGCTACCCCACGGGCTTCCTGGGCAGCAGCGTGCTCGCCGGCGCCTTCGATCCCGCCTGGCTGGAACTGCGCGACGCGCAGGGCACTGCCCTGCGCGAGGCCATGCGCGACGCCGGCCTGCAGCCGCGCGACATCCCGGCGCTGGCGCGCGACCCCGCGCGCTACCTGGGCTACGTCGAGGTGCACATCGAGCAGGGCCCGGTGCTCACCGAACTCGACCTGCCGCTGGGCGTGGTGACAGCCATCAACGGTGCCGTTCGCCTGGTGTGCGAAGTGCGCGGCCGCGCCAGCCATGCCGGCACCACGCCCATGGGCCAGCGCCGCGACGCCGCCGCTGCGGTGGCCGAACTGGTGCTCCATCTCGAACAGCGCGCGGCCCGGCACCCCGAGGTGGTGGGCACGGTGGGCATGCTCGAGGTGCCCGGCGGCTCGATCAACGTCGTGCCCGGGCGCTGCACCTTCAGCCTGGACATCCGCGCCACCACCGACGCCCAGCGCGATGCCTGCCTGGCCGACACCCTGGCCGAACTCGAACGCATCTGCGCACGCCGGGGCGTGCGCCACCACGTGCGCGAGACCATGCGGGTGGCGGCCGCACCCTGCGCGCCGCTGTGGTGCGAACGCTGGGCCAGGGCGGTGCAGCGCCTGGGCCTGCCGGTGCACCGCCTGCCCAGCGGCGCCGGACACGACGCGATGCAGCTGCACGCGTGCATGCCCCAGGCCATGCTGTTCGTGCGCGGCCAGAACGGCGGCATCAGCCACAACCCGCTCGAGGAAGTGACCGACGAAGACGCCGAACTGGCCGTGCGCGCCTTCCAGGCCCTGCTCGACGACCTGGCCGACCCGGCGGCGCCGGGTTGGCCGGCGACCTGAGGCCGATCGCCATGCGGCCCTTGCCATCCACAGCGCCTGCCCACCGGACCCCATTGCGATGACCACCGCCTACGACGCGCTCGACGCCTGGATCGAGCGCCACTTCGACGACGAGGTGCGCTTCCTGCAAGCCCTGGTGCAGGTGCCCACCGACACGCCGCCGGGCAACAACGCGCCACACGCCGAGCGCACGGCGCAGCTGCTCGCCGGCATGGGCCTGCATGCCGAGCGGCATGCCGTGCCGGCCAATGAAGTGACAGCCGCCGGGTTGACTTCCATCACCAACCTCATCGTGCGGCAGCGCTTTGGCGGCGATGGCCCGGTGGTGGCCCTGAACGCCCATGGCGACGTGGTG
>JAKLLB010000103.1 GCA_023150345.1 Aquabacterium sp.
GGGTGGGCAGCCGATGCCTGCCTGGATGGCTTGGAACTGGCGCCTGGGCCGTTGCCTTGTCTGGATTCGGCCCGCCCTGACGGCTCGCCTCGCGCTCGTTGGGCCTTGATCTCGGGGTTGACCCTGTGTTTTCCGCCATCCAGTCCGCACGCGGGCGCAGCGCCACCGGCCACTGGCGCCAGGCTGCGCAGCCCTTTGTGATGTGTACGGTGTCCGGGACGGTCGACGCGGCTCAGGCGGCTTCAGTCTTGCCGCGCCTCGCGCGCTCGGCCTCTGGGCGGCGGCTGCGGATCCAGTCCCAGGTGGGTCAGGATCTTCTCGATCACCGGTCGCTCCAGGATGGCCGCGATGATCTTGAGCTCCCCGGCGCCGCAGTTGGGGCAGTGCTGCATGTCGATGTCGAACACGCGCTTGAGTAGCCGCGCCCAAGCAATTCGGTGCGGTCGGTCCGGCCGGTCCGGGTTAGTCTCGGTCTGGACCACGCATTCGCTGGCGGCAACGGCTGCGGTGGCCCGTTCCTCCACCTCGGGCCCTTGCGGCACCACCAGGGACCGCAGCTTGGCGTTGGGCGCCAGCACGCCGTGGAACCTGATGAGATGCAGACGCGGCCGGGGAACCAGCGCCGCAAGCCGCTGCATGAACTCCAGCGGGCTCAAGACCAGATGCGTCGTGCCGTCGCGCCACGGTGTCTTCAGCTTCAGCTCGACCTGCCCGGCGGCATTGACCTGCACCCGTTCGTCGGAAAGCGCCGGCCGGGTGATGTAGCGGCACAGCTGCTCCAGCCGCTTGCGGTCATGGGCTTCGACCCGCACCGCGGCGTGCAGGCTGAATCCGTCGATGTCGGCGCACAGCGGCTGGCGCGCCCAGTCCTCGCGCGGCATCGCGCCTCTCAGGGTCAGCACCTTCTGCCCGGCGCGCGGCCCGAAGGCGATTCGGTAGGTGATGGCCGCGGCCTGCAGCGGCCGCAGCGTGCGCGCCTCCTCGCCGTCGGCATCCGGCTCGGCCAGGTAGGTCTGGCCCATGTCTTCGACCAGCACGCCCCGGCGTGTGAGCATCTTCATCAGCCGGGCGATGACGGTCTGCAGCAGCGCGTGCAATTCGTCGTCGGTGGGCGCATCCGCCTCAATGAAGGCCGGCGAACCATCGGCGTCGCAGCAGTACACCCCGTCCAGTACCAGACAGTGCAGGTGGATGTTGAGGTTGGCGGCCGAGCCAAAGCGCTGGATCAGCGTGACGGCGCCGCCGTGACCTTCGTCAGCCTTGAGCCCCGCCTGCCGCAGCAGATGTCGCGTGACCACGCGCTGCACCACCTGCAGCACCGGCGTGACCAGTTCCGGCTGCGCGGCCAGCAGCACGCGCAGCGGGATCGGCAGCGACAGCACCCATTGCCGCACCGGCACGTGCGGGATGACGTGGTCGACCAGGTGCGCAGCGGTCTGCGACATGCGCCGGGCGCCGCAAGAGGGGCAGAATCCCCGGCGCTTGCAGCTGAAGGCCAGCAGCTTGTCGTGGCCGCACTGCTCGGTATCGCGGCGCAGCAAGAAGGTCGTCAGCACCGGGGACTGACCCGCCAAAGGTCGGGTTACGATGTCAGGGTGATTGCATGCCGAGACGTGCGCCTCGGTCGCGAAGCCCAACCCGAAGCCAGCTGCCACAAGTGTGAGCATCAGTTCGTGACTCACGACCTGCTCCGCGACGAGGGGTTCACGGTCCACAGTGCGAAACATCTTGGCTAGCTGGCGACTACAGCCTTCGCAAGCATCGGGATCGCACAGCACGAGCGGGTAGCGCAGCACTTCCTCCAGAGGAATACGTTTGTGCGCCAGCAGTGGATGTCTAGCAGGAACGGTCACCACCAAGGGATCGCTCCATGCTGGCACAGCGATGAGACCGTCCTCCACATCGGCGCACTGGGCGAAGCCCGCGTCGTACAAGTCACCCGACAAGCCCTTGACATGCTGGGCGAACGACACCTCGTACAGACGGATTTCCACATCCGGTTCTTGCTCTCGGCACAAGGCCAGCAAGGCGGTCAATCGACCCTGCGAAATACTGTCGGACAGCGCGATGCGAAGCTGGCCGTGGTAGCCGGCCGCGATGGCTTTGACGCTGTCGCGCGCTTGGCTCAGTGCTGCGAAGACGCGTGGTGCGTGCTCAAGGAAGACGTGCCCGGCATGCGTCAATCGCGTACTGCGAGTGGTTCGTTCGAACAGGCGCACACCCAGGTCTTCTTCGAGTTCCTTGATGGCCCGCGACAGCGGCGACTGCTCGATGTGCAGTTTCTCGGCAGCCCGTGCGAAGTGCAGCTCTTCAGCAACGGCCACAAAGCAACGAAGATGCCGCAACTCCATTCCAAATTCCTAGATCATTGAATCTCATGCGCCGCTGCTGCGGCAGTTTCGAGCGGGACCATCTTTGGCACGGATATACATCCGACGATTCCGACCGTCGTATCGAGTCAGTGGGGTGTGCTTTTGGAGAACACGTTGATCACGATCACACCGGCAACGATCATCGCCATTCCACCGATCGCAGCAGCATCGAGTCGCTGCTTGAAAACGATCCATGCAACGATGGCCGTGAGCACGATGCCTGCGCCGGACCATAGGGCGTACACGATGCCTACCGGCAAGACCTTCAGTGTCAAGGAAAGGCAGTAGAACGACCCGGCATAGCCCGCTGCTGTGGCCAAACTTGGCCACAGATTGGTGAATCCTTCAGAGGCCTTCAAGAATGAAGTCGCGATGACCTCGAGGACGATGGCGGCGGTGAGGTAAAGGTAGATATTCACGATGGACTTTCTTCTCTTGACGTTTTGTTGATACGGGGCCAAATGCGCCCCGCAGAGAGGCTCAAACTGGATGCGCGACGACCTCTGGATCGGCTCTTCGAGCCAGCCAGCGTGACAAGCGGCTTTCGAACAGTAACTCGTACAACGCGGGAACCATACCAAGCGTGACAAGGGTGCCGAGCGCCAGGCCACCAATGATGGTGATGGCCATGCCCGACCACAGCGGCCCCCCGAACAGCAGCAGCGGCACGAGGCCCGCCACGCACGTCAGCTTGGTCATCACGATGGGGCGCAAGCGCTGAACGGCCGCATTGATGACCGCATCGCGCGGGAGGCGGCCCGCGTGAAGTTCGGCCTCGATGCGCTCGAGCAGCAGAACCGCGTTGTTGACGATGATCCCGGCCAGTGAGAGCAGGCCGAAATTCGCCATGAAGCCCAAGGGCTCACCCGCCAGCTTCAGCGCGGGTGCCACGCCGATCAGCGTGAACGGGATGATGGACAGGATCAGCAGCAGCTTGCGGAAGGAGCCGAATTGCCAGATGAACAGGATCAGCATGGCGATCGCCGCATGGGGGAGGTACTCGCTGAGCGCGGCGTTGGCTTCGGCGGCCTCCTCGATCTCCGCGCCCAGTTCGATGGAATAGCCCGGGGGCAGCTTCAATGCCGAGACAGCCGGTGCCAGCCGATCGACAACCTGCTGGGCGGTGTCGGTCTCGCTGCGCCCTTCCACCGTCAGCGTGCGCGAGAGATCTCTTCGCCGAACGACGGAGGGTTCGGATGCCAGCGATACCCTGGCGATCGCCGACAAAGGCACTGGCGTGGCGCCCGCCGGATACACCAGCGTGTTGGCCACATCCTCCGTCTGCTGACGTTGAAGCGGTGTGCCGCGCACCACCACCGGCACCAGCGTGTCGCCGTCGCGCAGCATCGAGACATCGACCCCGGAGAATCGGGCGGAGAGCGAAGTGGCCACGTCCTCGCTCGTCACGCCCAGGCGGCGCGCCTTGGCCTGGTCGATCTGAACGTCGACACGCGGGATGCGGTTGTTCCAGTCGTCGCGCACGCCCACGACACCTGGCACCTTGCGCAGTTCTGCCTTGATCTGCTCGCCCAGGCCTTTGAGCACCGCCTCGTCGGATCCGAAGATGCGGTACGCCACCGTGCCGGAGTCGCTCGAGCCCAGCGAGAAGCGTTTGACCTCGCCACGGATCTCGGGATAGGTCTGAGACAGATGGTCACGCGTGCGCGCAATCATGGTGTCGAGTTCGTCCTTGGAGGTGACACCCACCGTGAAGTAGCCGATGTGCGAGGCCGGCAGTGGCGGATTCAGTCCCAGGATGATGCGCGGCCCGCCATCGGCGACATAGCCGATGCTGGTCGTGACCTCGGGGTTGATCTTCTTGTCGGACAGCCAGCGGCTGATCTCCTGCACCTTGGCGAGCGTGGTCCGTGAATCGCTGCCCGGCTGGAGTTCGATCGAGACCTGGTACTGGGGGCGGTCCGACTTCGGCAGAAATCCCGCCGGCACCGTCGACAGCAGCAGCAGGGCGAGGGCCAGCAGGGCCGCCATGGCGCCGAAGAAGACCAGCTTGTGGTCCAGCACCGCGTGGATGACACGGCGATAGGCCCGGTAGAAGCGGGCTTCGGAGTTGGGGCCAGCGTTCGAGCCACCGGCGGCATCGTGCGCCGCGTGAGGCGAGGCCTTCAGGAAGTAGTAGCACAGCAGCGGCGTCACGGTCAGACACAACAGCCAGGAGCCCAGCAAGGCGATCGCCAGCACCAACACCAGCGGACGAAGGTACTCGTTGATCGAGGTGTCGCCGAAGAAGAAGGGCGAGAACGCGAAGATGATCACCAGCGAGGACGTGAGCAGGGGAATGGCCAGCGTTTTGCCGGCCTGGATGCAGGCCTCGCGCCGCGCCTCGCCAGCCGCCAGTCGGCGTTCGACGTCCTCCACGATCACGATGCCGTTGTCCACCAGCAGACCCAGCGCGATGATGATGGCGGCCATCGAAACGCTGTGCAGCTCGATGTGCAGGAACTGCATGGCGATCAGCGTGCCCAAAATAGTCAGGGGCACGATGCTGCCGACGATGATGCCGGCGCGCCAGCCGAGGAAGAGCACGACCACCGTCATGACGATCACGATGGTCTCGCCCATCACCTGGTTCATCTTGCCCATCTCGCGCTCCACCACGTCGGCCTGGAAGGTGACGTAGTCGAGCGTGAAGCCAGCGGGCAACAACTGCTGGAGCTCGTTCATGCGCTCCTTCAGGCTGCGCCCGAAGGCCTTGATGTTCTGCCCAGCGCGCATCGACACGCCGAGCACCACGGCCGGCTCGCCCTTGTAGATGGCCGCGGAATCGGGTGGGTCCGCAGGCAGGACCTTGATCTGCGCGATGTCGCCCAGGCGGATGGTGTTCTCGGAGCGGCCGTTGCGGTCCGGCACGCTGAGCACGAACTCGCGCAGGGCTTGCAGCGAACGGATCTCGCCTGAAGCGACCACCGCACTGTTGATCCCGCTCATCACCATCTGGCCACCCGACAGCACCACGTTCTGCTGCTGCAACTGCTGCAGCACGGCGGGTACCGCCAAGCCCAATCCGGCCAAACGCGCACGATCGAACTCGATGTAGACACGCTCGTCCTGCAGGCCGTGGAAGCTGACGTTCTGCACACCTGGCAGTTCGTAGAGGCGATCGCGCACCCGCTTGAGCGGTTCGCGCATCTCGCTCATCGCGAAGCCCGGTGCGGTCACAGCAATGGAGGCGACCGCGACGCGTCCGAAGTCGTCGTTGACGACCGGTGGCAAGGTGCCGGTGGGGAACTGCGGCGACACCTCCGTGACCTTGGCGCGGACCTTCTGCCAGATCGGCGCGAGATCGGCATACCGTTCGAGGATGGTGACTTGCACGATCACCGACCCTGTGCGCACGGTGCTGACCACGTGCTTGAGTTCGGGCAGTTCACGCAGGCGCGCCTCCAGTGGGCGCGCGACGAGCTGTTCCATCCGCTCGACCGGCAAGCCCGGGTTGTAGACGAAGATCATTGCGTCGCGGATGGTGGTCGATGGCTCCTCCTGGGAGGGGAAGCGCAGGAATGCGAAGACGCCTGCCAGCAGGACCAGCACCGCAACGAACAACGTAAGCCGGCTTGAGTTCAGTGCCGATTCGGTGAGCTTCATGGCTTGGCTCCGTGAAGCAGGCTCGTGGGTGCGTGGGCCACCGCCGCCTGGCCTTCGCTCAGGAAGGCCGCTCCCGCCACCACCACCTGGTCACCGGCCTTCAGTCCGGACGTGACCGGGATGCGTCCTTCGGGCAGCAATCCTTCCCCCAGTTGAACGAGGCGCCCAACGAGCTTGGCGTTCTCCAAGACGAAGACCTTGCCGCGCCCGGCTTCGGTATCGGGCACGAGCGCCGCAGCAGGGATCGAAACCAGCTTGTTCACGACCCCAGGCAGTTCAAGCGAGACCATGGCACCGCTGCGCAACGTCGGCGCGGCGCCGTCGATGCGGAAGATGGCCTGCACCAAGGAGCCGCTGTCGTTGCGGCTGGAGATCCGCTCCAGCTTCAGCGGCAGCTTGGCAGTGGGTTGTGTCGGTTGGGAGATGGAGGCCTGAGCCGGCTGACCCGGGGCGATGCGTGCTGCCACGGCCTCGGGCAGCATGGCCACCACTTCCAGCGTCTGACCGGCCTCGATCTGGAACACGGCCAGGCCTGCGCTGATGTCGGAGTAGGGCTGGACGTTGCGCGCCACGATCACGCCGTCGAATGGGGCGGTGATGCGAGACAGGGCCAATTCACGCCGAGCCAGCGCCAGCGCCGCTTCGGCCGCCTGGAGCTGGCTTTGGGCGATGCGATGCTGCGTTTGCGCGGATTCCAGGGTCACCGGGGAGACGATCTGATCCTTGGCCAGCGACTCGTTCTGGCGCAACTGGGTCGTTCGCTCGTTCAATGTCGCTGCAGCGGCGATGCGGTCTGCTTCCGCCTTCTCAATACGACGAAGCGCTGGCGCTTCATCGAGGCGGGCGAGCACTTGCCCCGAGCGCACGCGGTCTCCGACATCCACGAGGATGGCACTGATGCGGCCCGACGATTCGAAGCCGAGTTCGGAGCGCTGGCGTGCACGCACTGTGCCCACGAAGGACTCACTCGCTTGCACTGCGGTGCTGGAGATGGTCTCCACCTTGACCGGGCGGGCCATGGCAGGGGCGGGCGGGGCCGTGCGTGCACAGCCGGCGGTCAGCGCGGCGAGCAATGCGGCGGCCGCGGCCATAGAGGTCAACGATGACATGGTCGTCCTAGTGAGATGGAGTGGGTTCATGGGATTTCTTTGGCCAACGCATGAAGCGCTTGGCGCAGGGCTTTGCGTTGGGCTTCGTTGAAACGATGGAAGTCGAGAAGCTCGAGCATCGAGACTCCGTCAAGTGCTGCGGCGATCACCAATGCGGTGCCGGTCTGCCGTCCGGATTTGGAAAACTCGCTGTAAAGGCGGCCGTAGAGGTCGCGCACAGGGCCCAGCAGATGCGGATAGCTGGATGCGGCTGCGAGCAGATTGCTGATCAACAGTTGCTCGGCCGAGGGCAAGTCGAAGGTGTCATCGATCATGGCGCGCAGCATGTCGCCGCTGGTGTTGCCCGCCTGCGTGGCCTTGGCGCGGCTGCGTTGCTCCCATTGTTCGATCAACGCCTGGACGACAGCCGCCAGCAGGTCGTCTTTGGTCTTGAAGTGATAGATCAGACCTCCTTTGGTGACGCCGGCTGCGGCCGCAACGCCCTCGAGGGTGAGATCCTGAACACCACGTGTAGCGACGATCTCGGAGGCGACGTCGATGAGTCGTTGCTTTGCACTGATGCGTGGTAACGAAATGGGCATGGTTTTGAATGTCTGGTTGAAACTATACTGCACGTATAGTACAGTCATGGAAACCAAACGTCAACCAACGGAAGATTTCCATGCCAGCCCTTACCAAGACCCGCATATCCCTGGTCCCTATTTCGGCGCTCGTTCTCCTCATGCTCGCCGGGTGCTCGTCGCTCTCATCCGGCGCGCCATCCTCGGTCGAGGGCAAGGGGCTCGCTTCCCCCACATCAACGAATGCAAGCGACCTCGAAGCAACTGAGCAAAGACGCCGCTCGCAGGCAGCCAAAGATGCGGAACTGCTTCGTCAGTGCGGCTACGGCTGCGTGAACCTCATGCACTGAGTTAAGGCTTAGCAGAAAGCCAAAGCCGTCCACAGCAAGGCCGTCCGGCCGCATCGAAGCAACATCAGGAAATTCTCATGCTCGTCCTCGCCAACAACCACAGATCCAAAATCGCCTTGTCAGTGCTCGCGCTTATGATCCTGGCAGGGTGCTCAACACCCCCTCCGATCGCCACCTCATCTACCTCTGTGCCACCGGCCTGGAGCTTCGATGCCGGGGCAGGTGCGCACAGCAAGCCCATGTCCACCACCGCATGGTGGCGAGACTTCGGCAACTCGGAACTCGATGCGCTGGTCGAGTCCGCCTTGCTGGCGAACCGGGATCTGCGCATGGCCGCGGCCCGGGTCGAACAGGCGCGCGCGCTGGTGCGCACGGCCGATGCCGACCACTACCCACAGTTGAATGTGGGGGCCGGCCTGCGACGCGGCCGAGAATCCGCTGCAGACCCGAAGGCCACGCTCGCGCGTGGTGGCTTTCAAGCAAGTTGGGAGCCGGATCTCTTCGGGGACAAGGGACTGGCCAGTCTTGCTGCGGACAAGGACTTCGAGAGTGCCGAGCTTGCACGCCAGGCGATGCGCGTGGCGATCGCCGCAGAGGTGATGACGGCCTACTTCGATGCGCAGTCCTTGACCCAACGAGAGGCCATTGCGCGCGAAGCCTCGGCCACCCTGGAGCGTCAGATCGATGTGGCCCAGCGGCGCTTTGAGGCGGGCCAGGTCAGCAAGCTGGACATCGACAGGCTGACGGCCGAACTCGGGCAGGAGCGCGCCAACGCGGCGCAGTTGCGTGGCGCGCGGGATGTGAGGTTGCGGCAGATGGCCGTTTTACTGGGCACCTCACAACCGCCCCTGGATTTGCGCTTCCCTGCCAGCGCCGACGGTGCAGCCGACATGCCGGCCGTGTTGCTGCCCCTCGAATTGCTGGAGCGACGGCCTGACGTAAGAGGACCAGCACGCGTGGTCGAGGCCGCGGTCGCTCGCCTGGGCGTTGCCAAGCGAGACCTGTACCCTCGCATCGCGCTCGACTGGTCAGGAAGCAGGGACCGCCTGAGTATTGCGGGAGCCAGTGCATCGCCCACGACCGTGGTCGGGTACGGCGTGGCACTTTCTCTCCCCATCTTCGATGGTGGGCGCATCCGCGCCAACATCGAGATTCATGAGGCCAAGGCGCAGGAGGCGATGCTGGCCTATGAGAAGGCGATGTTGAGCGCGCTCGCCGATGCCGAAACGGCGGCCGTGCAACTGGACGCCGCGCGGGCTGGTGTTTCAGCGCTCGCGCGCGCACAGACAGCGGGCGCCGACGCGGCGTCCAGAAGCGAACGGCTGTTCGACTCGGGCATGGTGGATCTGAATACGGTGCTCGATGCGCGCCGTAGCTACCTGAAAGCAAGCGATGGCCTGCTGCAGGGGCAAGCCGCTCAGTGGGCCGCAGCGGTGGCAATGCGACGGGCCTTTGCGGGCCGGGTTTGATCTTCAGCCAGCGCATTTCTCGCTACCGAGCCCTCCCTCGCCGGGTGGACGCGTTCGTGGAGCTTGTGGGGGAACAGTCTCGGCACGGGCACCCGGGGGAAATTTGGCTCCCTCCCGTTTGCGTGCTGCAACTCTGCCGATCCCTGGATGACTCGCGCATTGACTTGCCTAGGAATTCGAGGTGGTGCCTTGGGAAGCAAATGGCTACCGCGGCGTCACGATGCAGACCACGGCGGTCTTGGCCGAGAGAATGCCAAGTGTCAGCCGACTGATGGCCCTCTGGCGCGCCCTACCTCCCACGACACGCCACCGCTGTTCACCGTCGCAGCGAGTTGCTGCCCTAGCAGCTTTTCGATCACCGGCCGCCACGGTACTAGGCTAAACCCTAGGCCGTCGACAAGCATCGCGTAGCGCCCGCTGGCGAGCATGACCGAGCGCCGGTAAATGCCGGCCACGCGCTGCCCATCTGCTGGCGCGCGATGCTCCAGGCCCGTTTCGGCGGCGATGTCCTTTGCGGTCCGGGCAAGCTCCTGGTTGCGCAGCGTACGCTGCAGGTTTCGCGCAAGAATCACGCGCTGCCCGCGCCGCTGCGCTAGCCCCAGTTCTTCGAGGAAGTCGGCACGTTGCTGCAGTGCTTGTTTGGCATCGCTGCCAAAGCCCAGGTCCCGCAGCCCTTCGCCGCCGCCGATTAATTGCTGGTCAAGCCAGGTGGCCCCAATCACGCGGGTTTGTCGCTCAATCGGCAGGTGTGATTTCAGCTCCACGGCGACACCGCCCAGCCGGTGCGCGTCGTACTGGCGGCCGCGCTCGGCAAGGTCGTCCGGCACCTTCCATAGCCCTTCGGCCACACGCTGCACGATGCCGGCACGCCGCAAGGCTTCCAGCCGACGGACGTGGGCCGCGACCACTTCCTGGGGGTCGCGGCCAGCCTTGGCCTGTCCTTGCTCTATCGCCAGGTGATGATCGGCGCATAGGAATTTCAAACGGTCTGGTCTGTGAAAAGCCTGGAAAGCCCGACTCAGCCCTGGGTGGGCAGCCGATGCCTGCCTGGATGGCTTGGAACTGGCGCCTGGGCCGTTGCCTTGTCTGGATTCGGCCCGCCCTGACGGCTCGCCTCGCGCTCGTTGGGCCTTGATCTCGGGGTTGACCCTGTGTTTTCCGCCATCCAGTCCGCACGCGGGCGCAGCGCCACCGGCCACTGGCGCCAGGCTGCGCAGCCCTTTGTGATGTGTACGGTGTCCGGGACGGTCGACGCGGCTCAGGCGGCTTCAGTCTTGCCGCGCCTCGCGCGCTCGGCCTCTGGGCGGCGGCTGCGGATCCAGTCCCAGGTGGGTCAGGATCTTCTCGATCACCGGTCGCTCCAGGATGGCCGCGATGATCTTGAGCTCCCCGGCGCCGCAGTTGGGGCAGTGCTGCATGTCGATGTCGAACACGCGCTTGAGTAGCCGCGCCCAAGCAATTCGGTGCGGTCGGTCCGGCCGGTCCGGGTTAGTCTCGGTCTGGACCACGCATTCGCTGGCGGCAACGGCTGCGGTGGCCCGTTCCTCCACCTCGGGCCCTTGCGGCACCACCAGGGACCGCAGCTTGGCGTTGGGCGCCAGCACGCCGTGGAACCTGATGAGATGCAGACGCGGCCGGGGAACCAGCGCCGCAAGCCGCTGCATGAACTCCAGCGGGCTCAAGACCAGATGCGTCGTGCCGTCGCGCCACGGTGTCTTCAGCTTCAGCTCGACCTGCCCGGCGGCATTGACCTGCACCCGTTCGTCGGAAAGCGCCGGCCGGGGGATGTAGCGGCACAGCTGCTCCAGCCGCTTGCGGTCATGGGCTTCGACCCGCACCGCGGCGTGCAGGCTGAATCCGTCGATGTCGGCGCACAGCGGCTGGCGCGCCCAGTCCTCGCGCGGCATCGCGCCTCTCAGGGTCAGCACCTTCTGCCCGGCGCGCGGCCCGAAGGCGATTCGGTAGGTGATGGCCGCGGCCTGCAGCGGCCGCAGCGTGCGCGCCTCCTCGCCGTCGGCATCCGGCTCGGCCAGGTAGGTCTGGCCCATGTCTTCGACCAGCACGCCCCGGCGTGTGAGCATCTTCATCAGCCGGGCGATGACGGTCTGCAGCAGCGCGTGCAATTCGTCGTCGGTGGGCGCATCCGCCTCAATGAAGGCCGGCGAACCATCGGCGTCGCAGCAGTACACCCCGTCCAGTACCAGACAGTGCAGGTGGATGTTGAGGTTGGCGGCCGAGCCAAAGCGCTGGATCAGCGTGACGGCGCCGCCGTGACCTTCGTCAGCCTTGAGCCCCGCCTGCCGCAGCAGATGTCGCGTGACCACGCGCTGCACCACCTGCAGCACCGGCGTGACCAGTTCCGGCTGCGCGGCCAGCAGCACGCGCAGCGGGATCGGCAGCGACAGCACCCATTGCCGCACCGGCACGTGCGGGATGACGTGGTCGACCAGGTGCGCAGCGGTCTGCGACATGCGCCGGGCGCCGCAAGAGGGGCAGAATCCCCGGCGCTTGCAGCTGAAGGCCAGCAGCTTGTCGTGGCCGCACTCGCCGCAGCGTAGCCGCAGGAATCCATGCGCCAGGATGCCGCACTCGAGGAAGGCGTCGAACTCGTCCTTGATGAACCGCGGCAACTCGGCGTCCGTGCTGGCCTCGGTGTGGGCGATGAAGCTGGCCGCATGCTGCTGGACCAGGCGGTACAGCGTGGTCTGCTCCGGTCGGTGGCGTTCGTAGTGGAGCCGGCTGGCCAAGCCGGGTAAGGAACCGGGCTGGCGGGCGGCGTGCACGGCATGCAGAGGACTCGATGGGGACCTCTACCGTCCCAGCATCGCCCTGCACTCGCCATCGCCCTTCGGTCGGGCTTGTGGGTGCAAGAAGATGGCCCTCCACCGGGTGCAGCCGGTTGGGGTGGGCCAGCCCCGGCGGGAGTCCGTCGTTCACCTTAGTGCCGATATCCCCGTGCTTTTGAGGTCGTTCCTGGCCGACGCCATCGTCACATCGCTTCAGGATCCACGCTCCCCCTGGAGCGACGCATGTGGGAGATCTACGCCTACCAG
>JAKLLB010000104.1 GCA_023150345.1 Aquabacterium sp.
CACGACGTCGAAGCGGCACGGCGGCAGCCGCGGCCAACGCATGAGGTAGTGCTGGGCCGCCCGCACGATGCGGCGCTGCTTGGCCGCGGTGACACTGGCCGCAGCGCCGCCCGCCCGGCGATCGTGCCGCGACCGCACTTCCACGAACACCAGCGTGCCGTCGGGCTCGCGCAGGATCAGGTCGATCTCGGCACCGCGAACCCGCGGCCCACCGGCAAGTCGATAATTGCGCTCGAGCAACTCGAGCCCCTGCCGCTGCAGGTGCGCCAGCGCACGCTGTTCGGCCGCATCGCCCACGGGTTTGGTGGCCGGTCGCCGCGCTGCCGGCGCACCGCGCCGCTCGTCCGGGGTTCGCCACCCCTTCGTGTCCATAACCTCCCCCTTGCTGATCCAGGCCGCTGCCGCGGCCACCGGCACCCAGCAGCACCCGGGTGCCACGCTGTATGTGGTGGCCACGCCGATCGGCAACCTGGCCGACCTGACGCTGCGCGCCATCCACCTGCTGGGCCAGGTCGATGCCGTGGCTTGCGAGGATACGCGCGTCACCGGCCGGCTGCTGCACCACCTGGGGCTCGAGAAGCCGTTGCTGTCGGTGCACGAGCACAACGAACGTGCCGCTTCGGCTCAGGTGATCGAGCGCCTGGCCCAGGGGCAACGGGTGGCCTATGCCAGCGACGCCGGCACGCCGGCGGTGTCGGACCCCGGCTCCGCGCTGGTGGCCGCGGTGGCCGCGGCGGGCTACCGCGTGGTGCCGGTTCCAGGTGCCAGCGCAGCGGTGGCCGCGCTCAGCGTGGCGGGCGACGCGGCATCCCGTGCGTTCAGCTTTCACGGCTTCCTGCCGGCCAAGCCACGTGAACGCGGCGAGGCGCTGGCCCAACTGCTGGCGCAGCCGGGTAGCCAGGTGCTGTTCGAGGCGCCACACCGCATTTCTGACTTGCTGGGACTGCTGGCGCAGCAGGCGCCGGGTCGCCGCCTCACGCTGTGCCGTGAGCTCACCAAGCAGTTCGAGCAGGTGCACACCTTGGAGGCGGCAGCCGCACCCGCATGGCTGGCGGCCGACCCACAGCGCGGGCGCGGCGAATTCGTGGTCGTCGTGCATGCCTGTGCCGCGACCCCGGCCGACGAGGCCCTGCCCGCCGAAGCCGTGCGCGCGCTGGAGCTGCTGCTGGCTGAATTGCCGCTGAAGCAGGCCGTGGCGCTGGCCGCCCAGATCAGCGGCGCAGCGCGCAATGCGCTCTACAGCCATGCGCTGCAGTGGCGCGAGCGGTCCTGACCGACCGCTGCGACACGGTTACTGCGGCGACGAGGCACGCTGCCGGTCGTGCTTCTGCTTGGCGATGCGTTCGCTGGAGTGGTTCTGCATCTTGGTCAGTCGGCGGCGCTCGCCGGCCGTGACAGTGCCGTCGGCCTTGGCCTTGGCCTCGGCGTTCTCGATCACGTCCTGCTGCTTCTCCAGACGATTGGCTTCGCGCGCATTGAGCTTGCCGCTGGCCACCCCCGAGGCGATGCGTGCCTCCTGGCGAGCCTGGCGCTTGTCGATGCGCGGCGTGGCCGTGTCATCGGCGGCGTGCGCCGACAAGGCGGTGACGGACAGGGCCACGGCGGCCAGGAGCGTATGAACGATACGGTGCATGGTGTTCCTCTGCGTTTTGGGATCGAGACTTCGAGACGGTGCGGACCGTTTCGACCGGTGCCCGGGCCCCATCGTCGGGGCGGGCGGTGCGTGAGTGTGCGCCTCTTGACAACGCGACCGCGCCGGTCCGCGCCGACGCCGGCCGCTGTAATTGTTCGTGAAGAACCATGGCGGCCACGTGTCCGGGCCGCACGTGCCTAGAATGCCCCGATGATCTCGCGCGAACCCACCCTCGAGCGCCTGGCGGTGGCCAAGGCGCTGCTGCTCGATCCGTTCGACCTCGACGAGGCGCGCCTGGGCGCAGCGCTGGGGGTGATCGGCGAGCACCGAATCGACGACGCCGACCTGTACTTCCAGATCACCCGCCACGAGGGCTGGAGCCTGGAAGAAGGCATCGTCAAGAGCGGCAGCTTCAGCATCGACCAGGGCGTGGGCGTGCGCGCAGTGGCGGGCGAGAAGACCGCCTTCGCCTATTCCGACGATATCTCCGAGGCCTCGCTGCTCGATGCCGCGCGCACCGTGCGCTCGATCGCCGCGGCGGGCCAGTCGCGTGCGGTGCGGGTGGGCGGCGCGCCGCGGGTGGCGGCCAGCCGCGTGCTGTACGGCCCCACCGATCCGATCGCCACGCTCGACAGCGCGCAGAAGGTGGCCCTGCTCGAGCGCATCGAACGCATGGCGCGCGCGCGCGATCCGCGCATCGTCCAGGTGATGGCCGGTCTCGCCGCCGAGTACGACGTGGTGCTGGTGGCGCGCGCCGACGGCACCCGTGCGGCCGATGTGCGACCGCTGGTGCGCCTGTCCATCACCGTCATCGCCGAATCCAGCGGCCGGCGCGAGGTCGGCTCCGGCGGCGGAGGCGGGCGCTTCGGGCTCGGCTACTTCCAGGAAGCCCAGCTGCAGGCCTACGTCGAGCAGGCGGTCAACGCCGCGCTCACCAACCTCGAGTCGCGTCCGGCACCTGCCGGCCCCATGACGGTGGTGCTCGGCCCGGGCTGGCCCGGCGTGCTGCTGCATGAAGCCGTGGGCCACGGCCTGGAGGGCGACTTCAACCGCAAGGGTTCGTCCACCTTCGCCGGGCGCATCGGCGAGCGCGTCGCCGCCCGCGGTGTCACCGTCCTCGATGACGGCACGCTGCCCGATCGCCGCGGCTCGCTCAATGTCGACGACGAAGGGCATCCGTCGCAGCGCAACGTACTCATCGAGGACGGCATCCTCAAGGGCTACCTGCAGGACTCGATGAACGCGCGCCTGATGGGCGTGAAGCCCACCGGCAATGCCCGTCGCGAGAGCTACGCGCATGTGCCCATGCCGCGCATGACCAACACCTACATGCTCGCTGGCGACAAGACCAAGGAAGAGATCGTCGCCAGCGTCAAGCGCGGCTTGTATGCCACCAACTTCGGTGGGGGCCAGGTCGACATCACCAACGGCAAGTTCGTGTTCTCGGCCAACGAGGCGTTCTGGATCGAGAACGGGCGCATCCAGTACCCGGTCAAGGGCGCCACGCTCATCGGCAACGGGCCCGACGCGCTCACCCGCGTGGCCATGATCGGCAACGACCTCGCGCTCGACACCGGCGTGGGCGTGTGCGGCAAGGAGGGCCAGAGCGTGCCGGTCGGCGTGGGCCAGCCCACGCTGCGCATCGACGGCCTGACGGTGGGCGGAACCGCCTGACCGCCGCCGGGGGCCGCCACGCGGCGGCAGGCCCGGAGCACTCAGACGAACCCGAGAGAGCGCGTATCGAAGTTGCCCACGTTGGGCATCACGGTGGCGATGTCGGTGTCCGACACGCCCAACCAGCGCGCCAGCGTCGCGCCGAACTGGTCCACCGAAGTGGTGGGCACGAGCCGGCCCTGGCCGATGTCGTCCGGGCCGTTGACGGCAACGGCCGGGGCCTTGCCGTAGTACGCGCGCCCGTTGACGGCGCCGCCCAGCACGACGTGCACACCGCCCCAGCCGTGGTCGGAGCCGTCGCCGTTGATCGACAGCGTGCGGCCGAAGTCCGATGCGGTGAAGGTGGTGACCTTGTCGCTCACGCCCAGTTCCACCGTGGCGTCGTAGAACGCGCGCAACGCGTCGCCCACCTGGGTGAGCAGCCCCGGGTGGTTTTCGACCAGGTTGTCGTGCAGGTCGAAGCCCCCCAGCGACACCAGGAACACCTGGCGCGACAGCCCCAGGCTGCCACGGGCAGCCACCATGCGTGCCACCATCTCGAGCTGCGCGCCCAGCGACCCCTCGGGGAAATCGGTGGCCAGCTCGGGCACGCCCGCCAGCGCCGCCGTGACCTGCGCCTCGGCGTCGATCGACCGCTGGGTGACGCGGGCGTACTCGTCGGCCATCAAGTGGCTCGATGGCGCGGTGATGATGCCGCGCATCGCCGTCTGCGCCGAAGCCGCGCCGAACAACGGGCGCTGCAAGGCCTTGATCGCCACCGCACCGCTGGTGCTGAGCTGATACTGCACCGCCGTCGCCCCCGACAGGAACACCGCGTTGCCGGTCACCGACGTGCAGGTGAACACGCTGCCGCCGTTGGCGGACAGCATCAGGTCGCCCATGCGACCGCCCCAGCCGGAAGTGGCGCCCTCGGCCAAGTCGGACTGCCAGATCGACTGCTGGTCGTTGTGCGACATCAGCTTGGGCGGCAGGGGCACCGAACGCGCCTGGTACTGCGCCACGGTGGTGGGCACGATGAGCGGCCCGACATTGAGTTGCACCGCCAGGCGCCCGGCGTCCCAGATCGACTTCAGCGGTGCGAGTTGTGGCGCGAGGGCGTACTGCAGCCCATCGGGCAAGGCCTGGGTGGGTGTCAGCGCAGTCGCCGACAGCGACGACTGTGCGGTGGCAGCAGCACCGCGTATGGCCGCATATTGCGCATGGTGCGTGGCATCGATGGGCACCAGCGTGTTGCCGTGGTCGTTGCCGCCGTAAAGGAACACGCACACCAGCGCCTTGTAGTCGCCCGGTGCGGTGGCCGCGACGGCGTCGGCCAGCAGCGACAGGTTCAGGGCCAGCGGCGCGGCTGCACCCGTGGCACCGAGCCACAGGCTGCGCTTCAGGAAGGCCCGGCGCGCCAGATCGGTCGCAGGAGTCAGCGGCTTCATCGAGGTTGCCTCCGTCAGCGTTGCACCAGGTAGTCGGGACTGGCCATGACCAGCATGACCGCGGCGTACACGCGGTTGATCTTCTCGGTGTCCTTGGTGGCGGGCATGGCCGCGACCGCGTCGACGATCTGCTGCCGGGCATCGCTGCCGAGCTGGCCAGCGCACAGCAGCAGGTTCAGGCGGTCGACCAGCGCCGCGGCGTCGGCGGCCACGGCCAGCTCGGCGCTGTAGTCGGGCTTGATGTCGGCGTGGCTGCCGCCGATGGCCGTGAGCATGAAGTTGAGGTAGCCGGCGACGCTGGACTCATTGGTGATCTGCAAGCCTGGCGCCACCAGGCCCTGGGCAGCCAACGCCGAGTTCGGTGGCACGTATCCTGGCCGGAAGTAGTTGAACACCGAGGGCGACCGCTGCGGACTCTGGCCCAGCCGCGTGCCGGGGTCGCTGGTGTTGCCCGCGTTCCAGTCGCCGCTGGTGGAACCGGCACGGAAGGTGCGCGCCCACTGCACGAAGCGCAGCATGGGCTCGCGCAACTTGCCGAACCTGGCATCCGTCAGGCCTGCGTCGCCTCGTGCCTCGGGGTCGAGCAGCACGGCTCGCACCACCGCCGCGAGATCGCCCCGCACGCCGTGCCCGTTGTCGGCAAAAGCAGCGGCCACCCGCGCCACGTAATCGGCACTGGGGTTGCTGCTGACCAGGTGCTGGATCAACTGCCGGCCGATGAACGGCCCGACGTTGGGGTGACCGGCCAGTGCATCCAGCGCCATGCGCAGCGCCGTGGTGCCGTCGGTGCCTACCGGCACGGTGGTGCCCAGGAAACTCGCTGCCAGCGTCGAGTGCAGCGACGCATTCAGCGTCATGGGGCGGCGCACGAACTCCGGTCCGCTCTCGCCGCGGGGCCGGTTGAGGTTCCAGCCGGTGAACACGCGGGCGAGCTGGCTGACAGTGTCCTGGGTATACGTTTCGAGCGGCAGGCCGTCGCTGCCCGTTCGCACGCTGCCGTCGGCATTGAGCTCGTACAGCCCGATGGTGAACAGCTGCATCACCTCGCGCGCATAGTTCTCGTCGGGCAGCCGGCCGGTGGTGGCGTCTTCCTTCTGGTTGCCGGCGGTGTTGAGATAGCCACCCATCGCCGGGTTGAGCGTCACCTGCTCGAGCAGGCTGCGCAAGGTCCCGTAAGCGCCGTTGGCCAGCAGGTCCCAGTAGCCGGCCAGCTTGAACTGCTTGTAGGGACCGGTGATGCCGTCGAAGCCGACGACGAAGATCTCCGACAGCGCCAGTGCCACGCGCTGGCGCAGCCCGTCGGTCGCGGTGAACAACCGCTGCCAGATCTGCGAGTCGACCCCCATGGCCACGTTGGCCGCGTCGGGGTTCTGGTCATAGCCTTTGGACACCAGCCAGTCCCAGTTGCCCGCCGACGGCGCGCGCGCCAGTTCCTGGTCGAGCCACGCCGGATAGCCCATCGCCCGGACGTTGGCGATGTCGGTCTCGGTGGCGGCGAACGTGGCCTGCAGCAAGAAGCGCGCGGCCTGCGCATCGGTGAACGCCCATTGCGTGGCCAGTACCTGGGGCGCGAAGTCGGCCAGCGTACCCACGCGCGTGAGCACATGGCCCGATGCCGGCCCCAGCAGGTAGACGTCGGTGCCGGCCACGCCCAGGTAGTTGCCGGTTGTCGGGTAGTAGCGGTAGACGTAGGGGTCGAAGGCCTGATCGGCCGCGGCGTCGGGGAACAGTGCCTCGTACGCCTGCTCGGCCCAGTCGAACAGCTGCGTGGGCGTGGGCACCGGCGTGCCCACGCTGGTGGTGGCGGCGCTCACCTGCAGGATCCGGCGGTCGGTGCGTGCCGACTCCAGGGCCAGGAAGGCATCGGGCGGCGCGCTGCTGGCGCCGCCGCCGCAGGCGGCGAGCAGGGCGGCAGCGGCCAGCGCGGCGGTTGCAGCCCGACCGTCCCGACTCGCCTGGGTTGCGGCATCCCGTGGCCTGCGGTCGATCGGAACAGGCAGCGGCGCCGTCGCGGCCGCGGTAGGGCTCGATACGCTCATCGTCGTCTCCTGGATGCGGTCGACCGACATGGGAGGGCCGCGGTTGGGGCAGATATTCGCGCACCTGCTGGGCGGCGGCGAGTGGATTTACGTCGCGCAACCACGCGCTTCACGTCCAGAAACGAAGGCGGTCGCGAGCCGCGGCGCAGCCGTGATAAAGTCCGCGCCCATGCACTTGGCCGTGTTTTTCTTTGGCTACTTTTGGTTCTCGCACCGCACCGGCGGAGGAGAGGTCCAAGCCTGAGCCCTGAAAAAGCACAGCCCCTCCAAGAACCGCCGGCAGCCCCGGCGGTTTTTTTTCGCCCGCCGTTCGCGACCCCGTTTTCCCCACTCTTCACCTGGAGCCCACCCATGACACCCAAGCCCGCCAGCCACAACGCCGCCGAGGGTGGCTATGGCTACGCCCTCAGCGAGAAGACCAGCCAGACCGATGACCAGCGCATCAAGGACGTGACGCCGTTGCCGCCGCCCGAGCACCTGATCCGCTTCTTCCCCATCGCCGGCACTTCGGTGGAGAAGCTGATCGGCGACACCCGTGCCACCGTGCGCGACATCCTCCAGGGCAAGGATGACCGCCTGCTCGTGGTGATCGGGCCGTGCTCCATCCATGACCCGGCGGCCGCGCTGGACTACGCGCGCCGGCTCAAGGCCCAGCGCGAGAAGTACGCCGACACGCTGGAGATCGTGATGCGCGTGTACTTCGAGAAGCCGCGCACCACGGTGGGCTGGAAGGGCCTGATCAACGACCCCTACCTCGACGAGAGCTATCGCATCCACGAGGGACTGCGCATCGCCCGGCAGCTGCTGGTGGACATCAACCGGCTGGGCGTGCCCGCGGGCAGCGAGTTCCTCGACACCATCAGCCCGCAGTACATCGGCGACCTCATCGCCTGGGGCGCCATCGGCGCGCGCACCACCGAGAGCCAGGTGCACCGCGAGCTGGCCTCGGGATTGAGCGCGCCCATCGGCTTCAAGAACGGCACCGACGGCAACCTGAAGATCGCCACCGACGCCATCCAGGCCGCCAGCCGGCCGCACCATTTCCTGTCGGTGCACAAGAACGGCCAGGTCGCCATCGTGCAGACCAAGGGCAACAAGGATTGCCACGTGATCCTGCGCGGCGGCAAGGAACCGAATTACGACGCCGCCAGCGTGGCCGCCGCCTGCAAGGAACTGGAGGCAGCCAAGCTGCCGTGCCGCCTGATGATCGACTTCAGCCACGCCAACAGCAGCAAGCAGCACGAGCGCCAGCTCGACGTGGCGCGCGACGTCGCCACCCAGTTGCGCGCCGGCAGTCGCTGCGTCTTCGGGGTGATGGTCGAGAGCCACCTCAACGGCGGCGCCCAGAAGTTCACGCCCGGCAAAGACGACGCCGCGAAGCTGGAGTACGGCAAGAGCATCACCGATGCCTGCATCGGCTGGGACGGCTCGCTGGAGATCCTGGAGACGCTGAGCCAGGCGGTGAAGGCGCGCCGCAAGGGCTGACCCCGCCGGCTCCTAGCCGCCGCCCGCCCCTTCGTCCTCGTCGGGCCGGTCGGCGGCCTGGTGGCGCGCCAGCCGTTCGCTGCGCCAGTACACATCGTCGCCGCCACCCAGGCCATCGAGGTTGGCGCGGTTGAGCACCCGCGCCAGCACGAACAGCAGGTCCGACAGCCGGTTCAGGTACTGGCGCGGTGCGGCATGCACCGTCTCGTGGGCGGCCAGCGTGATCAGCGCGCGCTCGGCACGGCGCGCCACGCTGCGGCTCACATGCGCCAGCGCCGCGCTGCGCGCGCCGCCGGGCAGGATGAACTCGACCAGCCGCGGCAAGTGGGCGTTGTAGTGCGCCAGGGCTTCGTCCAGCCGCAGCACGGCATCGTCCTTGAGCAAGATGTAGCCCGGAATGGCCAGCTCGCCGCCCAGGTTGAACAGCTCGTGCTGGATGACCACCAGCAACTCGCGCACATCGTCGGGCAGCGGCTCGGCCAGCAGCACGCCCAGCGTGGAATTGAGCTCATCCACCTCGCCCAGCGCATGGATGCGCAGGTGGTCCTTGGGCACGCGCGAGCCGTCGCCCAAACCGGTGGTGCCGTCATCGCCGGTGCGGGTGGCGATCTGCGAAAGTCGATTGGCCATGGTGCATCGTAGTGCATGGCGCAGCCGGGTGCTGCAGCGCGGAAAACCTCAGGTGCACACGCCTTGACGCCGATCCTTCAACTCGACGAGAGTCGGGGGGCTGAAGCCGTTCTCGGCGATCGCCGGAAACCGGGGTGACCGGCCGGCGCCCTTCGAAGGAATCACAGATGGACCTGACAGCCGGCTTCCGGCTCGAGGCACTGGAGGTAGAGCCGCTCAGCGGGCAGGTGCGCGGGCCTGGCGGCGTGCTGCGGGTCGAGCCCAAGGCGATGGAAGTGCTGCTCGAGCTGGCGCGTCATGCGCCGGCCGTGCGCTCGCGTGCACAGGTCGAGCAGGCCGTCTGGCCGCGGGGCTGGATCAGTGAGGATGCCCTCACCCGCTGCATCGGCCAGTTGCGGCGCGCACTGGCCGACGACCCGCGCGCGCCCCGCCTGCTCGAAACCATCCCCAAGCGCGGTTACCGGCTGCGGGTGAAGCCCATGCCCCTCGAGCCGGCACCGGCTCCCGCGGCGGCCGATGCCCATTCGTCCGGCGGCGCACCCCACCCGCGTGTCGAGTCGCTGATCGTGCTGCCATTCAGGAACATCGCCGCCGGCGCTGACGAGTTCGTCGCCGAAGGCATGACCGAGCTGCTGACCCTGCGGCTGTGCAGCCTGCGCGGCATGCGCATCCTGTCGCGCACCACGGCACTGCAGTTCAAGGACTCGACGGCCCCGACCGCCGAGATCGCCCGGCGCACCGGCGCCGACTGGGTGGTGGAGGGCTCGGTGCTGCAGTCGGGCGATCGGGTGCAGCTGGTCGCCCAGTTGATCGACGCGCGCACCGACGCCCACCTCTGGGCGGCCGACTACACCGGCACGCTGCAGGATGTGCTCGCTCTGCAGAACGACATGGCCGAACGGGTGGCCGCCGCCATCCGCACCCGCCTCGGCGGCGATGACAGCCCGGCGCCTGCACCGGCCCCGCCGCTGTCGCCCGCCACCATGCGCGACTACCTGCGCGGGCGGTATCTGATGAGCCGTCGCACGGTACCGGCATTGCGCGAGGCCATCGGTGCCCTGCAGGCCGTGAGCGCGGCCGCACCCGGATTCGCACCCGCCTGGGCCTCGCGTGCCGAGTGCGAACTGCTGCTGATGCACTACGGCGCCGCCACCGCCGCCGCCTTGCTGGAGCCCTGTCGCGAGCACCTGGAGCGCGCGCTGGCGATCGACCCCGACCTGGGCATCGGTCTGTCGACGCGCGGCGCGCTGCGCTTCTTCTTCGAGCTCGATTTCGACGGCGCCCAGCGCGACCTGGCCCGCGCGCTGGCCATCCTGCCCAGCTACAGCCTGGCCATGGTGCAGATGGCCAGCGTGGCCGCGGTGCGCCACCAGTTCGACGACGCCCGGGCCTGGATCGAGCAGGCCTTGCTGGTCGACCCGGTCGACCTGGGCGTGAACATGAACCGCGGCGACCACATGCTCTTGCAGCGCCGCTACGCCGATGCCGTGCGTGCGCTGCAGCGCACGCTCGAGCTGAACGCCAGCCACCGGCCCAGCCAGCTGCGTCTGGCCTGGGCACTCGCGCTGGACGGTCGTACGCAGGCGGCGCGCGAGCAGCTCGCGGCTTGCGGCGCCACGCAGGATGCCGCCTGGCTCGAGACCGCCGCACTGGTCGAGGCCGCCTGCGGCGACTGCGCAGCGGCCGCCCGGCATGCCGATGCCCTGGACCAGCTGGCCCGCTCCCACCCAGTCACGCCCTGGATGCGGGCCCGTGCAGCTGCCGTCGCCGGGCGGCCGCAGCGGGCACTCGATGCCCTGGCCGAAGCCGCGAACGACCGAACGAGCTCCTGGCCGTTCCTGCGGCTGACGCCCGCCTTCGACACCTTGCGCGGGTTGCCCGCGTTCGAAGCGCTGGCGGCCGCGTTGCCTGACGGCCGCCACTGACCGCGCGCGCCGCGTTGGCTCACAAGGTCTCAGCCGCCGAACAGCTTGTTCGCCGTCTCGGCCACCAGCCGACCCTGGTGCCGAGCACCCTCGAGGTCGATCGCGCTGGGCTGTCGCTGCCCCTGGCCGCCGGCGATGGTGGTGGCACCGTAAGGGCTGCCGCCAGCAATCTCGTCGAGCGTCATCTGGCCCTGATGGCTGTAGGGCAAGCCGACGATCACCATGCCGAAGTGCAACAAGTTGGTGATGAGCGAGAACAGCGTCATCTCCTGCCCGCCATGCTGCGTGGCCGTCGAGGTGAACGCGCCACCCACCTTGCCGTTGAGCGCGCCGCGCGCCCAAAGGCCGCCCGCCTGGTCGAGAAACGCCGCCATCTGCGCCGGCATGCGCCCGAAGCGCGTCGGCGCGCCGACCACGATCGCGTCGTAATCGGCCAGCTCGGCCACGCTGGCCACTGGCGCCGCCTGGTCGATCTTGAAGTGAGCGGCCAGCGCCACCGCCTCGGGCGCGGTCTCGGGCACCCGCTTCACATCGACCCTGGCACCCGCCGCACGCGCGCCTTCGGCAACCGCCTGCGCCATGGTCTCGATGTGGCCATAGCTGGAGTAGTACAGGACGAGGACTTTGGACATGGCGTTCTCCGGTCGTGACCCCATCTTCGCGCACAACGGCCACACCGGGGCGCACCAGGGGTGAATGGAGCGTTCAAATGGGTTGAAGCCAAACGAGCCGAAGCACTCTTGAGCGTCGCACCCCCGGACAAACCCACGCCCGTCGCACCGCGGTGCGGCGCATGCGGTGCACACCATGCCCGGCTGCCGCAAAATCGTGGCCCTGGAGGTTTCCGATGTCCACGCCCGAGCTGGTTGCATTGCCTGTCCACACCCCTCGCCAGGTGCCGCCGGCGATGCTGGCCGAGTTGAAGGAGCGGTTCGGCGACCGGTGCAGCACGGCGCTGGTGGTGCGCGAGCAGCACGGGCGCGACGAGTCGCCGTTCGATGTGCCGCCACCCGAGGCCGTGGTGTTTGCCGAGAGCACGGCCGAGGTGGCCGAGGCGGTGGCGCTGGCCGCGCGCCACCGGGTGCCGGTGATCCCCTATGGCGTGGGCTCTTCGCTCGAAGGGCACCTGCTGGCCGTGCAGGGCGGCATCAGCATCGACCTGTCGCGCATGAACCAGGTGCTGCGCCTGAATGCCGAAGACCTGACGGTGACCGTGCAGCCCGGCGTCACCCGCATGCAGCTCAACAACGAGATCCGCCATTCGGGGCTGTTCTTTCCCATCGACCCCGGCGCCGATGCCTCCATCGGCGGCATGACGGCCACGCGCGCCAGCGGCACCAACGCCGTGCGCGACAACGTGCTGGCGCTGGAGGTGGTGACGGCTGCGGGCGAGGTGATTCGCACCGGCACGCGCGCCAAGAAGTCCAGCGCCGGCTATGACCTCACGCGGTTGATGGTGGGCAGCGAGGGCACCCTGGGCGTGATCACCGAGATCACGCTGCGGCTGGTGCCGCAGCCAGAGTCGGTATCGGCGGCGGTGTGCAGCTTTCCGAGCGTGGCCGATGCGGTGGCCACCACGATCGAGGTGATCCAGATGGGCGTCCCCATCGCCCGCTGCGAGCTGCTCGAT
>JAKLLB010000105.1:0-12143 GCA_023150345.1 Aquabacterium sp.
CAGGCCGCGTTCTTCGACATCGTCAACGGCCGCAATCCGAAGTACACCCACTGGCTCACGCTGGTCTGAACACGAAAACGAACGTCATGAGCACCTCTCAAGCACCGGCGGTGGTCGAACTGGCGGCCAAGGAGTTGCATGGCCCCGGTGTCATCGCCTGCCCGCATCCGGCGGTGGCGGCCTGGAGTCACCACCCCCGCGTGTACATCGACGTCGCCAGCCATGGCGAGGGCACCTGCCCCTACTGCGGCACGGTGTTCAAGCTCAAGGCCGGCGAGAAGGTGCACGGCGGGCATTGATGCCCCGGGGCGGCGAGTCGCGCCGCCCGATCGGAACTCCGCTTCCACCCGCTTGCCACCGCGCAGTCGCGTGACTGCGCGGTCTGGTCGCGCCTGCCGCGACCGCGCGTGCAGCGCCGCCGGCATGGTGCCGATTGCGGCGAAGGCCGCCGCCGTGGGTCGCGCCGCACGCCTGCGGCCCCGATGGCGGCGCGGATTGCGCTGAAACGGGACAGTGCGCCGCTGCGCGACACCTCGATCCGATGCGAATTCGGGTTATCGAGCTGGCATTCGGTCCGCCCGCACCCCAGCCGCGGCAACCGGGACCCTGGCACGGTCCGTGCAAATCCCGAGCCGGCAAGGGCGCCGTCGCGATCGACGCAGGCGCACCCGCTTCCCACCATCCCCTCTCCACGGAGACATCCATGATCTACGCACTGCCCAATGCCCCGGGCGCACCGGTGGCCTTCAAGCCGTTCTACGGCAACTTCATCGGCGGCCAGTTCGTGCCGGCGCTGGACGGCCGCACCTTCGACGTCGTCACCCCCATCACCGGGCAGGCCTACACCCAGGCCGCCCGCTCGGGCGAGGCCGACATCGAGCGCGCCCTGGATGCCGCCCATGCCGCGGCGCCCAAGTGGGCCGCCACCGCCGCTGCCGAGCGCGCGAACCTGCTGCTGAAGATCGCCGACCGCATCGACCAGAACCTCGAGCGCCTGGCTTACGCCGAGTCGGTGGACAACGGCAAGCCCATGCGCGAGACCCTGGCCGCCGACATTCCGCTGGCGGCCGACCACTTCCGCTACTTCGCGGGCTGCCTGCGCGCGCAGGAAGGCTCGATCAGCGAGATCGACCCCGACACCGTGGCCTATCACTTCCATGAGCCGCTGGGCGTCGTGGGTCAGATCATTCCCTGGAACTTCCCCATCCTGATGGCGGCCTGGAAGCTGGCGCCGGCGCTGGGCGCGGGCAACTGCGTGGTGCTCAAGCCCGCCGAGAGCACACCCATCAGCATCATGGTGCTCACCGAGCTGATCGCCGACCTGCTGCCCCCGGGCGTGCTCAACATCGTCAACGGCTACGGCAAGGAAGCCGGCATGCCGCTGGCGCAGAGCAAGCGCATCGCCAAGATCGCTTTCACCGGCAGCACCGCCACCGGCCGGGTGATCGCCCAGGCGGCCGCGGCCAACCTGAAGCCGGCCACGCTGGAGCTCGGCGGCAAGAGCCCGAACCTGTTCTTCGACGACGTGATGGCCGCCGACGATGCCTTCCTCGACAAGTCGATCGAAGGCCTGGTGCTGTTCGCCTTCAACCAGGGCGAAGTCTGCACCTGCCCCAGCCGCGCGCTGATCCAGGAATCGATCTACGACCGCTTCATCGAGCGCGCGCTCAAGCGCGTGGCCGCCATCAAGCAGGGCAACCCGCTGGACACCGACACCATGATCGGGGCCCAGGCCAGCGCGATGCAGCAGGACAAGATCCTGTCGTACCTGGAGCTGGGCAAGCAAGAAGGCGCGCAGGTGCTGTGCGGCGGTGCGGCGGCCACGTTCGGCGGCGACCTGGCCGGTGGCTACTACGTCCAGCCCACCGTGTTCAAGGGCCACAACAAGATGCGCATCTTCCAGGAGGAGATCTTCGGCCCGGTGCTGGCCGTGACGACCTTCAAGGACGAAGCCGAGGCGCTGGCGATCGCCAACGACACCGCCTACGGCCTGGGCGCGGGCGTGTGGACGCGCGACGGCAGCCGTGCCTACCGGCTGGGCCGTGGCATCCAGGCCGGCCGTGTGTGGACCAACTGCTACCACGCCTACCCGGCGCACGCCGCCTTTGGTGGCTACAAGGAGTCGGGCATCGGCCGCGAAACCCACAAGCAGATGCTGGACCACTACCAGCAGACCAAGAACCTGCTGGTGAGCTACAACCCGAACAAGCTCGGGTTCTTCTAACCGCTCAAGCCAGCGGCACTGCGGTGCCGCTGGCGCGCTGGCCGCACAGATAGGTCCACACCAGCGTGGCCGCGGCCGCGCTGGTGATTTCGGCGTGGTCGTAGGGCGGCGCCACCTCGACGCAGTCCATGCCCACGAAACCCAGCGGCGCCATCGCCTCGAGCAGGCCCAGCACCTGGTTGCTGGTCAGGCCGCCGGGCTCGGGCGTGCCAGTGCCCGGCGCATAGGCCGGGTCCAGCGCATCGATGTCCAGGCTGAGGTACAGCGGCGGATGCCCGGCGGCAGCCAGGCGCTGGCCGATCGCCTGCACCAGCGGCGCCAGCTGCGCCGGCGACTCCAGCCCACGCAGGTCGCGCGCGGTGTGGATCACGCCGCCCTGGTCGCGCACGTACTCGCGCGCCTGTCGCACCCCGGCTGAGCGGATGCCCAGCTGCACGAAGCACTCGGGCCGCACCAAGCCCTCCTGGAACGCCTCCCAGACCCAGGTGCCATGGCCGCTGGGCTCGCCGAAGTGGTCGCTCCAGGTGTCGCAGTGGGCATCGAAGTGGATCACGGCCAGCGGCTGCCCCAGCCACTGCCGATAGGCCCGCAGCAACGACAGCGTCAGCGAGTGGTCGCCACCCAGCCAGGCCATGTGGTGGCGCGGCAGCAGCTGCAACGCCTGCTGTTCCAGGGCCTGGCGGGCCGCCTGCAACCCGGTGTTGGGCAGCGCCAGGTCGCCGGCGTCGCCCAGCACGCCCTCGAGGTCGACATCGAACAGCGGGTGCGTGCCGTCGCACAGCATGTGGCTGGCCTCGCGGATGGCGCGCGGGCCGAAGCGCGCGCCGGGGCGGTTGGTCACGGCGCCATCCCACGGCAGGCCGGCCACGGCGTAACGATGCCCGGCGGTTGCCGGCGGGCACTTCAGGAAGGTGTTCTGGCTGGTGAAGGCGAAGTCGGTCATGGACGCGTCGAGCAGCGAGTGCGGCCGACGAGGGTACCAGGGCCGCGTCGACCGCAGGTGGCCTCCTAGAATCGGCCCCCATGGCCCGCCCCGAAGAATTCATCCTCACCCTGTCCTGCCGCGACCAGACCGGCATCGTCTACTCCGTGTCGGGCCTGCTGTTCCAGGCCGGCTGCAACATCATCGACTCGCAGCAGTTCGGCGACGTGGAGGGCGAAGACGCCACGGGGCTGTTCTTCATGCGGGTGCACTTCGCCGCCCCGGCGCACCTGGCCGACGTGCCCACGCTGGAGAAGCTCTTCGCCCATGTGCGCGGCCAGTTCCAGATGGACGCACACTTCCATGCGGTGGCGCAGCGCCCGCGGCTGCTGCTGATGGTGAGCCAGCACGGCCACTGCCTGAACGACCTGCTGTTTCGCACCCGCACCGGACAGCTCGACGTCGACATCCGGGCCATCGTCTCCAACCATCCCACCTACGCCGCCTTGGCCGACAGCTACGGCATCGCCTTCCACCACCTGCCGCTGCCGCCGGGCAGCGACGCCGCTGCCAAGCGCGCCCAGGAACGCGAGGTGGAGGCGCTGGTGGCGCGCGAGGGGGTCGACCTGGTGGTGCTGGCGCGCTACATGCAGATCCTCAGCGGCGAATTCTGCGAGGCCCTGCGCGGGCGTGCCATCAACATCCACCACAGCTTCCTGCCCAGCTTCAAGGGCGCCAAGCCCTACGCCCAGGCGCATGCCCGCGGCGTGAAGCTCATCGGGGCCACCGCGCACTACGTCACCGCCGATCTCGACGAGGGCCCGATCATCGAGCAGGATGTCGAGCGGGTGGATCACTCGCTGTCGGCCGAAGCCATGACCGCCGTGGGGCGCGACGTCGAATGCGTGGTGCTCGCCCGCGCCGTGCGCTGGCACGTGGAACACCGCGTGCTGATGAACGGTCACAAGACCGTCGTGTTCCGCTAGCGGCCGACCCACAGGCCAGCCCCGGGAGCCCACCCCATGCGCAGCAAGGCCCAGACCGCCCACCTGATGGCATCGCCCGACGACGTGGAGACGCAGTTCTACGAGGCCGTGCGCGACTCCGACCTCGAACGCTTGATGGCGGTGTGGGCCGACGACGACGACGTGGTGTGCGTGCTGCCGGGTGGACCGCGCCTGGTGGGCGTGGCCGCGGTGCGGGCTGCCTTCGAGGCGCTGTTCTCCAGCGGTCGTTTCCAGGTGGTGCCCGAGCAGGTGCGCCGGGTGCACACGCTCGATGCGGCCATGCACAGCATGCTCGAGCGCGTGGAGATCCGCTCGGCCGAGGGCGTGCGCGCCGGCTACGTGGTGGCCACCAACGTCTACCGCAAGACCTCGCAGGGCTGGCGACTGGTGGCCCACCATGCCAGCCCGGGCTCCACCGACGCGCCGCCCGACATCAGCGAGGCCCCCTCGGTCCTGCACTGATGCGCGGCTACCGCGCACCGTGGTGGCTGCCCGGCGGCCACGCCCAGACCATCTGGCCGGCGCTGCTGTCGCGCCGCCACAGGGGCCCGCCGCTCGCGTGGCAGCGCGAGCGCTGGACCACCCCCGACGGCGACTTCATCGATGTCGACCACCTGCCCGGCCCCGGCCCCGAGGCGCCGCTGCTGGTGCTCTTCCATGGCCTGGAGGGTTCATCGAGCAGCCACTATGCGCAGGCCTGCGCACACTCGGCGCACGACCGCGGCTGGGCCTACGCGGTGCCGCACTTCCGCGGCTGCTCGGGCGAGCTGAACCTGGCGCCGCGCGCCTATCACTCGGGCGACTACGAAGAGGTGGGCTGGATCCTCGCGCGCCTGCGCGAGCGCACACCTGCGCCGCTGCGCGCCATCGGCATCTCGCTGGGCGGCAACGCCTTGTTGCGCTGGGCCGAAGAGGCGGGCACGCAGGCCGCCAGAGTGGCGTGTGCCGTGGCGGCGGTGAGCTCACCGATCGACCTGGCCGCCGGCGGCGCTGCCATCGACCGCGGCCTGAACCGGCAGATCTATGCCCGCATGTTCCTGCGCACGATGAAGCCCAAGGCGCTGGCCAAGCTGGCCCAGCACCCGGGGTTGTTCGACCGCGACCGGCTGCTGCGCGCGCACACGCTCTACGAGTTCGACGATGTGTTCACCGCGCCGCTGCACGGGTTTCGCGACACACACGATTACTGGCAGCGCGCCTCGGCGCAGCCGCACCTCGACCGCATCCGCATACCGACGCTGGTGCTCAACGCCCGCAACGACCCGTTCGTGCCCGGCGCCAGCCTTCCCGCGCCGCACCAGGCGGGTTGCAGCGTCACCCTGTGGCAGCCGCCGCACGGCGGCCATGTGGGCTTTCCGGGCGGGCGCTTCCCGGCACATGTGCACACCATGCCCGAGGCCGTGCTCGACTGGTTGGCTCGAGCCGCTTGAGCGCCGCCGCCCGGATGAGGCAGCATCACGCCATGGACGACATGGTGCTCGCAGCGCTGAAGAAATGGCCCAACGTGCCGCACTGCCACGGCTGGCTGGCGCTCGACGCGCGCGGCGACTGGTACATGCGCGACGACGCCACGCAGCGCGCGGGGCCGTTTCCGCGGATCAAGGGCAGCCGCATCGTGCACGCGCGGCTGCTGGAGTTCATCGGCCGCAACTACGGCTGCGACACCGATGGCGCGTGGTACTTCCAGAACGGCCCGCAGCGCGTGTACGTGCAGCTCGAGGCCGCGCCCTGGACGTGGCGCGTGCGTTGGCACGACGAAGCCGGCACGGCCACCGTGCACAGCCACACCGGACTGGCGGCGCAGGTGCGCAGCGCCTGGCTCGACGAGCACGGCCGCCTGTTCCTCGACACCGAACGGGGCTTCGGCGTGGTGCACAGCCAGGACATGCTCGATGCCTCGCAGGCCGTCGAGCGCGGGCTGTGGACGCCGGCGGACATCGCGTTCGACCAGGCGCCCGCGCGCTTTGGCTATCGCTTGCAGCCGCAACCCGTGTGAGATCGGCCAGGCGCGGCCGGGGCGCGTTCGCTCAGTTCGCGGCGCTGGCCGCCGCTGCCGGGGCCTGGGGTTCGTCGAACTTGGCGCCGCTCTGGTTGGCCATGTAGACCACGGCGCGGCCGATCTCGACATCGCTGAACGTGCCCCCGCCCTGCGCCGACATGGCGCCCTTGCCCTTGAGCGCCGCCGTGAGCAAGGCCTGGTAGCCCGTCTTCACCCGCGGTGCCCAGGCAGCGGTGTCGCCCGGCTTGGGCGCTCCGGCAGCGCCGGTGGCATGGCATGCGGCACATTGAGCCTTGAACACCTGTTCGCCGCTCTTGAGTGCCGTGGCCTCGCCCGCGAGCTTGACCTCGACCGCACCCACCGGCTGAATGCGGCGAGCCACCGCCTCGGGCGACATGCCGTCGCTGCCGGCCCCAGGCTTGGGGCCGAACGCCACGAAGTTGGCCATGAGGATGATCACCACCACTGGCACCACGAAGGCCGCCACCACCACGGCGATCAACTGGCCGGGCGTCTTGATCGGCCCCTCGTGCGAGTCGGTGGCGTCCGGTGCGTCGTGCGGGTGCTGCTGGGCGTCGCTCATGGATTCCTCGAAGTTCGGGGGGCCGCTGGCGGCCGTGCCTGCACAGCGCCCGGTGCCGGCCCGAACGGGCTTCGAACACCACCGCGTTTGCGCAGGATCAAAGGCGCGCGATTATATCGACGCCCCTCGCCGCTCCAGAGCCATCGACTAGAATGGCCGACTGCCCTGCCGCGCGACCGTGGTGAAGTGGATATCATGCAGCCCTCCGAAGGCTACGTCGCAGGTTCGATTCCTGCCGGTCGCGCCATACATCGCGGGTGCTGCCTGGAGTGCTGTGTCAAGTCGGGCATATGCCGGCTTTTTTACCAGGTGATGCCTTACTGCAAGCTCGGCCAGCAGACACCTGATCTTGATCCTGAAGCTAGAAACAGCAACGGCTGCTGGGGTGACCCAACAGCCGTTTTGCTTTTTCGCCCCGCCTGGGGAGTGGGGTGTGCCTATCGATAATCGAGCGGCAGCCGTGCCTGCGGCACAACAGCTACGGCGCCCACCCTTTGCACGGCCAGTTCGATCTTTGCCATGAACGGTTCGCCCATGCGCGCAGCAATGGCCGGGTACCGCACGGTCCTGTCGCAGAGACCGATCCGAATCATGGCGAGAACCGCCGCCGCAGTGTCACTCGGGTAGCTGCGCGACCCCGCACGCAAGGCGTTGCGGTGTGTGAGGGGCATCTTGCCCTGCACGAGCTTCACCGCCACGGCTTAGGCCGAGGCAATGACTGCGTCTTGGCGGGCGCTGATCGCCGCCGCTCTACGTTCGCGGGTTTCGCGCCGGACCTTGTCGTACAGCTCTTTGAGTTGCGCCAGCGTCGCAACGTCGACACGCAACCTTTCCGCGATCCTTGTTACCGACTCCCCGGACTGGATCGCTTCGGTCAACGCGGCGCGCACGCGATCGTGGTCGACGCGCACGAGCCGCCGCTTGGTCCTCACACGTTCGACCGCGGCTTTTCCAGGATGCGACTTCTCCAGTCGCCCCAGCAGAAGAGCCGCCAAGTCCAGCCGCTCCACACCACAGATGTCCAGCAGCTGATCGAAGGACAACCTAGCCGTGGGTTCGTTCATCCAACGCGAGAGCACGGAGATGGCGGCCCCCGAGCGCAGCGCAAGGCTGGTCAGGGAACCTGGCTCGTCGCAGTAGGACTTCATGGACTGTGGAACCGGTCTGAGTTCTGAGGCCGCGATGGCTGGCAGGGCTGCGATCAGCTGACGGCTTTGCTCGACGCGCCACACCTCGTCTTCACTGGCCAGCTCTGCTTGCATCGACATGCACCGATGACCGATCGATCCGCATTGGTTGCAGACACCAGATAGCTTGACCCTCGAAGGCTGAGCACGAGTTGTCGAGATTCCGCGCCCGCAGGTAGGGAGGACCAGCCTGCAACCGTGGGTAGGGCAGCAGGTGACCGCCTTCATGCGCCACAGCAAGCGCCCATACGGCAGTTGGTCTCCCGCCACATCTTCGGCGAGGCACTGGCGGCACACCCGTTCGTCAGCGTCAAGCGGGTCATCGCTGACGTGCTTTGCCAGACCTTCTTCAAGTCGCTGTTCGGCCCGGAGTCCCCAGTGCCCTGGTGCTCGGAACGAACCCTGGGCGAGAGCCTGGACCTGGACCACCCGATGGTCAACGGCGCCGAAGTTCCGCCGAACCGCCTTGCGCGGGGCCTGATGCACATGGGCGCGTAGCGTGAAGTCGACAAACGGTTCAACAAGTACGCCTACCTCGACCTCGCGGAGCTGAATCGCCTCCGGCGCACCGGCGCGGGCGCGGGGCATTCAGGAATGTCACTAGCAGACATAGCGGCGGCCGTCGGCGCCAGCCCGGAGGCGGTTCGGCAAACCCTGAGGTTTGCTGACGCACAAGGCCCGCGCAATGATCGGCGCGACCGAATCATCCCGGCCGGCGTCCGTCGCCTGGAGCAGCTGCTTACTGCAGAACTCTGACTGGCGGAGCGGTAGCCTCGCTTCCGCCACCAAGCTGAGCAGCGCCGGGCGAGCCGCCGATCGGCAGCATATTGCGGCTGCACCGCATTTCTGGTTCCCCCTTGGCTAACATGGATGGTACAAACGCCTGCAGCTCGGTCGCTAGACCGTTAATGGTCGACCTGGGCCGCACGGCGAGAAGCGGGCCAGGGAGACCCTATGCAACTGAGTTCAGCGGAGTTCGACACCAAGGTCGCCGTGCTGGTCGACTGCGAAAACGCAGACCCAGACATCCTTGACTACGCGCTGCGCGTGGCGGCCCAGTTTGGCCGCGTGGTGCTGCGGCGTGGCTTAGGCAGCCACACCGCCCTGGCCAACAAGTGGCAGACCGTGCTGGCGCAACAGGCCTTCACCCCCTGCCTGCAATACGCCTACGCCGCAGGCAAGAACACCTCTGACATCGCTCTTGCGATCGATGCCAACGAGGCGTTGTTCGACCAGCGAGCCACCACCTTCTGCCTGGTCACCAGCGATTCCGACTTCGCGGGCCTGTGCCGCAAACTGCGCGAGCGCGGCGCCACGGTTCCCGTCATCGGCGAGGCCAAGACACCCGAGGCTCTGCTTAACGCCAGCGACCAGTTCTTTCAGTGGGTGCCGCCAGAGGCAGCGCAGCCGGCAGACGCCTCACCGCAGCCCGCCAAGCCGCCAGCCCCGCCCAAGCCCAAGCTGCGACCCAAGTCGGTCGTGAGCGCGGTGAAGCTGGTTGCGGCGGAGTCGCCAAACGGACGTGTCAGCGTCAGCGCCCTGGGCTCCTACCTCCGTCGAACCGACCCTTCGTTCTCGCCGCAGACCTACGGTCACTCGGGCCTGGTCAGCATGCTCAAGACATACGATCTGCTCGACCTGCGTCAAGAGCCCGGCGGGCACTGGAGCGTTGCCCTGGCTGTGTCCCCTTCCGACGTGCCAGTAGCACCAGGTGGCGCTGCATGACTATTGTCCGGAAGCGGTCCTTCGCTCATGGGCCGGTGACACCTGACATCGACGGATTGAGGCTGCGCGTCGCGTCAAGACATTGGCGCGGCTCGTGCGCCGACAACCTAAGTAGTGAAGCGTCATGAATCAAACAGAACAGCAGTTCTTCAACGACCTTGAGAAGAAGCTCTGGGCCTCGGCCGACAAGCTGCGCTCCAACCTGGACGCCGCCGTCTACAAGCACATCGCGCTGGGCCTGCTGTTCCTGAAGTACGTGTCTGACGCCTTCGAGGAGCGTCAGAAGGAACTGGACGCCCAGTTCCGCGACCCGGCCCACGACTACTACATGGACCCGGCGGACTACCCCGACGACTACGAAGGCCACATTGCTGCCGAGCGCGAGGTGCGCGACTACTACACCGAGAAGAACGTGTTCTGGGTGCCGGTGGAGGCCCGCTGGCAGACCCTGGTGAACTGCGCCCAACTGCCGCCCAAGGCCGCGCTTCCGTGGAACAAGCCAGGCAAGGACGAGCCCGAGGAGATGCGAAGCGTAGGCTGGCTGATCGACAACGCCATGGAGGCGATCGAGCGCGAGAACGCCAAGCTCAAGAACGTGCTGAACAAGAACTTCGCCAGCACCGAGCTGGAATCCGCCAAGCTGGCCGACCTGATCGCCTTGTTCTCAGACACCAACTTCCACGCCACCGAATACAAGGGCCAGCCGCTGAACCTGCAGGCCAAGGACATCCTGGGCCACATCTACGAGTACTTCCTGGGCGAGTTCGCGCTGGCGGAGGGCAAGAAGGGCGGCCAGTACTACACGCCCAAGAGCATCGTCAGCCTGATCGTGAACATGCTGCAGCCCTTCAAGGGCCGGGTGTATGACCCGGCCATGGGCTCCGGTGGCTTCTTCGTGCAGAGCGAAGACTTCATCGCGCAGCACGCTGGCAAGAGCACGAAGGGCGGCGGCAACAAGTCCAGCGGCCAGATCAGCGTGTACGGGCAAGAGAGCAACCCCACCACCTGGAAGCTGGCGGCCATGAACATGGCCATCCGCGGCATCGACTTCAACTTTGGCGGCGGCCCGGGCGACACGCTGCAGAACGACCTGCACCCCGACCTGCGCGCCGACTACGTGATGGCCAACCCGCCCTTCAACATGAAGGAGTGGTGGAGCGAAAAGCTGGCCAATGACCCGCGCTGGCTGCCCGGATGTACACCGCCGCAGGGCAATGCCAACTTCGCCTGGCTGCAGCACATGCTGTACCACCTGGCGCCCACCGGCAGCCTGGCCCTGCTGCTGGCCAATGGCTCGATGAGCAGCAACACCAATGGCGAAGGCGAGATCCGCAAGCGGCTGGTGGAAGACGACTTCGTGGAATGCATGGTGGCCTTGCCCGGCCAGCTGTTCACCAACACGCAGATCCCGGCCTGCATCTGGTTCCTGACACGCGACAAGGCCAACGGCTTCAACCTCAACAAGAAAAAACGCGACCGGCGCCGGCAAATCCTGTTCATCGACGCGCGCCAGATGGGCTACATGAAGGACCGCGTATTGCGCGACTTCACCCAGGCCGACATCCAGAAGGTGGCCGATACCTTTCACGCCTGGCAGCAGGGCATGGGCTATGAAGACGTGAAGGGCTTCTGCTGTTCAGCCAGCCTGGAGGACGTGCGTAAGCACGACCATGTGCTGACTCCTGGGCGGTATGTGGGCGCTGAAGACCAGGCCGATGACGGCGAAGTGTTTGCCGACAAGATGGCACGGCTGACGGCGCAGTTGGCGGAGCAGTTTGCGGAGAGTGCCTCGCTGGAAGTCGAGATCAAGAAGAACTTGGCGGGGTTGGGGTATGTCGTCTAACGCTGTAAGAATGTGCCTAGCGGATCTCCTGGAGCTGGTCATTGATCATCGAGGCAAGACCCCTAACAAGATGGGCTTCGATGACTTCTCAACTAGCGGTGTTCCCGTGCTCTCCGCGAAGCACGTCAAGACCGAAGGCTTGGTGGACGTTGGCTCAATGAGATTCGCGTCGCCTGAGCTGTACAAGAAGTGGATGAAGGTCGAGCTTCAGGAAGGGGACATTGTTCTAACTTCAGAAGCGCCCATGGGTGAGGTCTTCTATGTCAATGGCGAGCGCAAGTACCTACTGGGTCAGCGAGTGTTCGGCTTGCGCCCCAACAAGAAGTACGTCCGACCAAAGTTTTTGGCTGCGTGGTTGGCCTCCTCTGAGGGGCAGAAGCAGATGGCAGCAAGAGCTTCTGGTTCAACGGTTCAAGGAATACGTCAGTCGTAATAGTCCGACGATGGCCATCCTTGCGTGACGCGAAGTAGTTGGGCAAGCATCTGACCCGACGCGCGGACCCGCTTGGAGGTGTGCGCTAACCGGAGATGGTGCACACCATGAAGAGTGAGCGTGACCCTGGGAAGCGGAGTCGACGACAGCACGATCGGGCGTTCAAGGACGAGCTGGTGCGACAGAGCTTGGTGCCTGGTGCTTCGGTGTCGGCGATCTC
>JAKLLB010000105.1:12153-12391 GCA_023150345.1 Aquabacterium sp.
GCACGCCGGCACCCGCGTGTGGCTGGCTGCCGGTGTCACCGACATGCGCTGCGGCATCGACTCGCTGGCGGCTAAGGTGCAGACCGTGCTGGCGTCGGATCCCTATGCCGGCCACGTGTTCGCCTTCCGCGGCCGTCGCGGCGACCTGATCAAGCTGCTGTGGAACGACGGCGACGGCATGTGCCTGTTGACCAAGCGCCTGGAGCGGGGTCGCTTCGTGTGGCCGCAGGCCGACAGC
>JAKLLB010000106.1 GCA_023150345.1 Aquabacterium sp.
GACCAGGCGCAGCTCGCGCAGGTCCTTCGGGGGAATGAAGCTGCCGCGCACCAGGCCGAAGCGGGCCAGCACGGCCAGCCACTCCGAGTCGAGCATGTCGGTCTTGCGCCCGGGGACATGCTTGATGAAATGCGCGTTGACCACCCACGCGGGGACGCCGGCGTTCTCCAGGTGCGCGTACACGCTCTTCCAGTAGATGCCGGTGCTCTCCATCACCACGAGCTGGACCTGCAACTCGGCCAACCAGGCGGCCAGGGCACGGCAGTCTCGCTTGAAGCCGCCGAACTCCCGACTGTGCTTGGCCACCGAGCCGTCGGGCTGCTCGATGAGAACGGTGACCACATGCAGCATGCGGTGCACATCGATACCGGCCACGCGCCGGTGCAAGGCAGACAGTCCTTCCATCACGATGCTCCTGTAGGTAGAGTGCCAAGTGGCACGCAGGAGCGTCACCCGTGGCCGGTGCAATGCACCGGTGAGCTGCAAGACTCCTCGAACCGAAACCGGTTCGGGCCTCTTTACCGTACGTGCTGCCACCCGGTCCACGGCAATGGGCCCGGCAGCGCAACAGTCGGGGGTACGAGCCAGCTCGGTGGAGGTCCGGTTAGGCGCCGGGGTCGGGCCTTCATTCGTATTGCGACCTCTTCGCGCCTGCGTGCCACTTCACATGGTGCACCGTCTCCGGGCTTTCATGCTCGGGGGCGAGTGAGCCGACTCATGATTGGTTAGGCTACAACGGCCAACTGTTGGGCCCGGCATTGAGATTGCGTAAGGGGGTAGTCGTACTTTTTGTGCAGATTGGTGCGCTTTCGCTTGAAACCCAGCATTCATGCGGGTTTGCGGCCGACGCTTCCCCTTCCGCGGGCCCGGCGCACTGAGGCAACAGCGGCCGCGGGGGTACATTGGCCTCCCACCTGTCGTTGCCCGATGCCATGCCTGCGTTCGCCCTCCGCTTCGTTGGCCAGGAGGCCTTGCCGCCTCGCCTGAGCGAGTTCGACCTGGAGCAGTTCTTCACGCTGCTCTCGGATGACGTGGTCGCCATCCGGGCGCAGTTCCGCAGCGACCACCGGCTGCCTGCCGCGTTGATGCTGCTCTTCATGCGGGTGGCCGGCCGACCGCTGGACGGCTTCAACGTGCTGCCTCGAAACCTCTTACGCAAGACAGCCGAGGCGCTGGCGGTATCCCCACCGTCCATCGCCAGCCTGCGCTCGATCTACACGCGCCGCCAGACACTTTCCAAGCACCAGCTCTGGGCCAAGACCTACCTCGGCTTGCGCGAACTGGAGCCCGACGACGAAGCCGCCCTGACGGCCACGCTGTTGGCACAGGCTGCTGATGCCTCCCACTCCGATGACCTGGTCCGATCGGCCTGCCAGTGGTTGTTCACGCGCCGCATCCTGATCCCCGGCGCGCGCCGCCTCCAGGACTGGGCCAGAGGAGCCTTCGCTGCGGTAGAGGTGCAGATCCTCAGCGAGGTGAACGCCGCCGTGCCGCCTGCCGCCGCCACCAAGGTGATCGACTCGGCATACAGTGCCCGACCGGGTGGCGACGACACGCACCTGGAGTGGCTGAAGACGCCGTCGAAGCGTCACGGCCCCAGCACCCTTGCCGAGACCGTCGAGAAGGTCCGCTTCCTCAAGGTGCTCGGTGCCCACGACTGGAACCTGAGTGCCGTGTCGCTGGCCAAGCAGCAGGCCTATGCCCGGCAAGTACAGGCCCGGCGCCCCGCGAAGACGCGGGACATCAAGCCATCACGCCAGCTGATCGAACTGGTGTGCTTCCTGCGGGTAACCCTGCTCGAGCTTACCGACGTGGCGCTGCTGCAGTCCAGCCGGCGCAGCCAGCAACTGTTCCGCGAGGCAGCGGACAAGGCCCAGTCGAACCGTGTGCGGGGCACGACCAACCTCGTCCATCAGGCTGCCAAGGCGCGAGCCGTCCTCCACGACGAGGCCAAGACTTGGCAAGCCCGTGTCATCGAGGCTAGGGAACTCCTCGCTGAACTGGCCGAGACCGCGGGCGGCAGCTTCGTCTCGCAGGTGCGCAAGGCCCTGGCCGAAGACAGCCAGCGAGTGCACGGCTGCCTGGCGGCGCTGAAGGATCTGGACTTCGGTGGCCGGAGTGGCGATCCCGGATTCGAGCAGTGGAAAGCGTGGGCAGAGCTGCAGCGCCAGGGAGCGACCGAGATCAAGGAAGACGTCCCGCTGCCAGACGTGGGCGCCGCCTGGCATGGCCTGGTGCGAGACCTCGACCCACGCTCGGGGTACCGGGCCTACGAGGCCTGCACGATGATGTCCCTGCGCAAAAGCCTGCGTCGTGGCAGCGTTTGGCTGGACCACTCCTTGAGCTTTCGGGAGCGGGACCAGATGCTCATCCCGCCGGCGCAATGGGCTGTGCAGCGCGACGAACAAGTCGAACTGCTCGGGATGCCTACATCGGCGACCGAGTTCCTGGAGCCCTTGCTGGCCAACCTCGTGGCCGGCATCTCCGCCGTGGCCGAGGCGCAGCGACGCGGCAAGATCGAGATCGGGACCGACGGCATGCTGCACCTGCCGGCGATCACGGCACTGGCGGATCAAGCCGAGCCGGTTCGCACCCGCGAGACCATCTACAAGCTCATCGGCAGCGTGCAGTTCCCGGATCTGCTGCTGGAAGTGGATGCCGCCACCGGGTACAGCGAGTCGCTGCTGGGCCACCGCGCGCATTCCGCCGATGAGCTCGTCGCGCTGTACGGTGCCTTGCTGGCGCACGGCACGGATGCGGATGCCAAGGGCGTCGCCTCGATGATCCCTGGGCTCGAGCCGGCGCAGGTCACGGTGGCCATGCGTGCGTTGGAGGGCGGCGGACGCCTGCGTCGTGCCAATGAACGCGTGGCCGAGTTCCAGAGCAGGGTCCCGATCGCGGCCCTCTGGGGCGACGGCGACAAAGCATCGGCCGACATGATGTCGCTGGACGCGTCCCGCCACTTGTGGAATGCCCGCGTCGACCCGCGCCGGCGCACCTATGCCGCCGGCCTGTACACCCATGTGCGCGACCGCTGGGGCATCGTCTACGACCAACCGATCGTGCTGAACGAGCGGCAGGCTGGCGTCGCGATCGAGGGCATCGAGGAGCACAACAGCGCGGCGGATCGCATCCGGATCTCCTTGCTCGCGGTCGACACCCATGGCTACACGAACCCCGCGATGGCTGTCGCCAAGCTGCTGGGCTTCGACCTGTGTCCACGGCTGCGAGATCTGGCCGAGAGAAAGCTCTACCTGCCACGAGGCTTCAATGTGCCCGAGGGACTGGAGGCCGTCACTGTCAGGCGGGTCTCCATGGCCGCCATCGAACGCGGCTGGGACGAACTGCTGCGCCTGGCGGCATCGATCCGATCGGGCCGTGTTTCCGCGACGCTGGCCTTGCAGCGTTTCGGGTCGGCTGCCCATGGCGATCCGCTGCACCGGGCGGCCGAGCATCTGGGCCGGCTGCTGCGCACGGTCTTTCTGTGCGACTACATCGCCATCGAGGAATTCCGGCGCGAAATCCACACCCTGCTGAACCGTGGCGAGTCGGTGCATCAGCTCCAGCGTGCCGTGTACTCCGGCAAGGTCGCCCCAGAACGCGGCCGGCGTCGCGACGAGATGAAGGCGATCTCCGGCTCTCATGCCCTGCTCACGAACATCGTGCTGGCCTGGAACACTGCACGGATGCACGAGGTGGTCGAGCGGCTCAGGCGCGACAAGATCGCAGTCGAAGACGACTGGCTACGCCGCATGGGGCCGGCGCGCTTCTCGCACATCAACTTCCGCGGCACGATGAGGTTCGGCGTCGAGAAGTTCGCTACGGCGCTGATCCAGCGTGCGCCGGGCCAGGCAACTCGGATGGTGTCGTGACGAGGCGCGCGGCAGCACTTGTTGCACTGGAAGAGTGCGGGCCGGCGGAGTTGACAACCGTTGTCAAACCGACCAAGATGCCCGCATGAGCCGCCAAACCATGAGCTTTGCGTTGCCCGAGTCGATGCGCGAGTACATCGACCACCGCGTCGCTGCCGGCAACTACGGCAACACCAGCGAGTACATCCGCGACCTGGTCCGGCGCGACCAGGAGGAACAGGCCAAGAAGCGGCTGCGCGATCTCATCGAAGAAGGGCTGGCATCCGGGCCCGGCCGGCTTCGCACCAAGGCCGACGAGAAGGAACTGCTGGCGATCGCTCGCGGCGAGATCGATTGAAGCCGGCGGTTCTGCGTCCGCAGGCGCTGCGCGACCAGCAAGGCGAGGTTCGGTACTACCGAAGGGAAGGCGGCTCCCGCCTTGCAGTGAAGGTGGCCAAGGCTACCAACGAGGCGCTCGACCAGGTCGAAATCGAACCGGGCATCGGCTCGCCAAGGCTCGGGAAGTTGCTGGGCATCCCGGGGCTCAGGACCTGGCGGGTGGGGAAGTTTCCGCTGTTGTGGTGCTACTTTGAGCGTGGAGACCAGTTGGACGTGGTCCGACTGCTCGGTGAGCGTCAGGACGTCCTTGCGATCCTGGGGGATGAGTTCGGCTCGAGCTGACTCCGCTGCCCGTTCCGTGCCGGTGCCCGGCCGACGGTCAGCGACCGGTCTACGGCAGCGCGATCGCCGGGACGGTCTGCAGGAATCGACCCATACCGGCCCGACGCCCGCGCCAAAGCTGCGCGACGGGACCGGATTCTCGCGATTCGCGTCTACCAACCGGTCGTTCATTGCCACCGGTGGTTGGCTATCAAGAGACAGCCCAGGGCATCACCGCAAGCGAGCGTTCGAACACCGCCAGCGACACCCAAGGCCAGGGCCAGGCGCGCTGTCTATCTGCTTTTCTCGGGGCGGCCGGCCAGCAGAAGATCTGCCGCTTTCCGTGAACGACTGATGTCCAGGAGCAAGACCCGTGCGTCGTCAAGCTCGTCGACGAGCTCATTGGCGGCCTTCAAAGGGACGCAAGCTTCGGACTGCAACCCTTCCTGCACCGCCAACGCCAGCCGATAGGCTTGCTCAAGCAGTGCAGCGAGCGCCAGCACGTCCTCGGAGCAGCCCACTGGCTCGATCCGGCTACTGCAAGCGCGGCCATTCGCCACGGTCGCCCCGCGATCGCCGCCGGCGCTCCGGCCGCCCAGGGGGGGCTTGGCGTTCATCAGAGGCGATAGACGATGATGAGGATCGACGTCGCCAGGCACATCAGCGAGTTGCAGGCGTTCACCGCGATGGCCCGATTCAGGCGGCGCCCGTTGTGCTCGTAGAGCCATGCCGCCATCGTTCCGTTGGCCCCGACCCAGGTGACCCAGGTCAGCAGCGAATGTTGGCTGCCGTCGCCGTTGGCGTAGATGGCCAGCAGCGTCGGCAGGTAGGCCAGCACTCGCACCGAGTTGAAGAGCGTGAACAGCCACGTCAACGCTGCCAGGTAGGTCCCCGTGGAGGAAGCAGAGCCTCGGAGACAGGAGGTCCTCGTCGTGTTCATGTGCGCCTCGTCGCGATGTCGATGGGGCGCATCATCGGAACTGCGGGGCGGGCCGGGAATGCACCCTGCGTTGAAGCGGGGCTGAACCAGCGGTTGATGCGGCGCTGCCAAGGCTGCGCCGGCGAAGACAGCGCGCCGCGACGGCGGGTCGCCCATGTCGACTGAACCATCGGTTCAGTCTGACTGCGTGAACGCGCGTCTTCCGGAGCAGGCCTTGCCCGACCACACTGCATCCATCCGCAGCAAGGGGTCCCCGATGAACCGAATTCGCAAAGGCTTCGTGGTCGGCGCGCTGGCGCTCTTCACGGCGGCCGCGCTTGCACAAGCCGCCTATCCGAGCAAGTCCATCCGATTGATCGTTCCCTTTCCTGCCGGAGGCCCGAGCGATGCCGTCGCACGCGCGCTGGCCAAAGGCATGGCGGCCAGTCTCGGACAGGAGTTGGTGATCGACAATCGGCCGGGTGCCAATGCCGGGATCGGCGCCGGTGCCGTGCTGCATGCCGCCTCCGACGGGTACACCCTGTTGTTCGCCACGGCGGCCAACGCCGGGTTGCCGCACATGAGCAAGGCGTCGCCGTACAAGTCGATCGCGGAGTTCTCCCCGATCGCGGCCATCGGCGGCAATGCACAGTGCCTGGTCGTGCCGGCCAGCCTGCCGGCGAAGACGCTGGCCGAGTTCGCTTCGTACGCGAAGGCGAGCCCCAAGCCGCTGCTGCGCGGCGCCAACAACGTCGCCGAAGACATGGTGGCCGGCCACGTCACCGGCGCTCTGGGCTTGACCTTCGAGCGGGTTCCCTACAAAGGCGTCCCCCAGCTGATGCCGGATCTGCTCGAAGGACGCATCCAGGCCGCCGTGCTGCCAGTGGGCCCCAGTGTCCCGCACGTGCGGGCCGGCCGCCTGACGATGCTCGGCTGCAGCATGGCAGAACGCATCCCGGCGTTGCCGGCGGTGCCCACGCTGGCCGAGTCCGGTGTCTCCGCGGCGCCGCTGATCACGGCGCACTTCGTGTTGGGGCCTCCGAAGCTGCCCACGGAGCTGGTCGAGCGGCTGGCCGCGGCGGCGCGACAAGCGGCGCAGACAGCCGAGTTCAAGCAGGAGATGGAGCGCCTCCTCATCCCCGGTGGCGTGCGCTCGCCGGCCGAGACCCGGGAGCTCATGCTGCAGGCCGAGGCGCAGTACGTGCAGTTCGTGCGCGAGACGGGCGCCAGCATCGATTGAGGCCGGATTCAGCGATGGGTCAACCAGCTGGATGCGCGCCGGCTGTTGCCATGGTGCCATGCCGGCCGATCATCGACGCTCGCTTGTGCTTTGGCGTCCGTCAGCCGGGCCAGTTCGGCACAACGTGCGGTCGCAAAGTCGGCGAAGACCCGCAGGCGCAGCGTTCGGCGCAGCTCGGGCCGGAAGTACATCGCCAGGGGCGGGGGGTCCATCATCTCCCAGTCGAGCAGCGCGGGCGCCAGGCGGCCGCTCGCCAGGTCGGCTTGCGCGGTGGCGTAGGCGATGCGCATCACGCCGCCGTGGTCCAGCGCCAACGCCAGCAGGTTGTCGCGGTGGTTGGAGTTCAGCCAACCTTTGACCACCACTTCCTCGACGACCTCGCCTTGCGGCCCCGACTGTCGGTAGCGCCAGAGATCGAGCAGCTTGCCGTACGGGTTGCGGTAGCTCAGGCAGTTGTGCTCGGTGAGGTCGCGCGGGCGGCGAGGGATACCGCAACGCTTCCAGTACTCCGGCGTGGCCACGGTGACCTGCGCCATCACGGGCAGTTCGCGACGCACCCAGCTGCCGGCCTCGAACCAGCCGTGCAACATCAGGAGGTCGCAATCCTTGGCACCCGCCTCATCCAGGTGAAGCACGGCCCGCAGGTCGAGCGTCAGATCGGGATAGCTGGCATGAAAGGAGGGCAATGCGGGGACGATGCAGTGCTGGATCAGGAACGGCGTGCCGCCAACAACCAGGGGGCCTTGGGGGCGCTGCCTCGCCTGTCGCAGCCCCTCGTCGGCCGCCTGCAGTTGCGCCAGCAGCGGGGCGCAGGCTTCGGCGTACTGCGCACCATCGGCGGTGAGTTGAAGTCCTCGACTGCCGCGCTGGAACAACTTGGCTCCGAGTTCGGACTCGAGCGCGCTGACCAGCTTTGCGACCGCCTGCAACGTGACGCCTTCATGGCGTGCCGCAGCCGACAAGCTGCCGTTCTGCGCGGCTGCGAGGAAGTACTGAATGGCCTTGAGTTTGTCCATTGGGGCGGGAGTGTCGCGTGAGCGTGCGGGCGCTGGCAATGCTTGCCTGGACGTGTCCCCCTCGAACGGGAGGTGACTGTGTCGTTGGCAACCACCACTGACATGCCGGCCCCGCCGGCCTTCGTGTTCGATGACGGGGCCGCGTACGAGCTGATGATGGGGCGATGGAGCGCGCTCGTGGCGCAGCCGTTCATGAACTGGCTCGCGTTGCCGCAAGGATTGGCGTGGCTTGACGATGGTTGCGGCGATGGCTCGTTCACCGAGTCGCTGGTCCTGCATCAACGACCGGCATCGGTGATCGGGGTCGACCCGTCACCCGCGCAGTTGCGTTTCGCCCGCCGGCGGCCGGCCGCCGCCGGCGTCCGCTTCGTCGAGGGGGACGCTCAGGCGCTGCCGCTGCCGGACGAATGCGTGGACGTGGCTGTCATGGCGCTGGTGCTCTTCTTCCTGCCTGACCCGCTGCAGGGCGCGCGTGAGATGGTGCGTGTCGTCCGGGCCGGTGGGACGATCGCGGCATACCACTGGGATCTGGCCGGGGGTGGTCTGCCGCTGCAGCCGATCGTCAACGCGGTTCGCGCCGAGGGCCACGGCTCGCGTCAGCCGCCGAGCGCGTGGGCAGCGGCGCTGCAGGCATCGCAAGCCTTGTGGCGAGACGCCGGTCTCCTGGACGTGCAGACGCGCCAGTTCCAGGTGAGCCGCACCTTTGACAGCTTCGAGGCCTACTGGAGCGCTGCCTACGGCAGCCCGAACTTGCGTGGCCTGTTCGCATCGCTCCCCCCGGCCGACCTGCAGCGGTTGAGTGGACGCGTCCGCCGACAGCTGGGAGTCGCAGGTGATGGACCGCTCGTCTTGACGGCGACCGCCAATGCCGTGAAGGGACGCAAGGGTTGAGTGGAGTCGCGCTCTCGCGCGTCGCTTCGTCGCTTCCGGCGAGCGACGGCTTTGAGGGCGCTGGCTGACTGGCTGGTCTTGGCCGATGGCGGGTGCCGGCGAACGACCGGTCTGGCGCAGTTCATCTCGATGCGGACCCGGGCCCCAGGCGGGGTCTGCGCAGCTCACGCTGGCTGACAGCATCGGGATCAACCAAGCTGCCGGGACAAAGACAGTAGCCTGCAGACGACGCACGGCGGCCGAGGTAAGGGATAGGCCGTGGCTTTGGCGGTTCTACCAAGATAAACAATATTAGCTTGGCAGATTTGCCGCCGATCTAAACTGGCACGCATGGAAATCGCGCTATCAGCGCCATCGGGCTCGCCCACAGACCCATCCTGGCCGGACGAGGCTGCGCTGGCCGCATTCCGCGCCTGGCTTCAAGGGGTTCCCAGCCGCGCCGCCGTGGACCGCTATCTGCCTGATCGCCGGGCTGCCGGCGCATCGGCGCGCTCGGTGATCGGGCGGGTGAAACGCCAGCTGGCGGCCTTCGCGACGAGCCGCGCGCAGACGGACTTGGCCACCACGCTCGCGGCGGCCAGTCCATCGAATCGGAAACCGGCCAAGGCAGCCGCTGCCGCCATCGAGACGCTGCGAGGGATGCCGCTGCCTCAGCCCGTCATCGGCGACGCAATCGAGCGCTGGCTTCCTTCGCGGCTCGTGGGTGTCCTACATGTGGCGAGCATCCGCACGCTGGCCGACCTGACGCTGCGGGTGCCGAGACGCCGACGCTGGTGGTCCGGCATCGCGGGGCTCGGTCCCGTAGGCGCTCGCCACATCGAGGCCTTCTTTGCCCAACATCCCGCGCTGACCGAACGCGCTCGCGCGTTGGTGACGGTGAACCAGGTGCGGGAGCTCGTCCCGTGGGAGCGCCTGGCAGTCCCCAAGGACGCCGATGGGTCAACGGGTACCTTTCGAGCGCCCCGCGCCAGCTGTGCGCTGGATGCCACCAACGACTACCAGGCCGTGAACGCCTGGCTGTCCCTGCACGAGTCGCTGGCGACCCAGCGGGCGTACCGCAAGGAGGCCGAACGGCTGATCTTGTGGGCGATCATGGAGCGAGGGCGGGCTTTGTCGTCGCTGACCACCGAGGACGCTATAGCCTACCGCGCCTTCATGCGTCATCCGAGCCCCCGCGCGCGCTGGGTCGGTGCACCGCAGCCCAGGTCGTCACCGGGATGGCGTCCCTTCGCGGGTGACCTCTCGGCGCGTTCCACCGCCTACGCGCTCTCGGTGCTCAACGCCATGTACCGCTGGCTCATCGAGCAACGCTACGTGCTGGCCAACCCATTCGCCGGCGTCAAGGTGCGTGGCGGCCGGCCGGCGCAGCTCGACACGGCCCACGCCTTCTCCGAGCACGAGTGGAATCTTGTCAGGGTCGTTGCCGACGGCCTGGAGTGGTCCTACGGTTGGAGCGAGCCGGCCGCGCAGCGGCTGCGCTTCATGTTGGACTTCGCCTACGCCACAGGCCTTCGCATCAGCGAACTCGTGGGCGCGCAACTGGGCGCGATCGACTCCGACGCGCACGGCGACGCGTGGATCCGTGTCGTCGGCAAGGGCCACAAGGCCGGCAAGGTCGTGCTGCCACCGCTGGCCCGCGCCGCCCTCGATCGCTACCTCGTTCAACGGGGGCTGCCCGTGACGCCTTCGAAATGGCGTCCATCGACCCCGCTGATTGGCAGCCTCGGAGAGGATGGAAGTGGGATCTCATCGTGGCGGATGTGGCGAGTCATGAAGCGATTCTTTGCCACCGCGGCCGAAGTCGTGGAGGAAGGCAATCCGGCCCTCGCCGACAAGTTGCGGCAGGCGACACCGCACTGGACGAGGCACACGCATGCCACGCATCTTCTCGAAGGCGGTGCCGAGCTGACCACCGTGCGCGACAACCTGCGACACGCCTCGCTCGCCACGACCTCGATGTACCTGCACACCGACGATGCCCGACGGGCCAGGCAGGTTGCCGATCGGTTCGCGGCACCGCGTTCGTAGCCTACAGTCGGTCTGCCTACACGCATCTCACCGCCCATGCAGTCCATCACCTGCGACGCCTGCCGTCAGCCCACGCCCGCCCACGACGTCGTGAACTACGGGTCGATGGAGGGCGGCTACCGGCAGCTCTGCGGCCGGTGTTTCAACGAGGCCGCAGCCAGCCGCCTCGGTCTGCAGGGGTTCGAGCACGTGGACTTCGAACCTGTCTGCATGGTCGACGCTCGTGGCGTCAAGCACGAGTTCCAGTTTCGCGCCCGGCTGTTCGGGCCCGGCATGGCGATCGACGCGTTCGAGTTGCGCGATGGCAGCCCGGCCGGGTATGAGTTTCAGGTGATCGGCGAGCCAGACGACGACCCTCTGGAGTTGCTGGGCAAGCTCATTGGCAAGATGCGCCGGGCCTTGGCTCTCACCCACCTCGAGGACACCGACCACGGCCCGCAGGTGAACGATCGCCTGATCCTGCGTGGCACCGTCGACAGCGATCCCGACGAGGACCATCGTGTACCGATGGTCGTCATCGATGGTCGAGAGATCTCCTGGGACGAACTCGGCCGCATGGTGGCGACCTTCGAGGGCTGGCAGTTCAAGCTGGAGTTTCGCGACCGTAGCGAAGAGGTCTGATCGGGCAGATCGCGAGAAACCGCGGCGTGCGGTCCCCTCAGGGCTGGCCGGAACGAAGCGCACCAATCTGCACGAAGAATACGGAGCGCCTGAAAGTTTCGGAAACGTAAGTGCTTGTCGTGCAACGGGTTTTCGGAGCAAAGCGCACCAATCTGCACGAAAAGTACGACTACCCCAACAACCCCGAACACGAGCACATCAAGACCTGGATCGGTCGGCCCTTCGACGCGAGCGAGTTCGACATCGACGAGGTCAACCGGCGCCTTACTCAAACCGAGTAGGCCCGTCAACAACGGCCGTCGTCGGACTATTACGAAAAATCTACCATTCAGGTCGAAGCAAGAGCCGTCTCTCATTCCGCTGCGCGGTGAACACCCCACCCGGCCGAGCGGGCTGGAGGCGTCTACATGGGCCTGGAGCCCGGCGGGGGACCTTTAGGGTTTCGGATGAAGGTCTACTTTCGGCGGCTCCGCGGGGGGGAACAATCTACTCGACCGTCTCGGTTGCCAGTTGACCCGCTCTGACCTCTACAGCCGCTTGAGACGTCCTGGAGAACCTCTAGGCGGTCCCACAGAAGGCCTATTTTTGGCCTTTCCTAGGAAGGAAGCATCTACTGAGCGAGATGCCTTCCCACCGCCCAGGTGCACACCGCAGCGCTCCGGTGAGCGAGCAGCCAGGTTCGCCTGGACAACCGGACCTCACCCATCGAGGCGCATTCAGGCTCGGCTGTCGATATACGAGGCAAAGTGTTCGCTCACAGTCGCTTCAATGCGCTCGATTTGGGCATCGGTCAGGCCCTCAACAAGCTTGTGCTTCCGCTTGGTCTTCGACAGTGTCCCGTTGCCCTGGACGATGATGTCGATGAGGGCATTGAGTGCCGACTGTCGCAGGTCCAGCCACGTCTCCAGCTCCTTGACGACCGCATCGTGCGCGCGCAGGTAGACCACCTCTGTGGCCAGGTCTTCCTCGACGCAAGCCTTGCAGCACTCCAGGATGAATTCGCAGATGTCGGTGGCGTCGAAGTACGCATACAGCCACAAGGGCTGGGCCGACTTCACAACGATGGTCGCACTGTCGCTGTCAAGCATGTATTCGAGCAGCTCGGTGCGGGGGCGCGAATAGCTCTT
>JAKLLB010000107.1 GCA_023150345.1 Aquabacterium sp.
CCAGCAAGCAACGAGATCCAGTAACCTTCAACCCGGACTCCTGACTTATCGCTGGTACGGCTACAGGGGGCAGGTCACGTCGGGTACTCGAACCGTGCTCAGGTCACCCGAACGCGCCAGCCGCGCCAGCAGCATCGCATCGCGCCGGTCCGTCTTGACCCGATCACCTGCCGGGCGCGCGATCGACGACGGCGCCACCACCTCGCAGTGCAGACCCTGCGCATTCAAGTGTCGCCAGGCCACAAACCCGCAAGGCCCTGCCTCGTACACGATGTGCAGCTGGTGGCCACGGCTGAGCAGGCGCCGCAGCGCCTTGTCCAACGATCCCAGGTCGCCCTTGATGCTGCCCACGTGGCGGACTTCCCCGTCACGCGGCGCGTCCGCCGTGGCGATGTCGATGCCGTCCTTGTGTACGTCCAAACCGACAAACAAGGTGCTAGATTTGTCCATGGCCCGTCTCCTCGCCTTTCGGCAATGCCCCGGCAGCCCGTCCGCTGGGTCCATTGGTGTAGCTCTGCCGGCCCCTGGCCCGCAACCTACGTTCGCGCGTGAGACGGGCCCCCTGGATTCACGAAGCCATCTTGTCTAGGCCGCATGCCCACACGCCAACAAGCGTCCCCAGCAGCTCCGGCACGAGTCATCGTGCTGAATGGCGCTTCGAGTTCAGGCAAGACTGCCTTGGCCAAGGCAATGCAAGCATGCTGGGGTTCGCCGCTCCACCATGTCCAACTCGATGCGTTCCGTGACATGGAGCCACCGGGCTATTGGGACGATTGGGAGAGGTTGGATGAGAGCTTGGTCGACTCGATGGTGTGTGCGTTGTGTAGCGCCATGTACGTCGCCGTTCGCGAGTACGCCACGCATGGCCAAGAGGTCGTCCTGGACACCGTGCTGAACAATCGTCATGCCCGGCGCCTTCTGGTTGAAAAGCTCGCTGATCTACCTGCCTACTTGGTCGGGGTTCACTGCGATCCGAGCGAACTGACGAGACGCGAGGCCATGCGAGAAAGCAGAGAGATCGGCCTGGCTGCAACGCAAGTCGAGTGGATTCACAAGCCGATGCACTACGACTTCCAAGTCGAGACAACGGAGAAGAAACCAGAGGAAGTAGCTGCCGAGCTCTCAAGCTGGTTCATGGCCAAGCCAGCAAACACAGCCTTCGCCCGGTTCGCCGCGCAGCTGAATGCGGCCAACCCCTCCATCGAGCGGACATGCTCCGGCGGGCTTCGCCCATCTACGCATGCAGCGCCTTTCGAACGTTAGCCACCAGTCGGGGAGCGCCGTGCCGTTCAACGAAGAAGCTGAGGTTGTGCGCGAGTTCTGGCGCCTCATGGCTACCAACGACTTTCATTCTGTCGCGGCAGTGTTGGCCCCGGAGTTTGTCTTGGAGTGGCCGCAGTCGAAGGAGCGCATTCGAGGTGCAGAGCGATTCGCACGCATGAATCACGAATACCCCGCGCACGGTCGGTGGGAGTTCATCGTCAACCGCATCGTTGCTGGTGAACTCGAAGCTGTCTCGGATGTTTCAGTCACGGATGGGGTGCAAACGGGGCGAGCAATCTCGTTCTTCACCTTCGCCCGGGGAGAGATCAGTCGCATCGTTGAGTTCTGGCCTGAGCCGTTCGCTGCCCCGGCCAACCGGGCCCACTTGGTCGAGGTCATGCCATGAACAGTGGCATCCTGGCGGTTAACCCCTCCATCGAGCGGACATGCCCCGGCAAACCGGGTCATGCCGCTCGTGTAGACCGTTAGCCACCATGGAACACGCAGCGTCTGCAACCATCGTCGAATTCGAGCCGCGGCATATTGACCCTGCCCGAGCGTTGTGGCTGGAGTCAGAAGGCGTCGGTCTTAGCAGCGCCGACGAGCCGAGCGCTCTGGCGAAGTTCCTGAGTCGCAATCCGGGACTGAGTTTCGTGGTGCAGCGTGAGGGTCAAGTTCTCGGTACTGTGCTTTGTGGACATGATGGTCGCCGAGGTCTCGTTCATCACTTGGTTGTCTCAAGCAGTTATCAGCGGCAGGGGCTTGGTCGGCGGTTGTTGAAGCAGGGGCTGTGGGCGCTTCAAGCCCAGGGTATCGAGAAGGTCCACCTGCTCGTATTCAAGTCCAACGAAGCTGGTCTTGGGTTCTGGCGAGCAGTGGGCGCTGAGGAGCGAAGTTCCATTGCGCTGTTCTCTATGGGTAGGCAGAATGGCGGCTAACCCCTTCGAGCGGACATGCCCGGGCAAGCCGGGTCATGCCGCGCAGATCGAACGTTAGGCACCAGAATGCACGCAGCCGAGCACAGCGCTTACCTCGGGAAGCTTGCCCACAACTTCCAGGCCCTTGAGACGTGGCTTCGCTTCGTTCTCCTAAAGCTTGAACCGAGCCAGCATGCCGCTGCTCAACTTGACTTCGAAGGAATGGCGCTAGGAACTGAACTCTCATCGAACGAGGTCACTGACTACGCCGACTTGAAAACGCTCTGCAAACGCTTCAATCGCCACATGTCGATGAAGAAGGCGCCCGAGCTGAACGTCGCCATTGTCAGCATCCGCGACGCGATAGCGCATGGCCGAATCATTGGCACCGCAAACGGCTTCCCGCTTCGCCTTATCAAGTTCAGCAAACCCGCATCAGGCAGGGTAAAGCTCGTCGTCAACGAAGTGATGGACCACAACTGGTTCTCGCTGCAACTTCTTCGAACCCACCGGGCCATAGAGCGTGTACGAGCTGAGGCCTAACGATCAAGGATAGACCGCGCTTGCCGCGGTCTAATCCGTTTGTTGGACAAGCCCGTCGAGGCGAGTTGCTGGTGGTGTGAGCGTCGGTGCGTCACGTGCGAGCGGCACTGCAGATATCGCGCAAGTGGCGCGTCCTGCGTGGGGCCTGGCGCGGCGCGCCGGGTGCTCGGTGAGCCCTGGCAGTGGGCGTGAGCGACGCCACTGCAGGCTGGGGCACGGCCGTGAACCGCGCACGGTGCATCGTAGCGCCATGACACTGCTCCAGGAGTGGGTCTGCAGCAGCCGGCTGAAGTGCTCGGTGAGCTGCTCGTCGGTGAGCGCGCCGATGCGCCAGTCGAACCGCTCGCCCAGGCGACGGATGCCGTGTGCGTACGCCTCGATCGTCTTGGGCTGCATGCCCTTCAGGCGCAGGTGCTTGAGCAGGCTCGCGTAGCGTCAGTCGAACTCGCATCGGTCCGCCTCGGTCGCTGTGGCAGCGGCTTCGGCGGGGCTGGTCGCGCTGGTCGCGCCCGTGGCTCTGGGGGCTGGGGCATTGCTCGGGGCTCAATCCTCACGAGTTGGGGCACAGTCACCGCGTCGCCTATCGACGCACGTGTACGTGAAGAACAGTCAAGCCAGGCTCGAGCCGTGGGTCTTGCTCCGCGCAGCGGCTTCGTCCAACCACTCGCTCAAGCGGAGAGCCAAAGGCGTGCCGCCTGGCCCGCGAGGCCGTTTCTCATATCATCAGCCTCGCGTGCCAGTCGTCACACCGTCGCCTTCCGCGTATCTCGAACGTTAGGCCCCGAAATGAAGCACCGCACGCCTATCCTCTTCGTCGCAATCACGCTCACGCTGCTGGGACTGCTACCAGAGGAAGCCAGCGTGTGGCAGAAGGTCGTGTACATGACCGTTGGAGTGTCCGTCTTGGCAGTAGCCATTTGGATGTTCCGCTTCCTCCGTGCTGCCAAAGAACCGGACTCGTAAGCAGCAGTCGGCAGGTCCGCTTGAGTTTTGGCCGCAGGGGTGAAAGCATGCCGCTTCTTCCTTCGGCGGCCAGCACGCCGCTTCAACTGCCCGAGGCACACCGCCCGTTAGCCCATGCGTACTGCACAACGGAGCATGTATGGAGGAAGCAGTTCTTGTCGCCATGCCCGGCAGTAGCGTTTGGCAGCCCAGCGGCGGCACTGGTGAAGGCAGCCGTTCACGCCTGTAGCACCGAGCGCGTTGGCTTGGGCACCGCGCGCCTGCTCACCGTGCGGCGGCAAGAACCGAGGCCTAACGATCAAGGATAAGCCGCGCTTGCCGCGGTCTGATCCGTTTGTTGGACAAGCCCGTCGAGTCGAGTTGCTGGTGGTGCGAGCGTCGGTGCGTCATGTGCGAGCGGCACTGCAAATATCGCCCACGTGGCGCGTCCTGCGTGGGGCCTGGCTCGGCGCACCGGGTGCTCGGGGAGCCCCGGGCAATGCGGTGCGCGTCAAGGTACGTGTCGCCTCCGCCATGCAGCCATCGGCTGAATATCTCCTTGGCGCAGGGCCGCTGCGACGACGCAGTCGCGTTCAGGGTTGAGGGTGACGGTCGCAATGTGCGACCAGTTGCGCGTGTCGCCTGACCAACGCGCCGGGGTGCGTTGGCGAGCCTGGAGATAGACCTCGTGCCTGGCTGAGAGGATCGCGATGTCTTCGCCCGCATGGCGCTGTGCCGGGCTGACGTAGCGAATGCCGCTGTGCCTGTGGTCGTGGTTGTACCAATGCACGAACTGGCGCGCCCACTCGCGCGCGGCGTGCAAGTTCGCGAAGCCTCCAGTCGGGAACTCCGGCCGGTACTTGGCCGTGCGGAACACGCTTTCGACGAAGGCGTTGTCGTCGCTCACGCGCGGCCGCGAGTACGAAAGCTTGACGCCCAGCCACCACAGCATCGCCAGCACAGTGGTGGCCTTCAGGGTTGCGCCGTTGTCCCCATGCAGCACGGACCGTTCGTCGCGCGGTTTGGCGTGAATGCCCTCGGCCAGCGCGGTGCGCCGGACGAGCCGCGCGGCGTGGTCGCAGTCATCGTCCTCGTGCACCTCGAAGCCCACGATCTTGCGGCTGTAGACGTCCAGGATCAGGTACAGGTAGAGCCAGCCTCCGGCGACCTCGGTTGGCAGGAACGGTTGAGTAGCGCACGCGCGCCGCGCCGATCTCACGACCGGCAGTTTCGCGTGCCCCCTCGCCGAACCGGTCGTGCACCTTTCGCTATGCATCCGGCTCTCCAGGAACCAAGGTGAAGTCGGTCAGAATAGTCACTGGCCTCCCCTTTCGAAACAGCTGATGAGACTCGCAACCCCATCGTGGCACTTCTGCGCTCTCCGCTCAAATGCCGCGGGACTCGCTCGGGACGGGGAAGTCCCTTTCATTCGTTAGGCCTCACGAAGCGCACCATCCATGCCCGTCACGTGGACGAACAACCAAGACAGAGTCGATTGGCACGAACTCGAAGCGCTCTATCGCTTGGCACCGCTGGGAAACAAGAGCGCCGAGCACCTGCGAACCGTCTTCACAAACAGCAGGTACAAGTTCTTTGCCTACGAGCAGCAGCAACTCGTTGCCGCCGGGCGAGCGCTATCGGACGGAGCGGACTGCTCGTACATCTGCGACGTCGCAGTCATGCCAAGCCATCAAGGCTCCGGGCTGGGCCGCGAAATGGTCTCGCGCCTGGTTGAAGCCTCGCGCGGGCACAAGAAGATCATCCTCTACTCGGTGCCTGGCAAGGAAGGCTTCTACCGAAAGCTCGGCTTCATGCGGTTGCTCACGGCCATGGCCATCTTCGAGAATCAAGCAGCAGCCATCGAGCGCGGGCATCTGGGCGACGCCTTGTATCTTCCAAGTGACCGCAGTTGACTGTCATTGAATTCGATGGTTAGCGGCGGTGGGCAAGGAGGCTTGGCGCGTGGCCAACGACGCCCAAGGCTGGGACGAGTTGATCGCGAAGCTCGGTGCCGCGCACGGAGACTTGGTGGCGGTGGAGGCCGCCGGCCGCTACGAGCGCGGCCTGGTGTGCACGGTGCAAGGCGCGAGGCTGGCGGTGGCCGCGCGCAGCATCCGCAGCGTCATCAAGCGGCTGGACAAGCAGATCGCCGCGCTCGACGGCGGCGTGGACGATCACATGGATCGACACTTCGCCAAGCAGCGCGATCTGCTCGTCAGCGTCAAGGGGGTGGGGCACGTGATGATCCTGAGCATGACGGCGGATGCGGTTGATGCTGGCGGTGCGCTCCTCTTTGTAGCCCTCGCGCAGCCCGTGCAGGCTCATCTGCCCTTGCTGCACCGGTGTCTTCACCGGCACAAGGCGCATCGTGGGTCGCGAGGCGGCCTCGCGGATCGCGGCAGCATCGTTGGCATCGTTCTCGCCACCGGTGCCCTGCTTGCGGTGGGCGGTGGCGAAGCCCGCGGCGATCAGCCGCGCATCCACCCCTTGTACCTGGGTCACCTGCTTGGCAATATCCACGCCTACCCGAACGATCGGCGCACGTGTAAATTCCGTCATGGGCTTCCCCTTTCACATTTCAGATTGACAACACGGACGTCAATCTTGGTGCCTCGACACCGTCACTGGATCGGGGAAGTCCCTTCGTATTCGCTGGAGCCGACCCGCACCGGTATGGCGCTCGCGCCTCAGCTCAAACGTTGCGCCTCATTTTCTGGACATGGCGCCTATGCCTCTTGAAAAGTACCGCCACCCAGTTCTCTTCTACGTCTTTGCGACTGCAGTCCCATGGGCATTCTGGTTTGCTGCTGCCTACCTGAGTCATATTGCGCCAACGAATCAGCTTCTCGCTACCGCTGTCGGCGTACTAGGGGTGGTCGGACTGCTGGGGCCGACCGTAATTGCTTTCTGGATGATCTGGCCGCACACCGACCTGCGGAACGATCTCGCAAGGCGACTGATTGGTCTCAAGGGCGTCAGGCCGGTCTATCTCTTTCTTACCTGTTTCCTCATGCTTGGCAGCATCCTTCTGGCCCAGGCGATCTCCCTGCTCTTCGGATACGGGACTGAACAGTTCAGCCTCTCAGGAAAGTCATCGTTCTCTGCCGGGATATTTCCGGGTTGGTTCCTGCTCTTTCTCGCGCCGTTAATCGAGGAACTGGCTTGGCATTCCTATGGCACCGACTGTCTGCGCCAGCGCATGAGCCTGCTTGGTGCATCCCTGTTGTTCGGGGTGTTTTGGGTAATCTGGCACATGCCCCTATCCCTCATCAAGGATTACTACCACAGCAACGTCGCAGAGTCGGGGCTACTGCACAGCCTCAATTTCGCAGTCAGCCTGATTCCGTATGTGATCCTGATGAACTGGCTGTACTACAAGTCAAATCGCAGCATACTTATCGCCATCGTCTTTCACATCACTGCCGGGTGCTTCAACGAAGTATTTGCCACTCACCCGGACAGCAAGGTTATCCAGACCGGACTCCTGCTAGTACTGGCAATCGTCGTGATCCTCAGGGACAGGGACTTCTTCTTGCAGCGAGACTACCGGGAGGACGCACTGTGACGATATTGCAGAGCCAATCGCGACAAACCATACCGGCTCGGCGCTCAAGTTGCTCGTTGCAAGGACGTGAATCTGTGACCCGCCGCGGCCAAGCCGACGCCAAGTCGTCGGCCCTGCGAAACCGCCACAACCCGCATGAACACTGGCGTTGTGGGGTGATCGCCGATGGCGAGAACTCTCAGGAACGGATTCAATTGGGATTGATTTCTGAGAGTTTTGGGGGGTGCTCGGATGGCCACAGACGACTTTTTCAGGTCCCGGCTGGACACGATGATCGATCTGCGCCATCCGTTGGCGGTGCTGGCCACGCGCATGCCGTGGGATCTGATCGAGCGGTCGCTGGCGCCGCTGCTGGCCCACAAGGACCGCACCGGCCGGCCGACCGCGGCTGCCGGTGCGGCTCATGGTCTCGCTGCTGTACCTCAAGCACGCCTTCAACGAGAGCGACGAGTCGCTGGTCGAGCGCTGGAGCGAGAACGTCTACTGGCAGTTCTTCAGCGGCATGACCTTCTACGAGCCCAAGCTGCCGCGTGACCCAGCCCAGATCAGCCGCTTTCGCCGCGTTCTGGGCGAGGCCGGCGTTGAAAAACTGCTCAAGACCACCATCGAGGCTGCTGTGGCGATGAATGCGGCCAAGCCCAAGGACTTCGAGCGGGTGATCGTGGACACCACGGTGCAGGAAAAGGCCATCGCCCACCCCACCGACAGCCGCTTGCTGGAGGTGGCCCGCGAGAAGCCCGCACGCCTGACCAAGCGGGCGGTGTTGACCCTCTGGCTCGAGCGCGCCGAGCGCATCCAGGCGCAGCAGCCCAAGGACAAGAACACGCTCTATGCCCTGCACGCACCAGAGGTGGAGTGCATCGGCAAGCGCAAGGCCCTCAAGCCCTTCGAGTTCGGCGGCAAGGCCAGCATCGCCATCAGCCACACCAAGGGGCTGATCGTCGCGGCCAGAAGTTTCCCCGGCAATCCGTATGACGGACACACGCTGGCCGAGCAACTGGATCAGGCCACCAACGTGCTGCAAGACCTGGGCGTCAAACCGACCACGGCGGTGGTGGATCTGGGCTTCAGGGGCGTGGACAAGGACATCGCGCCGGTGCAGTCGATACACCGCGGCAAGTTCAAGTCGCTGACCACGGTGCAAAGGCGCTGGCTCAAGCAGCGCCAGGCGGTGGAGCCGACCATCGGCCACCTGAAGCACGATCACCGCATGGACCGTTGCTGGCTCAAAGGCAGCCAGGGTGACGCGCTGCACACGGTGCTGTGCGCGGCGGGCTTCAACATCCGGTGGTTGATGCGAGCCATCGCTCGGCTGGGGCTGGCGGCCCTTTTGTTGGCCTGTTCGGCACTGGCGCATTGGCTCGCTCCGAGCCCTCGCGGGGAAATGGGCAGCTTCCTGGCCGGTTTGGCTCATCAGCATCGCCGGGGCTTCAATGCGTTGGCTGCGGTTGTGCGGTGAATTTCGCAGGGCCGACTACGTGGGAACGTAGGCTTTCACAGCACAGCCTCCCAGTGAAGGGTGGGGTTCACTGACCACTTACTCGGGGAAGTCCCTTCTTACTCGGTCAACGCGACAGCCAACGGCATGGCACTTGGCCCGCGCAGCATCGCCGACTATCATGTGCCGCGCGGGCAAAGCGCCGCGTGCCTCAAGAGTTGGCACCACAATTGGGCACCCGTTCGCGAAATCAGGGAGTGACATGAACCTTCGAGTCTCGATCGCTATCGCCACTGCTTGCGCTTCACTCTGCTTGGCGGCACACCGTCAGGCAAGTGCGAATGACGCGGAGTTGCGCGAGAGTCAACCTGCTACGGGCACATCCATCCAACGCAAGCTCGTCTCAGGCGGAAACATCCCCATTCGACAGACCTACGCTCAATTGAGTGAGGAGCATCGGTCCTACTTACGATCCTTCTACACCAACATGCCGGAGGCTGACGAGCCACCGTTCCCCGCCGGCGGACTGATCGCCATCTACCGCCCCATTAGCCAGGTACAGGGTGCAATGCGGGGAGAGGGATTGGTCGAGATGTATGTGATGGTCAATACCGACGGGCGTGCAGTCTCTGTGTCGGTATACAAGACTCCAGACCCTGCCACATCAGAGGAGATCGCCAAGGTGCTGATGCTCACGGAGTACAAGCCAGCACTTTGCGCTGGCAAGCCTTGCGTCATGGAGTTTCCATTCGTCGTCACGCTATCGCGCAGTCTGTGACACGTGACTTTCAAGATAGACCGCGCTTGCCGAGGTCTGATTGGTTTGTTGGACAAACCCGTCGAGTCGAACTGCAGGTGGTGTGAGCGCCGTGGCGTCATGTGCGGGCGGCATCGCACACATTGCGCAAGTGGCGCGCAACTCAGCGTCAGCAGTGCCTGCAGGATTGGTGCCTCGACACCGTCCCGAGGAGTCACATGCAAGCAGTGAGTACACCGATGCTCCGGTGCACTGACCTGGCTCTCGCAGGCACATGCGCCTTGGCCGGTGCCGCTGGCGCCGTGCTCTCGATGCAAGCCCACGAGTATCTCGTGGACCAATACCGCAACATGGCGAGCCTTTTGGTCGGCACTGTCAGCGCTGTTCTCTTTGTCGCCTCGGTATTGCTGGCGTTCGGCCGGCGCAGTGGCGTGCTCGTGGCCGTGATCGGCGCAATCACAATGCCGCTCCTGCTCGTGCTCGGTCTTCGTCAGATCGGCGACATGTCGCTCCACGATGCGCTGATTCAGGCCTCCTGCGCTCCGGGCTTTGCCTTGTGCTTCAATCATGCGGCCGTGGTCGTGCGACTTTGCGTCGTGGTGCTTGCCGGCTGCATCGTCCTCGCAGCCTTCCAGCGTTTCGCACCCAGACATGGCGCCTGAACCGGTCATTGAAGGCCAGTGCCACGGCCTGGCCGTTCGTCAGACCCAGTGAAGTCCGCCAGGTGCCACCGGCCATCACCATCCAGCCTGCTCGCGCAGACGGCGCGGCGGCGTACATCGATCTGCGCGGACGGACCCGGGAGAACGCGGTCTCGGCGGCGCGATTGGCCAGCATCGGAGTCACCGAGGAGAGCTGGGCGAGGGACGTGGTGTCAGGCACTCTTGTCGGGTTCACCGCCGAGCAGCATGGGGCGCTCGTGGGCTACTGCTTTGGCAATGCTCGCACGGGAGAAGTCGTGGTCCTGGCGCTCCTTCCCGCCGTGGAAGGACATGGCCTGGGCCGAGAACTGCTGGGTTGCGTCGTACGGGAACTCCACAGCCGCGGTCACCAGACGCTCCACCTGGGCTGCTCGTCGGATCCACATGTCAGGTCCTATGGTTTCTACCGGCATCTGGGCTGGGTGCCCACTGGCGCCGTGGACGAGAACAATGACGAAGTCTTGGAACTGCGACTGGCCGCCCGAACTGAACCCACACGCCCATGACGCAACACCATGAGAACCCTGGGTCGGACCTTGGCTTCACCTGTCGAACCCGAAAGAACGGGGACGTGGAGATCCTGCACCTCGGACGTGTGGCCGCCACACTCCGGGCCAGCGATGCCGTAGACTTTCTCTCCGAGATCGAGACCGGTGACGAGTCTGACGCGCAGCAGCTCATGGCCCGCATCACGGGCAACTACAAGCGTGGCAACGAGCGTCTCGCAGGCCAACATCCGAGAAATCGGCGCTGAATGCGGGCACCCGACGTTCGGCGTCGCGACCCATCTTGCTGCGGCCTGCCTGGGCTTGTTCAGGCTGCGGGGCGGGCTCGCGCAGTGTGAGCAGGCCCACGCTCCCAGCGGAGGTTCATCATGCCCACGAAGTCACGCGATTCCACACGAGTCAACGTCACGGGCATCGGCTGGAAGAAGCCGCTGTCCATCTCGGCGCAGAAGTACGAAGAGGTCTCCAAAGCCATCCTGGCTGTGCTGAGCGAGGAACCCATCAAGTTCACCGAGCTGGCTCGCCTGGTTGCCGAGCGACTTCCGAACTTCGAAGGCTCGGTCTCCTGGTACACCGTCTCGGTTGCCCGCGACCTCGAGGTCCAGGGCCAGCTGGTGCGGCACGCAAAACCCGTTCTCTACTCGAAGGCCCGCCGCCGGGCAACTTCTGCTGGCGGATAGCGGATGGGTGGCGTCCACCATTCGCGTCAACTGTCGCTCTCAGCGCTGGGCCGGCATGTTGGCTTATGTCAAACGCTGGCTGCCCGAAGACGCCGCGCGCACATGCCTCGACGGTTTGATTCGTGCCGCGTCCGTGCAAAGATATGAGGCACGACAGCGACGACGAGGTGCCACATGCAAGCAGTGAGTACGCCGATGCTTCGGTACACAGGCCTGGCTATTGCCGCCATGTGCGCCTTGACCGGTACCGCTGGCGCCGTGCTCTCGATGCAGGCACACGAGTTTCTCGTGGACCAATACCGCATCACGGCGAGCTTTTGGGTCGGCATTGTCAGCGCCGTTCTTTTCGCCGCATCGGCATTGCTGGCGTTCGGCCGGCGCAGCGGCCTGCTCGTGGCCCTGATGGGCGCGCTCACAATGCCGCTCCTGCTCGTGCTCGGCCTTCGTCAGATCGGCGACATGTCGCTCCGCAACGCGCTGCTTCAGGCCACCTGCGCCCCGGGCTTTGCCCTGTGCTTCAATCATGCGGCGGTGGTCGTCCGCCTTTGCATCGTGGTGCTGGTCGGTTGCATCGTTCTTGTCGCCATTCAACGTCTCGCATCCAGACCTGGCGCCTGACCAAGTCGTCGAGGGGACTGGCCATGGCCGATCCGGCCCAAGCCTCAAATCGAAAGCTGAGTGCTCAGATGCGTCTTCTTGTTCTTGCAGCAGCTCTTCTTTGCAGTTCTGCGCTGAATGCCGCTTGTCCAGATCCGTCTGTCAGCCGTCTGGAGGTTCGCACGGTACAGCTCACTGAGCTGGCCCGACTGCTCAATGAAGCGGCCACCAATCCGGACCCGCTGGATCCAACAGAAGTGGCTGTGCTGAAGTTCGGTCTTTACGAAAGATGGATTGGCGCGTACGCGAACGACGGCCTACTTTCGTGGGTTGGAGTGAACTTTGGTACGGGAGAGATCTTTCGAGTCAAGGGCTATGCGGGGCCATGGCTGTCAAGGCTGCCTGCGCCCGACGCGATGCAGCAGGCGGCGACCC
>JAKLLB010000108.1 GCA_023150345.1 Aquabacterium sp.
TCAAGCGCTTGATGTTCATCGACAGCTCGCGGCGCAGATCGCCCTCGATCGTCAGCTTGTTGACCTCGTCGCGGATCTTCTCGAGATCGCCATCGGTCAGGTCCTTGATCTTCTTCGAGTACGGTATCCCCACGGTCTGGCAGATTTTCTGCGCAGTCGTGCGACCGATGCCGTAGATCGAGGTCAGTCCGATCTCGGCGTGTTTGTGCGGCGGGATGTTGATGCCGGCAATACGTGCCATGGTGAACCTCTATCAGCCTTGACGTTGCTTGTGGCGCGGGTCGGTGCAGATCACCCGCACCACACCGTTGCGGCGGATGATCTTGCAGTTGCGGCACATCTTCTTGACCGATGCTGCGACTTTCATCGTCTTCTCCTTAAAGCACTCGAGTCATCGACGGGCCGTTCCCGGGGTGACTCACCCCCGGGGGGGTTGGGTCGGCAAAGCCGACGATTGAGGGAATGTTCATTTGGCGCGGAACACGATGCGGGCACGGCTCAGATCGTAGGGTGTCAACTCGACTGTCACCTTGTCGCCTGGCAGGATGCGGATGTAATGCATCCGCATCTTCCCGGAGATGTGCCCGAGCACCACGTGACCGTTTTCCAACTTCACACGAAAGGTCGCGTTGGGCAGGTTCTCCAGTATCTCGCCCTGCATCTGGATGACATCGTCCTTGGCCATCAAGCCCTCCGCCGGGCCGCCACACGGGTGGCTTTCGCTCCCCGTTGGGGCAGCGAACGAAAGTGAGCTTGGGGCCGCATCATCAACTCGCCTTGAAATTCGCCTTTTTCAACAGTGACTCGTACTGCTGGCTCATCACATAGCTCTGCACCTGAGCCCAGAAGTCCATGGTCACGACCACGATGATCAGCAGCGACGTACCGCCGAAGTAGAACGGCACGTTGTACTTCAGCACCAGGAACTCTGGCAGCAGACAGACTGCCGTGATGTAGATCGCACCGGCCAGCGTCAGCCGAGACAGTATTTTGTCGATGTGGCGGGCAGTCTGCTCGCCAGGGCGGATGCCCGGAATGAACGCACCGCTCTTCTTCAGGTTGTCTGCCGTCTCACGGCTATTGAACACCAGGGCCGTGTAGAAGAAGCAGAAGAACACGATCATCGCGGCATACAGCATCACGTAGATCGGCTGCCCGGGCGACAACGCGGCAGACAGGTCCTTCAGCCATCGCAGGCCGTCACCCGTGGCAAACCACCCCACGACCGTGGCCGGCAGGAGGATGATCGACGACGCGAAGATCGGCGGGATGACACCCGACATGTTCAGTTTCAGCGGCAGATGCGAGGACTGCCCGCCGTAGACCTTGTTGCCGACCTGGCGCTTTGCATAGTTGACCAGGATCTTGCGCTGCCCGCGCTCGACAAACACCACTGCGAAGGTCACCAGCACAACGAGCGCGATGATGAACATCGACGCGACGATGCTCATGGCACCGGTGCGCACCAGCTCGAACAGCCCGCCGATCGCGCTTGGAAGTCCGGCTGCGATACCAGCAAAGATCAAGATCGAGATGCCGTTGCCCAGTCCGCGCTCGGTGATTTGCTCGCCGAGCCACATCAAGAACATCGTACCGGCGGTCAAGCTCACCACGGTGGTCAGTCGGAACCCGAAGCCTGGCGAAAGCACCAGCCCTTGCGAGCCCTCGAGTGCCAGCGCGATACCCAACGATTGGAACAACGCCAGGCCCAGCGTACCGTAGCGCGTGTACTGGGTGATCTTGCGCCGCCCGGCCTCGCCTTCCTTCTTGATCGCCTCGAGCGAGGGGATCACGTAGGTCATCAGTTGCATGATGATCGATGCCGAGATGTACGGCATGATCCCCAGCGCGAACACCGTGAAGCGCGCCAGGGCCCCACCGGAGAACATGTTGAACAGGCTCAGGATGCCACCCTGCTGGCCCTTGAACAGGGCTTGCAGCTGACCGGGGTCGATGCCCGGCACCGGCACGTGCGCGCCGAGCCGGTAAACGACCAGCGCGAGCAGCAAGAACACCAAGCGGCGACGCAGGTCGCCGAACTTGCCGCTCTTGGCCAGCTGTTGAGCTGAGGTAGCCAACGTGTTGCCTCTTCAGCGGATCCAGGCTCAGGCGACCGTGCCGCCCACGGCCTCGATCGCGGTCTTGGCACCAGCGGTGGCGCCAATGCCCTTGAGGCTGACCTTGCGCGTGAGCTCACCGGACTTGACCACCTTGACGTGGCGAACGAGTTCACCCACGAGCCCGGCCGCCTTGAGCGTCAGCAGGTCGATCTCATCCTTGTCCAGGCGCTGCAGGTCAGCCAGCGACACCTCGCCGTTGTACTTGAGCGAGTGGGACTTGAAGCCGCGCTTGGGCAGTCGACGTTGCAGCGGCATCTGGCCGCCCTCGAAGCCCACCTTGTGGTAGCCGCCGGCACGGGAGTGTTGGCCGTTGTGGCCGCGGCCCGCGGTCTTGCCCAGGCCGGAGCCGATGCCGCGACCCACGCGTCGCCGGGCATGCTTCGCGCCCGCAGCGGGCTTGATCGTATTCAGTTGCATGATGGACTGTCCTTCGGTGCAGTGCGAGCGGCGCCTCAGAGCACCTGCACGAGATAGGAGATCTTGTTGATCATGCCGCGCACAGCGGGCGTATCCTCGAGGACACGCTCGCTGTTGAGGCGACGCAGGCCGAGGCCACGCACGGTGTCGCGATGCGACTGCTTGCAGCCGATCGGGCTCTTCACGAGCTTGACCTTGAGAGTTTTCTTGTCGGACATGGGAGTTCTCCGTGCCGCCGGATCAGTTGAAGATCTCTTCAACCGTCTTGCCGCGCTTGGCTGCCACCTCGGCGGCCGTGGTCGAGCGCTTGAGCGCATCCAGCGTCGCGCGCACCATGTTGTAGGGGTTGGTCGAGCCCAGGCTCTTGGCAACGATGTCGGTGATGCCCATGACTTCGAACACCGCGCGCATCGGACCGCCCGCGATGATGCCGGTACCGGCAGGAGCCGGCGCCAGCAGCACCTTTGCCGCACCGTGCTCGCCGCGCACGTTGTGGTGCACGGTGCCATTCTTCAGCGCCACCTTGAACATGTTGCGACGGGCAGACTCCATCGCCTTCTGCACCGAAACCGGCACTTCCTTGGCCTTGCCCTTGCCCATGCCGATGCGGCCATCGCCGTCACCCACGACAGTCAGAGCCGCGAAGCTCAGCGTACGACCGCCCTTGACGACCTTGGTGACGCGGTTGACCGCGATCATCTTTTCCTTCAGACCGTCGTCGTTGCCTTCGGTCTGAGCGCGAGGTTGAAACTTTGCCATCTTGCTTGTCCTTTGACGCTCAGAACTGCAGGCCGGCCTCGCGGGCCGCCTCAGCCAGCGCCTTGACGCGACCGTGGTAGGCGAAACCCGAGCGGTCGAACGCCACCTTCTCGATGCCCGCTGCCTTGGCCCGTTCGGCAATGCGCTTGCCGACGATCGCCGCGGCAGCAGCGTTGCCACCCTTGTCTTTGCCCAGTTGCTCGCGCACTTCCTTCTCCGCGGTGGAAGCCGATGCCAGGACGCTGGCACCGTCGCTGGCAACGACACTGGCGTAGATGTGCAGGTTCGATCGGAACACCGTCAACCGCACGGCGTTCTGCTGGGCAATGCGTCCGCGGGTCTGGCGGGAGCGACGCAGGCGCTGGTCTTTCTTGTTCAGCATGTTCGGCTCCTCACTTCTTCTTCGTTTCCTTCAGCACCACGCGCTCGTCGGCGTAGCGGATGCCCTTGCCCTTATAGGGCTCAGGCGGGCGAATCGCGCGCACTTCGGCAGCGATCTGGCCGACCACCTGCCGATCGGCGCCCTTGATGAGGATCTCGGTCTGGGTCGGACACTCGACCTTGATACCGGCCGGCATGTCCTTGACCACCGGATGCGAGAAGCCGACCTGCAGGTTGAGCTTCTGCCCCTGGGCCTGGGCGCGATAACCCACACCCACCAAGTTGAGCTTGCGCTCGAAACCCTTGGTCACGCCATTGACCATGTTGGCCAGCAGCGCGCGCATCGTGCCGCTCATGGCGTTGGCCTCGACACTGTCGTTGACCGGGGCCAGCTTCAACTGCGCGCCGTCATGCTGCACAGACACCAAAGGGTTGACGGGGCGCGCCAGGGTGCCATTGGCTCCCTTGACCGTGATTTGATCGGCCGTGATCTGCACGTCCACGCCCTGAGGGACGGCGATCGGCATCTTTCCAACGCGGGACATTTTCGTCTCTCCTTCGCCGGTCAGGCCACGTAGCACAGCACTTCGCCGCCTACGCCTGTCTGACGAGCCTTGCGATCGGTCATGACACCCTTGGGTGTGGTCACGATCGCCACGCCGAGGCCGTTCATGACATGCGGGATTTCGTCGCGGCCCTTGTAGATGCGAAGGCCAGGACGGCTGACGCGCTCGATGCGCTCGATCACGGGACGCCCGGCGTAGTACTTCAGCGCGATTTCGAGTTCGCTGGCGCCGCCGGTGGACTTGACGGCATAGCCGTCAATGTAGCCTTCGTCCTTGAGGACCTGCGCGATCGCAACCTTCAACTTGGACGACGGCATCGAAACGACCGCCTTGTCGACCATCTGCGCGTTGCGGATGCGCGTCAGCATGTCGGCGATGGGATCACTCATGCTCATGGGGGTATCTCCTGCTCGGACCTGATCGGCGCTGTTACCAGCTGGCCTTGATCACGCCGGGAATGTCGCCCTTGAAGGCGAGTTCGCGGATCTTGCTGCGGCCGAGGCCGAAGGTGCGGAACGTGCCGCGCGGGCGGCCAGTCAGTTCGCAACGGTTGCGCAGGCGCGTCGGGTTGGCATTGCGCGGGAGCTTCTGCAACTCCAGGCGAGCCAGGTAACGCTCCTCGTCGGACTTGGATGCGTCGTTGGCGATAGCCTTGAGCTCGGCGTACTTCTTGGCGTACTTGGCGACGAGCTGCTCACGCTTCTGTTCGCGCTGCTTGAGGGACAGTTTGGCCACAGGGCACCTCAGTTCTTGAACGGGAAGCGGAAGGCAGCCAGCAGCGCCTTGCACTCGTCGTCAGTCTTGGCGGTGGTGGTGAAGCTGATGTTCAGGCCACGCAGCGCGTCGATCTTGTCGTACTCGACCTCGGGGAAAATGATCTGTTCCTTGACGCCGACGTTGTAGTTGCCGCGGCCATCAAAGGCGCGACCGGACACGCCACGGAAGTCGCGCACCCGAGGCAGCGCGATGGTCACGAAGCGGTCGAGGAACTCGTACATGCGCACGCCACGCAGCGTGACCATGCAACCGATGGGCAGGTTCTCGCGGATCTTGAACCCGGCGATGGCCTTGCGAGACTTCGTGACCACCGGCTTCTGGCCCGCAATCTTGGTGAGATCGCCAACGGCATGATCCATCACCTTCTTGTCGGCCACCGCCTCGCTCACACCCATATTGAGCGTGATCTTGGTCAGGCGCGGAACCTGCATGACTGACTGGTAGCCGAACTTCTTCATGAGGTCCGGCACGACCTTCTCGCGGTAGAACTGTTGCAGACGAGCCATGTCGACCTCTTACGCCTTGATCTCTTCGCCGCTGGACTTGTAGACGCGCACGCGCTTGCCATCGGCGAGCGTCTTGATGCCCACGCGATCAGCCTTGCCGGTGGCCGCGTTGAAGATCGCGACATTCGATTGATGGATAGGCATGGTCTTGTCGACCACCCCGCCCGTCGTGCCCTTCATGGGATTGGGCTTGACGTGCTTCTTCACCACATTCACGCCCTCGACGACGATGTGATCGACGTCTACACGCAGCGCGACGGTGCCACGCTTGCCCTTGTCGCGGCCGGTCAGCACGATGACCTGGTCGCCTTTGCGAATCTTGTTCATGGCCAGTCCTTGTTGGTCACGCGCGCTCAGAGCACCTCTGGCGCCAGCGACACGATCTTCATGAAGCGCTCGGTGCGCAACTCGCGCGTCACCGGGCCGAAGATGCGCGTGCCGATCGGCTCGAGCTTGGCGTTGAGCAGCACCGCCGCATTGCCGTCGAACTTGACCAGGGAGCCATCCTGGCGTCGCACACCCTTTGCGGTGCGAACCACCACGGCACTGTAGACCTCGCCCTTCTTGACGCGGCCACGCGGTGCAGCTTCCTTGATCGACACCTTGATGATGTCGCCGATGCCGGCATAACGGCGCTTGGAACCCCCGAGCACCTTGATGCACATGACGGACTTCGCGCCCGTGTTGTCAGCGACATCGAGTCGCGATTGCATTTGGATCATTTGTGTCCCCAACTTGTCCCCGCACGCCCGCAACAACAGGCATGCCGGTCAGTCTTGGGCCCGTCATTGCACGCCGATTGCTCGGCAACACAACGCTTGGGGCGGATCCGCTGACGCGCTGATCGCGAATGCGATACTGTCAGCGCTTTTCGTCAACGGCGAAGCGTGAGATTATGTGATGGGGCTGCGGCGATGTCAAGCCCCGTGTGGCGCAGCTTCAGCGGCCCGCGTCGCGCGGGGTATCGCTGGCCTGGCGCAGCAGCGTATCGGCGTCGCTCACCGCGAACTGGCCGGGGCCCTCGACATTGAGCGTACGCACGACACCGTCATCGACCAACATCGAATAGCGATTCGAGCGCAGGCCCATGCCCTTGCCGGTGAGGTCCAGCGTCAGGCCGGTGGCCCGGGCGAAGTCGGCGCTGCCGTCGGCCATCATGCGCACCTTGCCGGCCGTTGCGTTGTCGCGACCCCAGGCACCCATGACGAACGCGTCGTTGACCGACACACACCAGATCTCGTCGACCCCAGCCGCACGCAGCTGCGCGGCCTTCTCGACGAACCCCGGCAGGTGCTTGGCAGAGCAGGTGGGGGTGTAGGCACCGGGCAGTCCGAACACCGCAATGCGCTTGCCTGCGCAGGCGCGCTGGACGTCGAACGCATTGGGGCCCAGGCTGCATCCATTGCCCTCGACCTCGATGAATTCCTGGAGAGTGGTCGCCGGCAGGCGATCCCCGACCTTGATCATGGTGTGCTCCTCGTGAAAATGGAAAACGGCCGCATGCCAGTATCGAGGCAATGCGACCGCCTTGCGCGTGCAGGGTCACGAGACCCCGCACCTTCACGGGTTGCGCCGATCAGACCAGCCCGGCCTTCTGGACCAGACGGGTCACCACCCATGACTTGGTCTTGCTGATCGGCCGACCTTCGGCGATCTCGACCACGTCGCCCAGGTGGTAGTCGCCCTTCTCGTCGTGGGCGTGGTACTTGCGCGAGCGGCCAACGATCTTGCCGTACAGCTCGTGCATCGTGCGACGCTCGACCAGCACGGTCACCGTCTTGTTGCGCTTGTCGCTGACGACGCGACCCACGAGGGTGCGGGTGTTCGTCGCGGGGGTCTGGGCTTCGCTCATTGCGCAGTTCCCTTCTTCTTCTCGGCCAGGATGGTCTTGGCCCGAGCGATGTCGCGCCGGGTGTTGCCCAGCGTGGCGGTATTGCCCAACTGCTGCGTGCCCTTTTGCATGCGCAGGCCGAAGTGAGCCTTGAGCAGGTCGTTGACCTCCTTCTCGAGGCCCGCGATGTCCTTGGCGCGCAGTTCAGATGCTTTGCTCATGGGATTCTCCAACTCAGGCGCCGACCTGGCGAGCCACGAAGGTGCAGCGCAGCGGCAGCTTGGCTGCGGCCAGGGTGAACGCTTCGCGAGCCAGTGCCTCGGGCACGCCGTTGATCTCGTAGAGGACCTTGCCCGGGGTGATCTCGGCCACGTAGAACTCGGGATTGCCCTTGCCGTTACCCATGCGCACCTCGGCAGGCTTCTGGGAGATCGGCTTGTCGGGGAAGATGCGGATGAAGATACGGCCACCGCGCTTGATGTGGCGCGAGATCGCGCGGCGGGCCGCTTCGATCTGGCGCGCGGTGATGCGACCGCGTTCGGTGGCCTTGAGGCCGAATTCGCCGAACGAGACATTGTTGCCGCGGGTGGCGACACCGGTGTTGCGTCCCTTGTGTTCCTTGCGGAACTTGCGACGTGCGGGTTGCAGCATGTTCTATGACTCCTTAGGCTTGCCCGGTGCCGGGACCGGCCGCCTTGCGGACGCGCTTGACCGCCGGCTTGGCTCCGTCGCCGGCAGCGCCGTCGGCAGGCTTGACATCGACGCCAGGCGCCTCGGCGCGCGGCGCGCGGTCGCCACCCGGGCGACCACGGCGGTCCGGTGCGCCAGGACCACCGGGGCGGGGGCCACGGCGTGGACGGCGCTCTTCTTCCTGGGCCTCGGTCTTGTTGGCACCCGGCGCGTCGCCGCGGCCCAGGTTGTCACCCCGATAGACCCACACCTTGACGCCGATGACGCCATAGGTGGTCTTGGCCTCAGAGAACCCGTAGTCGATGTCAGCGCGCAGCGTGTGCAACGGCACCCGTCCCTCGCGGTACCACTCGGTGCGCGCGATTTCGATGCCGTTGAGTCGCCCGGCGCTCATGATCTTGATGCCCTGCGCGCCCAGGCGCATGGCGTTCTGCATCGCGCGCTTCATCGCACGACGGAACATGATGCGCTTCTCGAGCTGCTGGGTGATCGAGTCGGCGATCAGCTGGGCATCGATTTCCGGCTTGCGGATTTCCTCGATGTTCACCGCCACCGGCACGCCCAGGCGCTTGGCCAGTTCGGCCTTGAGGTTCTCGATGTCCTCGCCCTTCTTGCCGATCACCACGCCCGGCCGCGCCGAGAAGATGGTGATGCGCGCGTTCTTGGCCGGACGCTCGATGAGGATGCGCGAGACCGCCGCGTTCTTCAGCTTCTTCTTCAGGAACTCGCGGACCTGCAGGTCCTCGGCAAGCATGCCTGCGAAGTTGCGGCCCGAGGCATACCAGCGCGACGCCCAGGCACGTGTGACGGCCAGGCGAAAGCCGGTCGGATGGATCTTCTGTCCCATAGTCTTGTCCTCAGCCTCTTCAGTTGCCGACCGTCACGAAGATGTGACAGGTGGGCTTGCTGATGCGATTGCCACGGCCCTTGGCGCGAGCAGAGAAGCGCTTGAGCGTCGCACCTTGCTCGACGTAGATCGACTTGACCGTCAACTCGTCGATGTCGGCACCGTCGTTGTGCTCGGCATTGGCGATGGCCGACTCGAGCGCCTTCTTGACGATGCCGGCCGCCTTCTTCTGCGTGAAGTTGAGGATGTCGAGCGCCTGGTCCACTTTCTTGCCGCGAATCAGGTCGGCCACCAGTCGACCCTTGTCGACCGACAGGCGGACACCGCGGACGATTGCCTTGGTTTCCATCGTCTGGCCTCCTTACTTCTTCGCCTTCTTGTCCGCGGGGTGACCCTTGAACGTGCGGGTCATCGCGAACTCGCCGAGCTTGTGACCGACCATCTGATCGGTGACATAGACCGGGACATGTTGCTTGCCGTTGTGCACGGCGATCGTCAGCCCGATGAAGTCGGGCAGGATCGTCGAGCGACGCGACCACGTCTTGATCGGCTTCTTGTCCTTGATGGCAGAGGCCTTGTCGACCTTGGCCATCAGGTGGTGGTCCACGAACGGACCCTTCTTGAGTGAGCGTGCCATGGTGGACCCTTACTTCTTGCGACGCGACACGATCATGTTCTGCGTGCGCTTGTTGTTGCGGGTGCGGTAGCCCTTGGTCAGCGTGTTCCACGGCGACACCGGGGCGCGCGCCTCGCCGGTGCGGCCTTCGCCGCCACCGTGCGGGTGGTCCACCGGGTTCATCGCGACGCCGCGCACCGTCGGGCGAATGCCCATCCAGCGCTTGACACCGGCCTTGCCGTACTGGCGCAGGTTGTGTTCCTCGTTCGACACCTCGCCGATCGTGGCGCGGCAGTCGATGTGGATCTTGCGGACCTCGCCCGAGCGCAGGCGGACCTGCGCGTAGGTACCCTCGCGTGCCATCAGCGTGACCGACGTACCGGCCGAGCGGGCGATCTGGGCACCCTTGCCCGGCAGCATCTCGACGCAGTGGATGGTCGAGCCTACCGGGATGTTGCGGATCGGCAGCGTGTTGCCCGCCTTGATCGGCGCCTCGGCGCCGGACAACAGCGTGGCACCGACCTCCAGGCCACGCGGCGCGATGATGTAGCGACGCTCACCGTCGGCATAGCACACCAGTGCGATGTGGGCCGTGCGGTTCGGGTCGTACTCGATGCGCTCGACCTTGGCCGGAATTCCGTCCTTGTTGCGCACGAAGTCGACCACGCGGTAGTGGTGCTTGTGACCACCGCCCTTGTGGCGGATCGTGATGTGGCCGTTGTTGTTACGGCCGGAGTTCTGCTTCTGGGGCTCGAGCAGCGATGCCTCGGGCGCACCCTTGTGCAGGTGCTTGTGCACCACTTTCACAACGGCGCGTCGGCCGGGCGAAGTGGGCTTGACTTTGACGACGGCCATTTAAGCAGCCTCCCCGGAGAAGTTGAGCTCCTGGCCCGGCTTGAGCGACACGTACGCCTTCTTGGCGTGATCGCGTCGGCCGATGCGGCCACCGAAGCGCTTGACCTTGCCCTTCTGGTTGGCGACCCGAACGTCCTTGACTTCGACCTTGAACAGCAGTTCGACTGCGGCCTTGATCTCGGGCTTGGTGGCGTCGCGCAACACCTTGAACAGCACCTGGTTGTGCTTCTCGGCGACGTTCGTGGCCTTCTCGGACACGATCGGGGCAATCAGCACCTGGGCCAGGCGACCCTCGTTGAACTTCGGCGTGGTCATGCGAACATCTCCTTGAGCTGCTCGATCGCGCCCTTGGTCACCAGCACCTTCTTGTAGAAGACCAGCGACAGCGGATCGGCGTAGCGCGGCTCCACCACCAGCACATTGGCGAGGTTGCGCGAAGCCAGCGCCAGGTTTTCGTCGACGCTGTCGGCGATCACCAGCACCGAGTCCAGGCCCATGGCCTTGAACTTGGCAGCCAGCAGCTTGGTCTTGGGAGCTTCGACAGAAATCGAGTCGACCACGGCCAGGCGGCCATCACGGGCCAGCTGCGAGAAGATGGCGGCCATTCCGGCGCGGTACATCTTCTTGTTGACCTTGTGCGAGAAGTTCTCGTCCGGGCTGTTCGGGAAGGCTCGACCGCCCCCGCGCCAGATCGGCGAGGATGTCATGCCCGCGCGAGCGCGGCCGGTGCCCTTCTGGCGCCACGGCTTCTTGGTGCTGTGCTTGACGGTCTCGCGGTTCTTCTGCGCGCGCGTGCCCTGGCGGGCGTTGGCCTGGTAGGCCACGACGACCTGGTGCACCAGCGCCTCGTTGTACTCGCGGGCAAAGACGGTGTCGGGGGCGTCGACCTTGGCGGTGGACTGCCCTTGTTCGTTCAGGAGCTCGAGTTGCATGGTCAAGCCCCCTTCTTGGCCTTGACGGCCGGACGAACGGTGACGAAACCGCTCTTGGCACCCGGGACGGCACCCTTGACCAGCAGCAGTTCACGCGCCTCGTCCACGCGGACGACGTCGAGGTTCTGGGTGGTGACGGTCTCATCACCCATATGACCCGACATGCGCTTGCCCGGGAACACGCGCCCGGGATCCTGGGCCATCGAGATCGAGCCCGGCACGTTGTGCGACCGGCTGTTGCCGTGCGACGCGCGCTGCGAGCTGAAGTTGTGACGCTTGATCGTGCCGGTGAAGCCCTTGCCGATCGAGGTGCCCTGCACATCGACCTTCTGGCCGGCGGCGAACAGCGTCACGGGAACCTTGGCGCCCGGCGCATATTGCGCCACCACATCGGCGGGCACACGGAACTCCTGGAGGATCTCGCCGGCCTCTACCCCGGCCTTGGCGAGGTGACCGGCTTCGGGCTTGGTCACGCGCGATGCCTTGCGTGCGCCGAACGCCACCTGAAGGGCGTTGTAGCCGTCGGTCTGCTCGGTCTTGACCTGGGTGACACGGTTGTTCGACACGTCGAGCACCGTCACGGGAACGGCGTCGCCGTCGTCCGTGAAGACGCGCATCATGCCCACCTTGCGGCCCAGCAATCCGAGGCGATAGCCTTCTGCTGCTGTCGTCATGACAATTCTCCAGCCAGCCATGCACCAGCGCGGCACACGGGCGGCCTTTGTTTCAAACGCCCGACATCGATTGGCCGGGAGCGACTGCGGCCAGCCACTGGGGTTCGACCTGAACCCCGGTGCGGCTGGCCAGTGCGTCGAACCCGGCTCGTAGGTACCAGGTTCGCGCGGAAAAGCCCTGCAGTATAGCGGACCTGCGGGGTGCCCCGCAAGCCACGCCGAGTTACTGCAGCTTGATCTCGACGTCGACGCCCGCGGGCAGG
>JAKLLB010000109.1 GCA_023150345.1 Aquabacterium sp.
GTTCACTCTGGCCGATCGACGCATCCAGTTGGACGCCCTTGATACTGCGCTTGAGGATGATGTTGACCACCCCTCCCACAGCATCCGAGCCATAGCTGGAGGACGCGCCACCGGTCAGCACTTCTACCCGCTCGATGAAGTCGGTTGGAATTGTGTTCAGGTCGACCGTAGCGCTCCCAGAGATGCCCGCAACGTAGCGTCGTCCGTTGACCAGTACCAACGTGCGATCCGAGCCCAGGTTTCGCAGGTCGACCGTGGCTACGCCAACGCTCGAGGTGATGAAGTTCGAGTTCGTGCGGCTGATCCCGGGGGTACCGAACACCGGTGACTTCAGGATGAGATCCTGGAGGTTTACAGCGCCCGAGGCCGCGATGTCTGCTGAAGTCAGCACCTGAATCGGCGCAGGCGATAGCGCGTTGGGCGAAAGGATCCGGCTACCTGTCACTTCGATGCGCTGTGTGTCTTGTGCTTGCGCGGACGTGAAGGCCAGACCGGAGAGCGCTGCAACGGCCGCACCGACAGCGCTGAACTTGTGCTTCGTCAACATGGGATCTTCCTCGTGGAGTGGGCAGGAAAGCGCATGCGCTGCAGCGAGCGTCACCTCGTGGGTGTCGACGCCCGAATACCGCAGCGCATGCTTGTCACGGGACTGTAAACAACGGATTCTTCGGCGCCGATCCAGGTAACCACGGCTGTTGTATCCGCGCCAAATGCCCCCGAGCCGGGGGGCTGCGCCCGCCTCATGTAACCTGCCTTGCTTCGTGGCACATTTCTGCGGGCGTGCAACCCGCCATCGCATATGTCGAACGCTTCCATGCGCTACCGCCGCCTCGGCCGCGCCGGCTTGCGGGTCAGCGAGCTCTCCCTGGGCTCGTGGGTCACCTACCACACCCAGGTGGATGTCAACGCCGCCGCCGAGATGATCGCGGCCGCCTTCGATGCCGGCATCAACTTCCTGGACAACGCTGAAGCATATGCCGGCGGCCGCAGCGAGGAGGTGATGGGCCAGGCGCTCAAGCGGCTGGGCACGCCGAGGCTGAACTACGTCGTGTCGACCAAGTTCTATTGGGGATTGGACCGCCAGGGCGATGCGGTCAACCGCAAGGACACGCTCAACCGCAAGTACCTGATGCAGGCCATCGACGGCTCGCTGCGCCGCTTCGGCCTGGAGCACATCGACCTGATCTACTGCCACCGACCCGACCCGCACACACCTATCGAAGAAACGGTGCGTGCGATGAGCGACATCATCACCCAGGGCAAGGCGCTGTACTGGGGCACCAGCGAATGGAGCGCGGCCGACATCCGCGCGGCCTGGGAGATTGCCGAGCGCCACCACCTGCACAAGCCGGCGATGGAACAGCCGCAGTACCACCTCTTCCACCGCAAGCGCGTGGAACAGGACTACGCGCGGCTGTATGACGAGATCGGCCTGGGGCTGACGACCTGGAGCCCGCTGGCCAGCGGCCTGCTCTCCGGAAAGTACCGCACTGGCATACCCGAGGGTTCGCGCGGAGCGCTCGAGAACATGGCCTTCCTGCGCGACGGCCTGACCGACGCGGCCAAGAATGCAGCAGTGGCCCGGCTCGACCCCATCGCCGCAGAGCTCGGCGGCACTCTCGCGCAACTGGCGATCGCCTGGGCCACACGCAACCCGCGTGTATCGACCGTGATCACCGGCGCCAGCCGCATCGGGCAGCTGCAGGAGAACCTGGGGGCACTGGCCGTGGCCGAGCGTCTCACGCCCGAGATGATGGCGCGCATCGACGAGATCACCGTGCCGCTGGCGGATCGTTAGGAACGGGGGCCGCCCCCGCCCAGCACCGCCGGCAGACCATCGATCCAGCCCTCCTGGACCGGACCACCGTCGTCCACGGTGACATGGTGGCTGTAGCGCAGCCCGGCGTCGGCCAGCACCTGCATCAGCACGCGTGCCGGCGGTGCCACCTGCGCAATGGCCGACTGGGCATCGGCGGCCAGGAAGGCCGTGTACACCGGCTGGCGAGGCAGCAGTGCGGCGACATGACCCCGCCAAGCCGGGCCGAAGCGACGCGCGGCCTCCTGGGGGTCGCCCTCGTAGAAGTGCGCGCCCAGCCCGAGCCAGAACGGCGATCGGCCCTGCGCATCGCGCACGCCCGGCAGCTCCGCCACCAGCTGCGCCGGGTAGGTGCCGCGATGCTGGGCGATGTGACGCAAGGCGTGATGCACGAGCAGGCTCAGCGCATCGGCTTGCTGGTCGAGATCGAGCGCAGCGGCGTCGCTGACGATGTCGGCGAGCTCGGCTGCGCCGGTGTGGTCGTTGCACAGCAGCAGCGTGTGCCGGCGCTGGAACAGCCCGAGCTCGGCGGCGGCGTGCACCACGCAACCCACGTGGTACCAGTGCCTGGGCTGCTCCAGCCCGATGGCAGGACGCAGGCGCAGGCACGCGCATGCCGCACGACCGGGCCGCCGCACCAGCCACCAGCGCTCGGCCTCGCGCTCGGGCAACGACAGGTCGGCGCCGGCCGGCAGCAGTCCGGCCAGCACGGGCACATCGGCCGCTGCGACGTCCTGTACGCACCAGCGTTCCACGTGGGCACCCCCCTCGTCCTTGGCCATGTCTGTGCTCATGGGGCTGCCCTCCGCACTTCGTGCTCCGGGATTCGCGCTTGGGAGCGGCCCGTCGCGCTCATGGACGCCCCCACACCGGTCGCTGCGCCTCGCCGCCCTCAGGGGCGTCAGGCAGGCACGGCAGCGGCGACGCCTCGACTTCGGGTTCGCCTCCCACTGCGTCGAGCCGGGCCACATGCACCGACATGCCCGGTCGCCAATTCAGCGCCGCTGCAGTGGCTGCGTCGAGTTGCGGCTCGTCGCGCATCGACAGAACGGTGGCGCGGAACTCCTCGCCATCGCCCGCGCTCAGCAGGTGCCACGGCTCGGTGACGCGCGCGCTTGCGCCAGTCCCATCGCAGGCCGCTGGTCCGCTACGAGCGGTGCAGGTGCGGCGACGGGCGACGGTCTTGAGCATCTGCACCCGGCCCTCGGCAGTGGGACCACCGTCGAAGATGTTGAGGTAGGTGTCCCCGTCGAAGCCCTCGTCCATCAGGATCTGGAACGGCAGCTCGCCCACCGGATGCAGCTGGCCCAGCGCCCATTGCGCCTGCTCGGGCAGCAACGGCACGTACAGCGGTGATTGCGGCATCAGCTCGGCGATCCACGCCTTGGGACTGCGTCCGCCGCTGCGGCGCTCGGCCTGGGGGTAGTCCATGTCGAAGAAGCGCCGGCCCACCGCGTCCCAGAACGGGCACTGTCCGGCGTCGTCGGCCAGGCCCGGGTTCTCTGCGGCGATGCGCGGCGCGAAGCGCTGCGGGCTGCCGGCGATGAACATCAGCCGCCCGCGCGAAAGCAACTGCGGCGCCAGGGTGTCGGCATAGGCCGCGTCGATGTGAAAGCCGGTGAGCAGCGTCACGCCGGTGAGGTCGTGGCACAGGTGCAGCGTGTGGATGCGGTTGCGCGCCCCCAGTGCCGCGCTGGCCTGCACGATGAACTCGTTGCGGTAGCTGTAGAAGCGATCGTTGAACCCGGCGCTGGCGGCGATGCCGGCGGTGCCGATCAGGCGCCCGCCCGCGCCGAGATCTTCGAGCACGAACAGATAGTGCTCCTCACCGCTGGCGTCGTCGGCGGCGCTGGCGAAACTCTGGGTCGACCGCTCGAGCTGGCCGGCAAGCTCGGTGCGCAGCGAGGTGATGCCGATGGCGCTGGCAGAGGCCAGCCGCTCCAGGGCACCCAGGTCATCGGCTCGTGCGGGCCGCAGCAGGTAACGGCCAGGGGCGTCGGTGGCCGGCGTGGTGGTCATGCGCGGTCTCCATTGTGAAGGGTGGCCGGGTCGGGCGGCGCAGTGGCCGCTGCCTCGCTGCGTGCGCTCCACGGCGCGGCATGGCGGGCGCGCTCGTCGCGCGGGGTGTGCCCGAAGTGGGCGCGGTAGGCATTGCTGAAATGCGGCCCGGAGGCGAAACCGCAGCCCAGGCCGATCTGCAGCACCGATTGCGGCGTCTGGCGCAGCAGCCGCCGGGCGCGCTCGAGCCGCAGCGCGACGTACCAGCGCGAGGGCAGCGCATCCAGGTGCTGGCGGAACAGACGCTCGAGCTGGCGACGCGACACCCCCACCAGGCGGGCGATGTCCTCGGTGGGCAGCGGTTCGGAGAGGTTGGCCTCCATCAGCGCCACGGCCTCGGCCAGCTTGGCCGAACCCGTGCCCAGCCGCGCCGCCACCGGCACCCGCTGGCGCTCATCGGGTCGGCGCAAGCGCTCCAGGCCGAAGGCTGCGGCCAGCTCCAGCGCCAGGCGTTCGCCGTGGCGCTGGCCCAGCCAGGCGATGAACAGGTCGCGCGCCGCCTGGTGGCCGGCGCAGCTCAGCCGGTTGCGGTCGATCTCGTAGAGCCGCTGCGACACCAGCACGTCGGGGTGGCGTTCAACCAGCGGCCCGATGTGCGGCCAGTGCACGGTGGCGCGATGGCCGGCCAACAGTCCGGCCTCGGCCAGCCAGCCCGCGCCGGCGCCGATGCCGCCCAGGGTGGCGCCGGCGGCGGCATGCTGCTGCAGCCAACCCAGCCAGGGCGCCTGCCACTGCTGCTGTGTGGCGGGCAGGGCATCGGCCACCACGAACACCGCATCGAGCGCGCCTGCCTCATGCAGCGCACGCGTGGCCATGGTGGTGGCGGTCGCCGCAGCCACCGGCCCGCCCTGCGGCGACAGCAGCAGCGGCTCGTAGGCCGGCGCATCCAGCACCTGGTTCGCCAGTTGCAGCGCGTCGAGCGCGCCGGCCAGCGGCAACAGCCCGGGGCCGGGAAGCAGCACGAACCCCACGCGCGTCACGGCGGCTCGCTCGCCTACTTCAAGCCACCGGCCAGGAACTGGCGCAGCCGCTCGCTGCGTGGGCGCACCAGCACCTCGCGCGGATCGCCCTGCTCTTCCACCCGACCCTGGTGCAGGAACAGCACCTGGTTCGCGACCTCGCGCGCGAAGCCCATCTCGTGGGTGACGACGAGCATGGTGCGGCCCTCGCGGGCGAGCTCTCGCATCACCGCCAGCACCTCGCCCACGAGCTCGGGGTCGAGCGCCGATGTCGGCTCGTCGAACAGCATCACATCGGGGTCCATGGCCAGGGCTCTGGCGATCGCCACCCTCTGCTGCTCGCCGCCCGACAGCTGCGCTGGATAGACCTCGCGCCGGTGCGCCAGGCCCACCCGCTCGAGCAGCTGCTGCGCACGCCGCACGGCCTGCTCGCGCGGTTGGCCGAGCACATGGATGGGCGCCTCGGTGATGTTCTCCACCACCGTGCGGTGCGCCCACAGGTTGAAGGCCTGGAACACCATCGCCAGTCGTGCCCGCCAGCGCTGCAGCTGCTGCGCGCTCGCCGCGCGCAGGCTGCCGTCGCGATCGGGAACCAGTTCGAGCGTCTCGTCGCCCAGGCGCAGCACGCCCTGGTGCGGCTGCTCCAGCAGGTTGAGGCAGCGCAGCAGCGTGCTCTTGCCCGAGCCGCTGGAACCGACGATGGCCACGACGTCACCCGGACGAGCCGTGAGCGACACGCCGCGCAGCACCTCGCGGTCGCCGAAACGCTTGTGCAGATCGTGGACGTGCAGGTCCTGACTCATCGGTGGGTCTTTGGATGATGGGGCCGGGGGCGCTGCCGCACGCGGCATCCGGGGTCAGGCCGATAGCAGTGAACCGCTGCGCCGTGGCTCGCGCCCAGCCACCTTGCCCAGGGGCATGCCCGCCATGGCGAAGCGTCGATTCTCGCGTGCGAAGAACAGGCCGTCGACCGGGCTGGTCAAGGTGAGCACCTCGCCCTCGATCGGGTCGATCAAGTCGACCAGCGGCTCGCCGCAGACCACCCGTGCGCCCGGCTCGCGCAGGAACACCACCACGCCTCCACGGGGTGCGATCAGGGGTATCGAGCCGGCCAGCGGTGTGGGCTCGCAGCGCAGTGGCGGCAGCGGCGGCGCATCGGCCGCGAGCACCAGGCCACGGTGCTGCAGGAAGCGCACGATGCCCTCGGCATCGACAGCGGCGCGGGCATGGTCGACATCGGCCTCGCCGCGCAGCTCCACCGTCACCGCCAGGCAGGCGTGGGGCAGTGGCAGCTGCGGCCCGAAGCGCTCGGCCAGCCGTGTCCAGACGGTCGAGCAGGCCTCGTCGAAGGGTTCGCCCCCCGAGCATTCGGCCAGCAGCGCGACTTCGGCCTGCAGGCAGCGCGCCAGCGGCTCGGCCTGCGACCAGCACTGCGGCGTGGTGTAGAAGTGCAGGAGCGCCTCACCGTCGCAGTGAAGGTCGAGCACGATGTCGGCGTCGATCGCCAACGCATACAGCGACTTGCGCAGGCTGTCGAGCGCGCTGGCCTCGGGCAGTGCCGCCACCGCCTGGCGCAGCGCCGCGCGCACGCAGGCCACGTTGGCGGTCGCGTCGGGGCCGAGTTGGCCGCGCACCACCTGCTCGACGGTGTCCGCCAGATCGACATAGCAGCGGTTGAAGTTCTGCCCGCTGGCCAGGTCGAAGCGGCCCTGGTGGCCGCGCAGCAGCCACTGGTGCATGCCCAGCGGGTTGGCCGCAGGCACCAGCACCACCTCACCGGCGATCTGGCCCGCGGCCTCGAGTTCGGTCAGGCGCCGGCGCAGGTGGTGCGCCACCAGCATGCCTGGGGCCTCATCGGCGTGCAGCGATGCCTGGATCACCGCCTTGGCGCCCTGGCCGGGCGTGCCGTAGTGCAGACTGACGAGTTCCTGCCGGGTGCCCGGCGTGGCCGGGCGCAATGCGTGATGCTGGATGTTCATGGATGGGCATGCGGCTGCAGCGGATGCAGCCAGCGGCGCTCGGCCGCATGGAACAGGGCCACCAGCACCACGGTGATGAGCAGGTAGAACACCGCCGCCGTGATGAAGGCTTCGAAGGGCAGGTAGTAGGTGGAGTTGAACTCGCGGGCCACGCCGGTGAGATCGTGCAGCGTGACGACGCTGGCCAGCGCGGTGCCATGCAGCATGAGCACGACTTCGTTGCTGTAGGCCGGCAGGCTGCGCCGGAAGGCCGACGGCAGCACGATGCGCCGCAGCACCATCCAGCGCGACATGCCGAAGGCGCGCGCAGCTTCGATCTCGCCCGCGGGAACGGCCCGCATCGCGCCGTGCAGGATCTCGGTGGTATAGGCGCAGGTGTTGATGGCGAAGGCCGCGACGGCGCAGAACCACGCCGAGCGCAGCCAGGGCCACCACGGCCCTGCACGCACCCAATCGAACTGTGCAAGCCCGTAGTACAGCAGGAACAGCTGCACCAGCAAGGGCGTGCCGCGTATCACATAGGTGAAGGCCCACACCGGACGCCAGACCCAGGCCGAGGGCAGGCTGCGCAACATGGCCAGCGGCAGCGCCGCAGCCAGGCCCACCGCGAGCGCCAGCACCAGCAGTTGCAGGGTGACCCAGCTGCCGCTCACGTATTTCGGCAGGTAACCGATCACCGCTTCGAGGTTCACAGCGACACCCGCCTGGATCCGGCGGCCAGCCGCCGCTGCAGCCAGGCGAAGCCCAGTTCCGACAGTGAGGTGAAACCCAGGTAGACGATGCCGACGGCCAGGTAGAACAGGAACGGCTCGCGAGTGGCACCGGCGGCCTGCGCCGCACGGCTCATCAGGTCGGAAAGCCCGATCACCGAAACGATGGCCGTCGCCTTGATCATCACCAGCCAGGTGTTGCTCAGGCCAGGCAGCGCATGGCGCAGGGCCTGCGGTCCGACGATGCGCCACAGCACCTGGATGCGGCTGAAGCCGAAGGCCAGCGCGGCTTCGCGCTGGCCGGCGGGCACGGCGAGGAAGGCCCCGCGCAGCACCTCGGTGACGTAGGCGCCGAAGACGAATCCTATCGTTGCCACGCCAGCCACGTAGGGGTCGATGTCGATGTAGCCATAACCCAGCTGCTCCGACAGGGCATTGACGCCCATCTGGCCGCCGTAGAACACGAGCAGCATGAGCACCAGGTCGGGCACCGCGCGGATCACCGTGGTGTAGGCCTGTGCCAGCCGGCGCAGCGGCGCCACGCGCGACAGCTTGGCCATGGCGCCCAGCAGACCCAATACCAGCGCGATGCCCAGCGAGGCAGCAGCCACCGACAGCGTCAGCAGTGCGCCTTGGGCAAGGCTCGCGCCGTATCCGTGCAGCATCGGGTCACTTGGTCTCGGTGTAGACGTCGAAGTCGAAGTACTTGTCCTGGATCTTCTTGTACACGCCGTTGGCGCGGATGGCCGGAATGGCGGCGTTGAAGCGCGCCTGCAGGTCGGTGTCGGACTTGCGCACCGCGATGCCTGCGCCGTAGCCGAAGTACTTCGGGTCGTTGTAGGCGGGGCCGAAGAAGCCGTGACCCTTGCCCATGGGCTTCTTCAGGAAGCCGCCATCCATGGCCACCGAGTCACCCATGGCCACGTCGATGCGTCCGGCCGCCAGGTCGAGGTAGACCTCCTCCTGCTTCGCATAGCGCACGATCTCGCTGTCCTTGTAGACCTCGGTGAGGAAGCGGTCGTGGATGGTGGCGCGTTGCACACCGATGCGCTTGCCCTTGAGCCCGGCGGGGCTGGCGTCGAGCTTGGCGTCGACGCGCCCGACCATGCGCGCCGGCGTGTTCATGTACTTGTCGGTGAAGTTGACGACCTTCTTGCGCTCGTCGGTGATGGCCATGGACGCGATGATGGCGTCGAACTTCTTCGAATTCAGCGCCGGGATCATGCCGTCCCATTCCTGCTGCACCAACGTGCACTCGGCCTTGATCTGGGCGCACAGGGCCAGCGCGATGTCGATATCGAAGCCCTTGAGCTTGCCGTCGGGGCCGACCTCCGAGAACGGGGGATACGCACCTTCGACGCCGATGCGCACCTTCTTCCAGTCGGGGCTCTGCGCCAGGGCGGGCGCGGCGGCACTGGCCAGCGCGGTCACGAGGGTGATCAGGAACAGGGATCGGCGTTGCATGGTGCGTGCGGCTCCGTGATGGGGTGGGGATGGATGCTGGGGATGTGCGACGCTGGTGCAGCAGCCGCCTACTGGGTTGCGGACCACGGCTCGTACAGTGGCCGCGCCATGCGGATCGGCTCGACATCGAGCAGCAGGTGGTCGACGGTGTAGTCCTCGCCGCCCGAGGCCTCGCTGTACCAGCCTATGCTGCGCGGGCCCTTGGCCAGCCTGAAGGCGAAGCCCAGCTGCGGCTGCGGGTCGTCCGGTGCGGCGCGGGGATCGAAGGCGATGCCCCGGACTTCATCGTAGGTGGCATCGATCAGCAGGCCCATCGCGGTTGCGATCGCGTTGTCGGCCAGCATGTCGACATAGAACGGCGCGCTGGTGTAGTACGGCTTGTACCCCGGCTGCGAGGGGTCGAGCCGCTGGCCCTCGAGCTTGACCCGGGCCGGCCGCACCAGCCGTTCGCGCAGCAACAGCTTGTCGCCGCGATCGAGCAGCGCCACGCGGGCGCCCCGCAGGTTGAACACGCCGGCAGCGGCATCGTGTCGCGCCTCGGTCAGATCCACCAGCATGGCCTTGCCGCCGACCACCTCGACTTCGTTGCCGCGCACGGCCACGGCGCTGTTCTCCTCGACGCCCAAACCGAGCGCGTAGCCCGAAGCCACCATCATCGGCAGCAGGCGACCGATGCGCCCGCGCTTGAAGAAGTGCTGGTCGACGAACAGCGCGCTGCCGACGAAACCCAGGCCCCGGTCGACTTCGTGACCGGGACGCAGCCGGCCCTTCATCACGGCCAGGATGTCCGGAGCGTCGCGAAACATGGTGCTGCTCATGATGGCCGCACCCGCCGACGTACCCGCCACCACGCCGCCGGCGCGGTAGACATCCCAGATGGCCTGCAGCAGCGGCGTGACCTGGCCGCCGGGATAGAGGTGGTCGACGATGCGATCCTGGGATCCGCCGGTGAAGAAGATGCCGCGCGCGGTGCGCACCTTCTCGATCAGGGCCGGGTCGCGCACGGCATCGGCGATCGGGCGCTCCTTGAGCAGCGGCGACACCGGCAGCGGCTCGGCCTGCGCGCCGCGCTGCTGCAGCATCTTCACCGCAGCCGCGGCGCTGCCGGTGGGATCTTCCGACGCCGTTCCCAGCACCACCCAGCGCGAGCCCGCCCCGCCGGACAGCTCGATCAGACGCTGCCAGACCACCTCGTGGTCGGCCTTCAGCCCACCGCCGATGGGCACGGCCACGCCCTGGCCACGGTCGTCGACGTCGATGCTTGCGGCGCAGACCCCCAGGGCCGCCGCGGTCAACAGTCCGGCCGCCAGCGCCGTGCCGGCGCGGCGCATCCAGGTGGTGCGCGATGAACGATACATGCGATCCATCTTGGCATCGGCGCCCGCACGCCGCCAGGGCGTCAGCCCGCAGCCTGCGCTTTGGCAACAGAAGATGTCGCTTCGACGCAAGTGCGTCGCGGCCACAGCGGCCACGACGCCGCGGGATTGGCGGCGCCGCGACACCGGCTTGCATCGAAGCGACGACAACTTACAGCCTTGCGACCGCCGCGGGCAAGCCGCATGGGCAGCCGTTGCCCGGCTTCCTAGACTCGATGCGCATCGGTGGCGAGCGGGGATGCGGGCAGGACCGCTGCGCACACCATCGCCGGCACCCTCATCCTGCCCACTCCACCCGAGGCCGCTCAACCCGCGCGCCCGTCCCGAAGGACCCGCCCCGATGCCCACCCCTACGCACGCTCGCCGACACGCCCCCCGCCTGGCCCTGACGGCCCTCGCACTGGCCTGTGCCACCGCTGTGCAGGCCCAAGCCCCTGCGCCGCAACGCGTGGAGGTCACCGGCTCGTCGATCAAGCGCATCGACGCCGAGTCGGCACTGCCGGTTCAGGTGATCGGCCGCGAGGAGATCGAGCGAGCGGGCCTGACCACCGCTGCCGAACTGGTGGCACGCATCGCCGCGGCCTCCAACGGCTTGACCGACGGCGTGAGCATCGGCACTGGCGGGTTTCGTGACCAGATGGGCATGAACTCGGCCAACCTGCGCGGCATCGGCACGTCGTCCACGCTGGTGCTGCTCAACGGCCGGCGCATGGCCAACTTCGCCTCGCCCGGCGACGACACCGGCGTTGACCTGAACAACATCCCGGCCGCCGCCGTCGAGCGAGTGGAAGTGCTGCTCGACGGTGCCTCGGCCATCTACGGCACCGACGCCATCGGCGGCGTCATCAACTTCATCACCCGCAAGGACTGGCACGGCGCCGAGCTCAGCGCGCGGATGGCCGGCACCCACGAGGGCGGCGCCGGCAAGCGCACCGCCAGCGCGGGCGCCGGGTTCGGCTCGCTCGACAAGGACGGCTACAACGTCTTCGCGGTGCTCGACCTGCAGAAGACCGACGCCCTGCGCACCTCTCAGCGCGCCTTCATCAACGACCTGAAGATCCCCGAGCGGCTGCCGCACCTGCTGTCCAGCGCTCCCAGCCCAGGCAACATCCGCCTCACCGGCGACCAGCGCGACTACCTGCAGTCGGTGGGCTACACCATCAACGGCAAGCCCATCGCCAACCGCACCATCAACCTCAGCGTGCCGAACTGCAACCCGCCGCACAGCCTGTACCTGCCCGATGGCATCGGCGGCGAGGACGCCTGCACCTACGACTACATGCGCGACCTCGAGCTGTACCCGCGTACCGAGAAGACCGGCCTGCTCGGACGCGGCGTGCTGCAACTGGGCCGCGACCATCAGCTTTACGCCGAGGTGGCCTACAGCCGCGCCAAGTCCTGGTATGCGGGCACCTCCAACCGCATCAATGGCGAACTGGACGTTTCCATGATCCCGGCGCTGGCGGCCACCGGACTGGGCGATGCGCTTCCAGACGACCGCACGATCACCGTGCGCACGCGACTGCTCGAGGCCGGCATGCGCACCAGTCAGATCACCAGCACCGGCACGCGCCTCGTCACCGGGCTGACCGGCACGCTGGCCGGCTGGGAATACGACCTGGGGCTGAACCACAGCGTGAACACGGTGTCCGACCGCGACGTCCACGGCTACCTGCTGTACGACAAGACCATGGAGGGCATTGCCTCGGGCCTGATCAACCCGTTCGGAGAATCCAGCGCCGCCGGCCGTGCCTACCTCGACAGC
>JAKLLB010000010.1 GCA_023150345.1 Aquabacterium sp.
CACTCATCGGGGTCGATGGCCAGGAAATTCGGGCCCTCGCGGAAGCAATCGACCGGGCAGACATCGACGCAATCGGTGTACTTGCAGCGGATGCACGCTTCGGTGACGACGTGGGTCATGGCAGAACCAATGGGTAGTGATGGGAGGGCGACGCCGGAAATTCTAAGACCTGAGGGTATGCACTCAGTCGTCGGTGGCGGCGGGCGAAGGGCTTTCGGGGAATTCAGGCGTATTGGTCGTGCGCGCGGGCACCACGCTGGCAGCGCCGGCGCCCACCGTCACCACGGCGGGGCGGCCGGCATGCACCGCGGCGGCTTGGGCCAGGTCGGCCAGCCGGTGCGTGGTGGCCTGCGCATCGGGCCAGCCGGCGCGCGAGACCACGCTGGCCGGTGCCTCGGCCGGCCAGCCGGCTTCCAGCAGCCGCGCGGCCAGTTCAGGCAGTTGCTGGCCTGCCATGTAGAAGACTTCGGTGTCGGCGCTGCGGGTGGCGTGGAGCTGGCCCAGGTGGGTCATGGCCGTGGTGAGGCTCACGCTGCGGCCGCTACCGCGCCGGGTGAGCGGCCGGGCGGTGTGGGCGGCGGCGGCCAATGCGGCGGTGACGCCGGGCACCACTTCGAACGCGATGCCGTGCGCCAGCAGCGAGGCGATCTCTTCTTCCAGCCGGCCGAAGACGCTGGGGTCGCCCCCCTTGAGGCGCACCACGCAGCCGTGGGCCAGCGCCTGCTCGACCAGCAGCGCATTGATGGCACCCTGGCCGGTGGCATGGCCGAAGCCACGCTTGCCCACATCCAGCCACTGCGCCTGGGGCGCGGCCTCGCGCAGCGCGGGGTCGGTGAGGGCGTCGAACAGCACCACGTCGGCCTGGGCCAGGCGCTGGCGGCCGCGCACGGTGATCAGGTCCGCCTCGCCAGGACCGGCACCGATGAACACCACGCGGCCCAAGGTGGCTCAGCCTCCTGCGAGCAGCGCGCCGCTGGTGCGGTTGCTGGCCGGATCGACCATGATCATCGCGCCGCCGACCCGGTTGCTGCCGTAGGGCTCCACCGGCAGCGGCTGCTGCAGCTCGACCACGACACGGCCGATCTCGTTGACCGCGAGCTCGTGTGCTTCGGTGGGCAACAGCGTGTGGATGTCGAGCCGGTGGTCGATGGATGCCAGGCGGGCCTGCGCCCAGCGATTGCCGTGGCGCACCCAGTACTTGCGGCCCACCTGGGCGGCTTCGGGGTCGAGCCAGGCGAGCGTGGCCTCGAAGCGCTGCGTGGGGCGCAGGCTGTCGGGGCTGGCGATCCAGTCGCCGCGGGAGATGTCGATTTGTCGGTCCAGCACGATGCCGGCGGATTCTCCCGCAATTGCGTGGGGCACCACGTCGCCGGCGCGGCGCACCTCGGCCACCACGGCCGTCTGCCCGCCGGGAAAGATCTGCACCGGGTCTCCAGCGCGCACGCCGCCGTGGGCGATGCGGCCCCATGCCACGCGCGGCTGGTGGCCCGTGCCGCCGCCGGCATCGCCGGGCTCGCGGGCCACGTACTGCACCGGCTGCAGCAGCGCGCCGTCGGTGCGTTCCTGTGTGGTGGGCAAGGCTTCGAGCAGTTCGAGCAGGGTGGGGCCCTGGTACCAGGGGGCATCGAGTGGCCGTGCCACGTTGTCGCCGTTCAGCGCGCTCACCGGCAGCATGCCGGCCACGGCAATGCCGGCTTCCGTCGCAAAGGTCTGCAGGGCATCGCGGGTGGCTTCCCAGGCGGCTTGCGGGTCGTCCACGGCGTCGATCTTGTTCACCGCAAACACCACGCTGGGCACGCGCAGCAGGTGCGCCAGCAAGGCATGGCGGCGCGTTTGCGGCAGCAGCCGCACGGGGCGCGTGCGCCAGTCGAGCTTGGTCACGTCCACCAGCACCACGGCGGCATCACTGCCGGCGGCGGCGGTGACCATGTTGCGGGTGTACTGCTCGTGCCCGGGTGCATCGGCAATGATGAACTTGCGATGCGGCGTGGCGAAGTAGCGGTAGGCGACGTCGATGGTGATGCCCTGCTCGCGCTCGGCCTCCAGTCCATCGGTCAGCAGCGAAAGATCGGGCGCAGCACCTGCTGCGCGATTGTTCAGCGCATCCAGCTGGTCGGCAAGGATGGCGCGGCTGTCGTAGAGCAGGCGTCCGATGAGCGTGCTCTTGCCGTCGTCCACCGAACCGGCAGTGAGGAAACGCAGTGCGCGGTGATCAGACATCAGAAGTAGCCTTCCTTCTTGCGGCGCTCCATCGAAGCGTCGCTGGTGCGGTCGTCCATGCGCGTGGCGCCGCGTTCGCTGACGGTGACCGTGAGCGTCTCGGCCACGATGTCGGCGGCGGTTTGGGCGTCGCTGCGCACGGGGCAGGTGCAGGTCATGTCGCCCACGGTGCGAAAGCGCACGGTCTCGTTGACGATTGCCTCGTCGGCCTGTGGCGGGGTGACATCGGTCACCGGAACCAGCAGGCCTTTGCGGTGCACCACGGGCCGCTCATGGGCGTAGTAGAGCCCCGGCAGCGGTATGCGCTCGCGGGCGATGTACAGCCACACGTCGAGCTCGGTCCAGTTGCTGATCGGGAACGACCGGAAGTGCTCGCCGGGGCGGTGGCGGGTGTTGAACAAGGTCCACAACTCGGGCCGCTGCTCCTTGGGCTGCCACTGGCCGAAGCCGTCGCGGTGGCTGAAGATGCGCTCCTTGGCGCGGGCCTTCTCTTCGTCGCGCCGTGCGCCGCCGATCAGGCAGTCGTAGCGGTGCTCCTCGATCGCTTCGAGCAGGGTCACCGTCTGGTGGCCATTGCGCGACTCCAGCGGGTCGGCCAGCCGCACGGTGCCGCGGCGGATGCTGTCCTCGAGGTGGCCCACCACCAGGCGCTCGTTCATCTCAGCCACGCGCTGGTCGCGAAACGCCAGCACCTCGGGGAAGTTGTGGCCCGTGTCCACATGCAGCAGCGGGAACGGCAGGCGCCCTCGGAAGCCGCTGGGCTCGCGCTCGTCGCGCATCTTGAAGGCCTTCTCGGCCAGGCGCAGCACCACGCAAGAGTCCTTGCCGCCCGAAAACAGCAGGGCCGGACGCTCGAACGAGGCGGCCACCTCGCGCAGGATGAAGATGGCCTCTTCTTCCAGCCAGTCGAGGTGACGGCGATCGAGTTCGGGCAGCAGTTGGTCGAGATCGACGCGGGCGTTCATGCAGGGGCTTTCTCTGGGGTCGACGCGCTGACGTGCAGCCCGCATTCCTTGGCACTTTCGTCCTCCCACCACCAGCGGCCGGCGCGGAAGTCCTCGCCCAGCGTGATCGCGCGGGTGCAGGGCGCGCAGCCGATGCTGGGGTAGAACTGGTCGTGCAGCGGGTTGTAGTCGACCTGGTGCTCGGCGACGTAGTGCCAGACATCGCCCAGCGTCCAGTCGGCCAGCGGATTGAACTTGGTGCGGCCGGTGGCGGTCACCTCGCTGGTGTCGACGGCCGGCACATCGGCGCGGGCGTTCGACTGCTCGCGGCGCAACCCGGTGATCCAGCCGTCGCGGCCCTTCAGGGCGCGCTCCAAGGGCTCCATCTTGCGGATGCCACAGCAGCGCTTGCGCAGCTCGATGCTGCGGTACATCGCATCCTGGCCTTGGGCGCGGATGAACTCGATCACCGCCTCCTGCCGCGGCCGGTACACCTCGACCGTGAGGCCAGGCAGGGCCTGCGTTCGTTCGAGCAGGGCCAGCGTTTCGGTGTGCAGCATGCCCGTATCGAGCACGAACACGGGGATGTCCAGCCGCAGGCGGCGGATGATGTCGGTGATCACCACGTCCTCGACGCCCAGGCTGCTGGCCTGCGCCACGCGCCCGCTGGCAGCGGCCTGCCGCAGCACCGCCTGCGCGGCGGCCAGCCGGGCGGAAAAGTCGGCCGAGGCGCGGGCGTGGCGCTGCACCGCGGTGTCGTGACGGCCTGCCGATCGCAGTGCCGAGCTGGTCATGCCGGTGCTGCTCATGCGGCCTCCCGTGCAAACAAAGGGCGCGGCTCCAGCACGTCGCCCTGGTAGTAGGCGCTGTAGCGCGCGAACTGCCGTTCGGCCGCGGCCGGCTCGACGCCGGCCGCCAGCACGGCACTGGTGAAGCCGCTGCGGTGCATGTGCACCAGTTGGTCGATCAGCACGTCGCCGGTGGCCCTGATGTCGCCGGTGTAGCGATAGCGGCGGCGCAGCAGCACGGCCTGGCTGTAGGCGCGGCCATCGGTGAACTTCGGGAACTCGAGCTCGATGCGCGCAATTCCCTGCAACGCACCGCTCTGTGCCAGCTCTGCCAGTTCGGCGTCGTTGGCGATGCGCAGCGTCTGCTCGGGGGCAACGTCGGCGGGCACGGCGTGGGCGGAATGGATCTTCATCGTGGGCGGTTCGTGAGACGGATGCTTCGGGGGGGGTCACTCGGCCAGCGCCTCGGCCTCGCGCTTCTGGCGCGCGCCGTTGGCGGCAGTCTTGAAGGGGTCGTGGCCGACGCGGCGCAGCGCGTCGATGAACAGCTCGCCCGGCCGGCGCAGCGCGCGGAACGTGTCGAGGATGGCCTCGAGCACATCGGGCACCTCGGCCGCCGAGAACGATGGTCCCACCACTTTGCCACCGATGGCCGGGCCCGACAGCGTCGAGCCGTCCGAGCCGCCCAGCGTGACCTGGTACCACTCCTTGCCGTCCTTGTCGACGCCGAGGATGCCGATGTGGCCGCTGTGGTGGTGGCCGCAGGAGTTGATGCAGCCGCTCATGTGCAGGTCGATCGGGCCGAGATCGAACAGCTCTTGGGCTGCGCCAGGCCGAGCGCGCGCGCGGCTTCGTACAGCGCCGGCAGGTCGGCCTCGTGCACCCAGGGCAGCATCAGGTTCTGCTCGTGCGTGATGCGGGCCTCGGCCGCGCTGAACTGCTCGGCCAGCCCGGCCAGTGCGTCGAGCGTGTCGGCGTCGGCGTCGCCCGGGGCGAAGCCCCGGCGCTTGAACGACAGCGTGACGGTTCTCAGGCCCGGGCGGCGGTGGCCGCGCACGCTTTGCCTGAGCCAGCGCTGGTAGAGCTGGCCGTTGGTGTCCACCTTCGAGGGCAGGTTGGCAGGCACGATCTCGGGCTCGACGAAGCGGCCGACCACGCGGTCGAGCTCGGCCTGCGTGATGGTGTGCGGCGCGCCGTCTTGCTCGACGATGGCGCGGTACTCGTCTTCCACGGCGTCGCTGAAGCCCTGGCCTTCGCTCTTGACGAGGATCTTGATGCGCGCCTTCCACTTGTTGTCGCGCCGGCCGTAGCGGTTGTAGACGCGGACGATCGCCTCGATGTAGTTGAGCAACTGGTCCCACGGCAGGAACTCGCGCACCACGGGCCCGATCAGCGGTGTGCGGCCCATGCCGCCGCCCACCTTGACTGTGAAGCCGACGCGCCCGGCATCGTCGCGCTGCGCCTGCAGGCCGATGTCGTACCAGCCGATGGCGGCGCGGTCTTCGGCGGCGCCGTTGAAGGCGATCTTGAACTTGCGCGGCAGGAACGAGAACTCCGGGTGCAGCGAGCTCCACTGGCGTGTGATCTCGGCGAACGGCCGTGTGTCGACGATGCTGTCTTCGGCGATGCCTTCCCAGGCGTCGCAGGTGATGTTGCGGATGTCGTTGCCGCTGGTCTGGATGCCGTGCATGCACACGCTGGCCAGCAGGTCCATCACGTCGGCCGCGCGGTCCAGCGGGATCCAGTTGAACTGCACATTGGTGCGGGTGGTGAAGTGGCCATAGCCGTAACGCAACGGCGGTGCGGCCAGCGTGAGGCCGGGCTGCGCGGCCTGCAGCGCATCCTGGGTGGCCTGGGCGTGGGCCAGCAGCTCGGGGCTCGGTCGGTCGAACTCGCGGGCGATGCGCGCCAGCACCCGCAGCTGCTCGCTGCTGATCTCGCCGTAGGGCACGGCGATGCGGGCCATGGGCGCATAGCGCTGCAGGTACCAGCCGTTCTGCAGGCGCAGCGGCAGCAGCTGCTCATGCGTGAGCTCGCCGCGCTGCCAACGTTCGAGCTGGTCGCGGAACTGCTGGGCACGCAGGCGTACGAACTGGCGATCGAAGTCGGTGTAGGCGTACATGGCGTCGTTCAGTGGATGACTTTGAGACCGGCGGTGACGAGGGACAGGCACAGCAGCGTGCGCACCAGCCGCTCGGGCATGGAACGGGTGAGGCGGGCGCCCAGCCAGATGCCGGGCAGCGAGCCCACGAGCAGTGCCGCCAGCAGTGCCCAATCGACATGGCCCAGCGTGGCATGACCGATGCCGGCGACCAGCGTGAGCGGCACCGCGTGGGCGATGTCGGTGCCCACCAGCCGGTGGGCGGGCAGCCGGGGGTACAGCAGCAGGATCAGCGTGGCCCCGATGGCTCCCGCACCGATGGAGCTCAGCGACACCAGCACACCCAACAGCGCGCCCGAGGCCACGGTGAGCACATTGCGGCGACGCTCGGGCAGCCAGCGCTCCAGCCGCAGGCCCAGCGCGTGCCAGAGCTGCTTGTAGGCGACCGTGACAGCCGTGAGCAGCAGCGCGATGCCCAGCGAAAAGGTCAGTGCGCTGGCCCACCCTTTGGTGATGCCGGTGAAGTGCATCAACGCGATCGTGGCCAGCGCCGCCGGCAGGCTGCCGGCGAGCAGCAGGCCGGTGATGCGGTAGTCGACGTGGCCGTGGCGGTGGTGCGCCACCGAGCCTCCCACCTTGGTGAGCGCGGCAAACCACAGGTCGGTGCCGATGGCGACGGCCGGGTTGAGCTTGAACACGCCGATGAGCAACGGCGTCATCAGGGAGCCGCCGCCCACGCCGGTCATGCCGACGATGGCGCCGATTCCGAAACCGCTGATGATGGCAATCCAGTCCATGGCGAGGGTGTGGTTGTGCACCTGCGCGGCTGGCAGCGGATTGCGGCTGCCGGGCCTGTGCATGAGGCTCGCACTCTAGGAAACCCTCATATGAAATGGAACTACATTATTGTTCTTCTGTTATTCCATTGAAGAATAAAGAAGGCGCCAAGCGTCTCTAGAATGCAGCACGATGGACCGACGACTCGCGTTGCGCGCTGGCCTGGCAGCCTGTGGTGCCGCCGCCCTGGCTGGGTGTCAGACCCGGCCGGTCATGCCGCCAGAGCCGGCAGCGCCGCCGCCCGTGCCGAGTCCACTGCGGCCCCCGCGCTTCGGTCTGGCCCTGGGCGGCGGCGCGGCCCGCGGCTTCGCCCACATCGGGGTGATCCAGGTGCTGGAAGAGGTTGGGCTGCGGCCCGACATCGTGGTGGGCACCTCGGCGGGCAGCCTGGTCGCGGCGCTGTATGCCTCGGGTCGCAGCGGTACTGAACTGGCGCGGCTGGCGCTTGCCATGGACGAATCGGCGATCACCGATTGGTCGTTCCCGAGCCGCGGGGTGATCCGTGGCGAGGCCCTGGCGCGCTACGTGCGCGAACACACCGGCGGTCGGACGATCGAGCAATGCCCGCTGGCGCTGGGCATCGTGGCCACCGACCTGGACAGCGGGGAGCCGGTGCTGTTTCGCCGAGGCGACCTGGGCACCGCCGTGCGCGCGTCGAGTGCGGTGCCAGCCGTTTTCCAGCCGGTCCGCATCGGCCCACGCGAGTACGTGGACGGCGGGCTGACCTCACCGGTGCCGGTGCGCCATGCGCGCGACATGGGGGCGGAGCTGGTCATGGCGGTCGACATCTCGGCGGCGCCGCAAGGCAATGGCACCGGCGACCCGCTGCGCATGCTGCTGCAGACCTTTGCGATCATGGGCCGCAGCATCAATCGCTACGAGTTGAAGGAAGCCGATGTCGTGGTGCGCCCGAACCTGGCGGGCATCTCGGGTGCTGACTTCACGGTGCGCCAGCAGACAATCGAGGCCGGACGCCAGGCGGCACATGCCGCCCTGGGCGCACTGCGCCAGCGCATGGCGGCGTTGGTGCATTAGGTCAGCGCCGGTGGCCCGCTGCGGTCAGCGCACACAAAAAAGCCCGCTCGCCGTGAGGCTCGCGGGCCGAAGGTACCCTGAAATCGTGGATCTCGAGAGGTACCGAGGAGACAACCTTGCACCCGGAACGCCCGGCCGCAGGTGCTGCCGGGATATCCGTGGCGTGGGATGACGCGCGCGGCGGAAAGTTCCGTCGGGTGCGTCGCCCCTGCGATCAGGCCGCGGCGCGCTTGGTGGTCTTGGCGGCGGTGGACTGGGTCGCCTTGACGGCGGTGTTGGTCACAGCGTTGAAGTTCGCCTCGGCGATCTCGGCAGCCTGCTTGGCGGCCTTGTTCACGCTTTCGTAGGCGTTGTTCGCGGCAGTGATGGCCGACTTGACCAACGTGACGACATTCTCGGTGCCGGCCGGGGCGTTCTTGACGGCGTTGTCGACGGCGCCCAGGAAGTTCTTCTGGAAGTCGGCCAGTTGGGACTCGGCAGCCTTGTTGAACTCGGCGTTGGTGGCAACGGCGATGTCGTACAGGTGGCGGTTGTAGGCAGCGGCCTTCTCGGCGCTGGGCTGCAGCAGGCTGGTTTGCAGGGCCAGCAGTTCCTGGGCGTCCTTGACGGCCAGGGCGGCGCGGGTGTTGTCGGCGGTTTCCGACAGGGCGGCGCGGGCGACCTGCATGTTCAGCTCGACCAGCTTCTCAACGCCTTCGAAGGCCTTGTTGGTCAGGCCGAAGAGGGTTTCCATGTTGGCCTTCTGGGCGGCGGCGAATTGCTCGGGGGTCATGAACGACATGATGTGCTCCATGGTGAGTGATGCTTGGGATGGGCGATTCAGGCAGCCATGCTGCACTGCAACATGGCTAGAAGTATAGAGGCGCCACGCCCGATTGCAAGCCATTTTTGTTGCAACGCAGCAAACTAGGGGGGTGCCACTAGCCGAGCCCCTTTCGGGCCGCTTTGTCACACGCTTGTCCAGCGATGAAGATATACGCCAACGACCGCCACGCCCTGCCGCTGCCCCAGGGGCATCGGTTCCCGTCGGCCAAGTACCGCCTGCTGCGCGAACGCGTGTGCCAGACGTGGCCGGACTGGACCATCGACGAAGCCGAGCCGGCCAGCGACGGCGAACTGGCTCTGGCCCACGATCCGCCCTATATCCAGTCGGTGCTCGACGGCACCTTGTCCGAGGCCGCGCAGCGGGAGATCGGCTTTCCGTGGTCGCCGGCCATGGTCCAACGGGCGCGCCGTTCGGTGGGGGCCACCATCGCGGCAGCGCGCGCCGCGCTCGGCGACGGCGTTGCCGTGCACCTGGCGGGTGGTACCCACCATGCCAACCGCGACCGTGGCTCGGGGTACTGCGTGTTCAACGATGTGGCAGTGGCCGCCCGGCTGATGCAGGCCGAGGTGCACCGGCGCGAGCGGCGCCTGCTGCGCGTGTGGGTGATCGACCTGGATGTCCACCAGGGCAACGGTACGGCCGAGATCTTCCGCGATGACCCGACCGTCTACACGCTGTCGCTGCACGGTGCGCGCAATTTCCCGGCGCGCAAGGTGGCCGGTGATCTCGACATCGACCTGCCCGACGGCTGCGGCGATGCGCACTACCTGCAGGCGCTCGACGATGCGCTGGCGCTGGGCTGGTCGCGGCAACGCGACATGGGTGTGCCGGGGTTGGCGTTCTACCTGGCCGGCGCCGACCCCCACGAGGGCGATCGCCTCGGCCGGCTCAAGCTCAGCGCAGCGGGTCTGGCCGAGCGCGACCGGCGGGTGTTGGCGGCGCTGGGCCGCTGGCGGGTTCCGGTGGCGCTGACGATGGCTGGCGGCTATGGCCATGACATCGACGTGACCGTGGCCCTGCAACTCGAAACGGTGCGCCTGGCCAGGCAGGCCTGGCGGCACTGGCATGCGGGTGACAGCCCTGCGGCGGCGGGTGCGGAACAATCCCCCACTTGAGCAGCATGACGCACCGGTGGTGGTGGCCCGCGCACCCGCGGGCCGAATTCGCCGCCAGCTCCGAGGACCCGATGTGAGCCACCGCCCCCAGCCCGACACCCGCGATCGTTACCGGCACCACACCACGCTGACCACCCGCTGGATGGACAACGACATCTACGGGCATGTGAACAACGTGCAGTACTACAGCTACTTCGATACGGTGGTGAACCGCTACCTGATCGAGGCGGGCGCGCTGGACATCCACCTGGGTGAGGTGATCGGCCTGGTCGTGGAAACGCACTGCAACTACTTTGCGCCGCTGTCGTTTCCGCAGCCGGTGGAGGCCGGGCTGCGGGTGGCACAGGTCGGCCGCTCCAGCGTGCGCTACGAGATCGGCCTGTTCGCGCCAGGCGAGCCGCTGGCCGCCGCCTGTGGTCACTTCGTGCACGTCTACGTGGATCGCGCGACCCGGCGGCCGGCCCACCTGCCGCAGGTGCTGGTGCAGGCGCTGAACGCGCTGCAGGTCGATCTCAGCCGCCCACGCCCTTAGCGGCAGGCACCGAATACCGGCGGGCGATCGACTGCGCGGTTTCCCCAGGGTATCCGTTCAGGCTGCGCTCAGCGGACGCTGCCTAGAATCGGCGCCCGTTGCAGTCCAACCGCCCGGTGCATCGTCGGGCCTGCGAGAACACCATGCCCCGAACCTTGCGCGCCGTTGTCGTCGCCCTCGTGTTGCCCATGTTGTGCCTGCTGGGGCTGCCGGCGTGGGCCGCCGCTGGTGCCGCCGCCGGCCCTGCAGTCGCCGGCATCCCGGTTGACTTCATGCTGTTCGCCTGCGTCCTGCTCGGCGTCGCGCTGTTTCATCACCACACCTTGAAGGTGGCGCTCGGTGGTGCCGTGGTCATCACGCTCTACCAACTGCTGGTCACCGGCTTCAAGGCCGGCGCGGGCCTCGCCGGGCTGGCGGCACACCTGGGTCATGAGTGGGTGACGCTGGCCAACCTGCTGGGCTTGCTGCTGGGCTTCGCGCTGCTGGCCGATCACTTCGAGAAGAGCCACGCCCCCGAAGTCCTGCCCCACCTGTTGCCCGACGACTGGAAGGGTGGCTTCATGCTGCTGGTCGGCGTGTTCGTGATGTCGGGCTTCCTGGACAACATCGCTGCGGCCATGATCGGCGGCACCATGGCCAAGGTGCTGTTTCAGCGGCGGGTGCACATCGGCTACCTCGCCGCGATCGTTGCGGCCTCCAATGCCGGCGGTGCCGGCAGCGTGGTGGGTGATACCACGACGACGATGATGTGGATCGCCGGTGCGAGCCCGCTGTGGGTCGTCGAAGCCTACATCGGCGGCGCCGTTTCACTGATGTTCTTCGGCGTCGTGGCATCGCTCAAACAGCACGACTACCAGCCTATCCAGAAGGACGACACGCCCGGCGTGCATGTCGATGCCGGTCGCCTGGCCATCGTCGGAGTCATCCTGGTCGCAGCCATCGGGTCGAACGTGTGGTTCAACCTGAACAACCCGTCGGTGCTCGAGCACTTCCCGGTGATCGGCGTGGCCGTGATGCTGGCCATCGTCGTGTGCGCGCCGGTCCGGCGCCCGGAGTGGGGGCTGTTGCCGGGCGCATTCAAGGGCAGCGTGTTCCTGCTGGCGCTCGTGTGGTGCGCCTCGCTGATGCCCGTGGACAAGCTTCCCACGCCGGCCTGGCCCACGGCCTTGGGACTGGGCTTCGTATCGGCGGTGTTCGACAACATCCCGCTCACGGCACTGGCCATCCGGCAGGACGGCTACGACTGGGGCTTCCTGGCCTACGCCGTCGGATTCGGCGGCTCGATGATCTGGTTCGGCTCCTCGGCCGGCGTGGCGTTGTCGGGCATGTACCCGGAGGCGCGGTCCGTCGGCCGCTGGGTGGCGCAGGGCTGGCATGTGGCAGTGGGCTATGTGTTGGGGTTCATTGCCATGTTGCTCGTCCTGGGGTGGCACCCGCACCCGATCAAGGGCGACGCCCCTGTCGCATCGCCGACAGCGGCAGTGGCTGCGCCTGCGGCTGCCTCGCGCTGATCATCCAACATGAGCGGCCAGGGCGCGACTCGGACTCTGCCGCGCCAGCGCGTGCTGGTGACGCTGCCGCTGTTCGACGAGGTGATCGACCGGTTGTCGGCATCATTCGATGTCGATGTGTCGCGCGAGGGCATCCTGGCCGAGCCTGAAGCGCTGGCACGGCGCGCCGCAGGCAGCGCTGGGTTGCTCGTTTCGGGCTCGCCGCGCATCGACGCCGCCTTGCTCGACGCCTGCCCGGGTCTGCGCGCGGTGTGCAGCATGGCCGTGGGCTTCAACAACATCGATGTCGACGCGTGCACGGCTCGGGGTGTGTTGGTGAGCAATGCACCGGGCGTGCTCACCGAGACCACCGCCGACTTCGGCTTCGCACTCATGATGGCGGCCGCCCGCCGGTTGACCGAGAGCGAGCACTACCTGCGCGCGGGCCGGTGGAACACCTGGCGCTACGACATGTTCGCCGGACAGGACGTGCACGGCAGCACGTTGGGCATATTGGGCATGGGTCGCATCGGGCAGGCGATCGCGCGCCGAGGTGCACTGGGCTTCGGCATGCCGGTGATCTATCACAACCGCAGCCGCCTGGACCCTGCCGCGGAAGCCGTGGTGTCGGCACGGTGGGTCGACAAGCCGACGTTGTTCGCCGAGGCCGACCACATCGTGGTGGTGGTGCCTTACACGCCGCAGGCCCATCACATGGTGGGCGAGGCCGAGTTGGGCCTCATGAAGCGCACGGCAACGCTGACCAACATCGCACGCGGTGGCGTGGTTGATGACGCCGCGCTGGCGCGTGCGCTGGGCGAAGGGCGCATTGCCGCTGCTGCGCTCGATGTGTTCGAGGGCGAACCGCAGGTGCATCCGGGCCTGCTGGCGGCCACCAACGTGGTGCTGACACCGCACATCGCCAGCGCGAGCCTGCGCACGCGTCGTGCCATGGCCGACCTGGCTGCGTCCAACCTCGAAGCTGCGTTGGGTGTGGGACCGACGCCTGGACGACCGCCCACGGCCCTGAACCCGCAGGTGCTTGCCGCACGGCCCTGTTGAGTCACCCCGCACACGACGGCGCGGGCACGCTGCTGTCACAATGACGGCATGAATGAATGGATCGTGCCGGCGCTGCTGGCACTGAACCTCGCAGTGCTGTTGTGGCTGGCGCTGCGGCGGCCAGACACCCGCGACGACGATCGCCAGGCGCAGGCGCAGCGGGAAGTGCGCCAGGAACTGCACGACAGCGCCCGGGCCACCCGGCAGGAGCTCAGTGCAACGCTGGCGCAATTCCAGCAGACCCTGCTGACGCAAAGCGGCGACGTGGCGCGCACCCAGAACGAGCAGATCGACTCGTTTCGCACGCAGCTCGCCGCCATGCAACAGGTGGTGGCGCAGTCGCTGCAGTCCACGTCGGGTCAGCAGGCCGCGGCCTTGCAGGCGGTTGCAGCGCAGTTGTCGGAGTCGCTCCAGGCGTCCGCCGCGCAGACGGCAGCATCGTTGCAGGCCAGCGCGTCGCAGCTCACGGAGCAGTTGCGCCTGCTCAGCGAAGCCAACGAGCGACGCATGGCCGAGGTCCGCACCACGGTCGAGGGGCGGCTGGCCGCCCTGCAGGAGGGCAACGAGAAGAAGCTCGAGCAGATGCGGGCCACTGTCGACGAGAAGCTTCATGCCACGCTCGAGCAGCGGCTGGGCGAGAGTTTTCGCCATGTCGCCGAGCGGCTGGAGCAGGTGCACAAGGGGCTGGGCGAGATGCAGACGCTGGCGCGCGATGTCGGCTCGCTCAATCGCGTGCTCACCAACGTGAAGACACGCGGCATCTACGGCGAGGTGCAACTCGGCGCACTGCTCGAGCAGGTGCTGGCGCCGCAGCAGTACGCCGCCAATGTCGAAACCATTCCGGGCAGCGGCGCACGCGTGGAGTATGCGATCCGGCTGCCAGGGCGCAGCGACGACGGCGCGCCGCTGTGGCTGCCGATCGACGCCAAGTTCCCGCGCGAGGACTACGACCGGCTGCTCGACGCGCAGGAGCGCGCCGATGCGGCGGGCGTGGAAGCCGCGTCACGCGCCATCGAAATGCGCATGCGATCGGAGGCCCGCACCATCCGCGAGAAGTACATCGCAGCGCCCCACACCACGGACTTCGGCATCCTGTTCGTGCCCACCGAGGGCCTGTATGCCGAAGTGCTGCGCCGACCGGGACTGGCCGAGGCCTTGCAGCGCGAACATCGCATCACCCTGGCGGGGCCGACCACGCTGCTGGCCACGCTGTCGAGCCTGCAGATGGGGTTTCGAACGCTGGCGCTGGAAAAGCGCAGCGCCGAGGTGTGGCAGGTGCTGGGCGCCGTCAAGACCGAGTTCTTGAAGTTCGGCGACGTGCTGGCCAAGGCGCGCGAGCGCATCGACTCCGTGGGCAAGTCGCTCGACGCAGCCGAGGTGCGCACGCGGGCAATGGCCCGCCAATTGCGCGGCGTGGAGGCATTGCCCCAGGCGCAGGCACGGCAGTTGCTGCCGGGGCTGGCGGGCGATGCCGGAGATGACGATGCCGCCCCGGACGAACTGGGCGATGCGGATCGCGGGAGGCCGTCTGCCTGAACCGAGTGCCACGGCCGGGGCGCCGCTGCCAATGAACCGCCTGCTGCCGGCCCTGATCGGTGGCCAGATCGCGCTGCATGCCGCGATGGCGGGCCAGCGCATGGCGGCGCCGTTGCAGGCACTGCAGCAGGGTCACAGCGCCTGGAGCGTGGGGGTGCTGCTGGCGCTGTTTGCCGCGTTGCCGGTGGTCACGGCGCTGGCCTCCGGTCGCATGGCCGATCGCCATGGCTATCACCGTCCCGTGCGCGCTGCCGTGGCCTGCACGATGCTCGGCGCCGGTTTGGCTCTGGTTGCCTGTGCGCTGCCGGGTTGGTGGCAATTCGCGCTGCTGTGCGTGGGCGCAGCACTGAGCGGCGTGGGCACCAACATCGGGCTGATCGCCATCCAGCGTGCGGCGGGTCAGCTCGCCGGCGACTCCACCGAGCGGCTGCGCGTCTTCAGCTGGCTGGGCATGGCGCCGTCGCTGGCCAATGTGGTCGGCCCGGTGGCGGCTGGTTTCATGATCGACGCCGCGGGCTTTGCCGCCGCCTACGGGCTGATGTTGGTGTTGCCGCTGCTGTCGCTCGTGGTTGCGCGCCGCGTGCCGCCTGTGGCTGTGCAGGCGCCGTCAGCGCATGCCGAGCGCGGTGGCACCTGGGACCTGCTGGCCACCCCTGGTTTGAAGCGGTTGCTGTTCGTGAACTGGCTGCTGTCGGCAAGCTGGGACGTGCACAGCTTTGCCGTGCCGGTGCTGGGCCACAGCCGCGGCTACAGCGCCTCGGTCATCGGCATCGTGCTGGGCAGTTTCACGCTGGCGGTGACCATCGTGCGCTTCATCATCCCGATGCTGGCCCATCGGCTGCGCGAGGTGACCGTGCTGCGCGTGGCGATGGTGCTCACCGGCACCGTGTTCGCGCTGTATCCGTTTGCGCATACACCCTGGCTCATGGGCATCTGCGCCACGCTGCTGGGCGTGACCTTGGGCTCGGTACAGCCGATGATCATGTCGACGCTGCATCACCTGACACCGGCCCACCGCCATGGCGAGGCGATTGCGTTTCGCTCGATGGCGATCAACGCCTCGAGCAGCGTGATGCCGCTGGCCTTCGGCGTTGTGGGCACGGCCCTCGGGCCGGGCATCATGTTCTGGTTGATGGGCGCAGCGGTCGGCGCCGGCAGCTGGGTTGCCCGCGGTTTGCAGCGCGCCTTTGCGCACGAGCCCGCGCACTGAGGCAGCGGCCGGTCGCTCGGGTCTATCCAGATCAGAAGCGGATGCCGGACGGCGGAGGCGGCTCGTCTGGCTGCGCAGGTGGCGCATCGGACGGCGCGCGACCCCGCGCAGCCGGTGCGGCATCGACCGGCTTGGGCGGGACCAGCGGCGCTGGCGCCGGGGCCTTGTAAGCGGCCGGAAGCCGCGACTGCGCCGGGTAGCCGGCGAGGTCGAGCAACTGGGTCCACTGGCCCTCCGCCCAGCCACTGGTGGCATGGGAACCCACGGTCATGGCCGGCAATGCGCGGTCGGACGTGCGCTGCTCGAGTGCCTGCAGGTCGTCGTTCGAGGTGACGATGCGCTCCGAGAACGGGATGCCCCGTTGACGCAGCACGCGCCGCGCGGCTTCGCACGGTGGGCAATCGGCGGTGGTGTAGAGCACCACCGGAAAGCGCTGCGCCACCTGGCGCAATTCCAGCGGCAGGCTGGCCAGCGCTGCAGAGGAGTCGGCCGCAGGCGCACCCGTGCTGCGCATGGGCGTGACCTTGTTGTCGGCTGCAACGGGGGGTCGGTCTGTGTAGGTGATCTTGCCGTCAGGGCCGACCACCTTGTACTGGGCGTAGGCAGCGCCGCTGGCGGCCATGGCGGCCAAGGCAAGGGCTGCGATGAGGGGGGGACGCGTCATATGTCGAATCTAGCCCAGCCGCGGCGGCGGCTCAAGCGCCCATCACGCCGGTTCGGCCATCCCTTGGTGCCGCAGCAACGCATCGATGCTCGGCTCGCGTCCGCGGAAGGCCCGGAAGCTGTCGAGCGCAGGCCGGCTGCCGCCGGCCTCCAGGATTTCGCGCCGGTAGCGGCGCCCCGTCTCGGGGTCGAACAGGCCGGCTTCCTCGAACGCAGCGTAGGCGTCGGCCGACAGCACTTCGGCCCACTTGTAGCTGTAGTAACCGGCGCAGTAGCCGCCGCTGAAGATGTGAGAAAAGGTGTTCTGGAACCGGTTGAACGACGGCGGTTGTATGACGGCCACCTCGGCCCGCACCTCGTCGATGACGCGCTGCACGGCCGGTGGCGCATCGAGCTCGGCATGCAGGCGCATGTCGAAGAGCGCGAACTCGATCTGTCGGAGAGTTTGCAGCCCCGACTGGAAGTTGCGCGCGGCCAGCATGCGATCGAACAGGGTGCGTGGCAGCGGCACGCCGGTGTCGGCATGCGCGGTGAGCCGGCTGAGCACGGCCCACTCCCAGCAGAAGTTTTCCATGAACTGGCTGGGCAGTTCCACCGCATCCCACTCGACGCCGGAAATGCCGGCGACTGCGAGTTCGTCGACCTGGGTCAGCATGTGGTGCAGGCCGTGGCCGAACTCGTGGAACAGCGTGATCACGTCGTCGTGCGTGAGCAGGGCGGGGCGCGGGCGGCCGTCGGGTCCGGTGGCGGGCGCCGCGAAGTTGCATACGAGGTGTGCAACGGGCGTCTGCAGACGTGCGTCCGGTCGCAACCAGCGGCTGCGCACCTCGTCCATCCATGCGCCCGGGCGTTTGCCGGCACGCGCATAGGGGTCGAGGAAGAACTGCCCGACCACACGCGCCGGTTGCCCGTCCGCGCCGCCTCGCTCGATGCGATAGAAGCGAACGGTGTCGTGCCACACCGGTGCCGTGTCCGGCACGATCCGCACCTCGAACAGGGTTTCGACAATGTGGAACAAGCCCTGCAACACGCGCGGCTCGGTGAAGTATTGCTTGACCTCCTGCTCACTGAACGCGTAGCGGGCTTCCTTGAGGCGCTCGCTGGCGTAGTGCAGGTCCCAGACCTCCAGCGTGTCGATGCCCAGGTGATCGCGCGCATGATCGCGCAGCTCGGCCAGGTCGCGCTGGGCATGCGGGCGCGCTCGCCGCGCCAAGTCGCGCAGGAAGTGCATCACCTGCGACGGTGACTGGGCCATCTTGGGCACCAGCGACAGATCGGCGTAGCTGGGATAGCCCAGAAGGGCCGCCTCTTCCTGGCGCAGTTGGAGCAGCTCACGCATCAAGCCGCTGTTGTCGCGCTCGGGCGGACCGAACTCGCTGGCCCGGGTGACATACGCCCGGTACAGTTCCTGGCGCAGTTCGCGGTCGTGCGCGTACTGCATCAGCGGCATCCATACGGGTATGTGCAGCGTCAGCTTGTGGCCGTCGCGACCCTCGGCCTGGGCCGCCTCTCGGGTGGCCTGGCACACGTCGTCGGGTACGCCGGCCAATCGCGCGGCATCGACGTAAAGTGCAAAGCCGTCTGTGGCGTCGAGCACGTGCTCGGAGTAGGCTTGGCCGAGCTCGGCGCATCGCTCCTGGATCGCCTGGAAGCGCTGCTTGGCCTCGCCTTGCAGTTCGGCACCCGAGAGCACGAAGTCGCGCATCGCGTTGTCCAGCGCACGCCGCTGAGCCGCGGGCAGTGCCGCTGCGGAAGGACCATGCGCGACGGCCTTGTACTTGGCATAGAGGCGCTCGTCCGAGCCCAGCCGGGTCTGGAACTCGGTGACCCGCCCCAGGTTGTTGTTATAGGTCGCGCGCAGCTCGGGCGTGTCGGCCACGGCACTGAGGTGGCCGACGGCGCCCCAGGCGCGCGACAGGCGCTCGAGCGGCACGTCGAGAACGGCGGACAAGGCGTTGTAGTCAGCCGGCACCTGCGGTCCGACCGCGTGCTCGAGCGCGGACTGGGCATCGGCCAGCAACACGTCGAGGGCCGGCTTCACGTGCTCGGGCCGGATGCGGTCGAATGGCGGCAGCGCCAGGTCGGCGCCGCCGATGGACAGCAGGGGGTTGTCGGTCATCGATCAGGTTTCCAGTGTGCGCCCGGCAGCGTCGACCGTGTTGGACAGCAGCATCGTGATGGTCATGGGGCCCACGCCGCCCGGCACCGGCGTGATCCAGCCGGCCACGGCCTGGACGCCGGCGTAGTCGACGTCACCGCACAGCTTGCCGTGCTCGTCTCGGTTGATTCCGACGTCGATGATCACTGCCCCGGGCTTGACCATGTCGGCGGTGAGCACATTGCGCCGGCCCACGGCGGCCACCACGATGTCGGCCTGCCGCGTGTGGTGGCCGATGTCCGCTGTTGCGCTGTGGCAGACCGTCACGGTGGCGTTGGCCTGCAACAGCATCAGGGCCATGGGCTTGCCCACGGTGTTGCTGCGACCGATGACCACTGCATGCTTGCCCTTGAGCGGCACACCGGTGCTCTCGATGAGTTTCATGCAACCCCATGGGGTGCACGGGCGCAGGCCCGGCAGTCCGGCAACCAACTCGCCGGCGCTGCGCACCGAGTAGCCGTCGACATCCTTGGCAGTGTCGATGGCCTCGATCACGCGCTGCGGGTTGATGTGCCGCGGCAGCGGCATCTGCACCAGGATGCCGTGGATGGCCGGATCGCGGTTGAGGCTGTCGATGCGCTTGAGCAGTTCCGCTTCGGCCAGCGTGGCGTCGTAGGTTTCGAGCACCGAGCGCACGCCATGCTCCTGGCAGGCCTTGACCTTGTTGCGCACGTAAACGGCCGAGGCGGGGTCGTCGCCCACGAGGATGACCGCCAGACCTGGGGTCACGCCGCGCGCGGCGAGCGCGGCGGCCCGTTGGGCCACTTCGGCGCGGATCTGCCTGGAAAGGGCCAGGCCGTCGATGATCTGTGCAGGCATGCGATGCTCCAGAAACGCAAGAGGCCGCTGGAATCAGCGGCCTCGGTTGGGGTGTGGGTATCAGGCCTTGGCCGTGTTGGCACCCAGCGCAATCTTGAGCAGATCGGCCACGGTGTTGGCGTTGAGCTTTTCCATGATGTTGGCGCGATGCGCCTCGACCGTCTTGATGCTGATGCCCAGGTCGTCGGCGATCTGCTTGTTCAACCGGCCGGCCACGATGCGCTCGAGCACCTGGGCCTCGCGGGTGGTCAGGCGCGACAGCAGTGCGTCGCGGCTGGCCTGCTCCTGGTGCTGGCTGAATGCGCTGCGAGCCTGGTCGAGCATGCGCTCGACCAGGCCCAGGAGGTCGTCTTCCTTGAAGGGCTTCTCGATGAAGTCCATCGCACCCTTCTTCATGGTGTTCACGGCCATGGGCACGTCGCCATGTCCGGTGATGAACACGATGGGCAGCGGGCTCTTGCGCTCGAGCAGTCGATCCTGCAACTCGAGGCCGCTCATGCCCTCCATGCGGATGTCGGCGATCAGGCAGGCCACCTCGCGCGGGTCGAAGCGCGACAGGAAGCTCTCGGCGGAATCGAAGCACTTGACGCGGTAGTCCTTGCCTTCGAGCAGCCACTGCAGTGAATCGCGCACGGCCTCGTCGTCATCGACGACATACACGGTGCCTTTTTTCGGGATCAGGCTCATGGGTGGGTTCGGGCGGCGGGTGGGGTGGGAGGGGTCGCGCCGGGCTCGGGTGTCGTCGTGCGCGAATCCGGCGCCGTCGTCGACGGCAGGGTGTCTTCGTGACGATGGGTGACTTCCACCGGCAGCGTGAACGCGAACCGGCAACCCGAAACCGCTGAACCATTGTAGAGGTTCTGCGCCCGGATCCGGCCGCGGTGCGACTCGACGATCGAGCGGCACAGCGACAGTCCGATGCCCATGCCCTCGGCCTTGGTCGAGAAGAACGCCTCGTAGAGCCGGTTGATCACCTCCTCGGGCAACCCGGGGCCCATGTCGGTGACCGCGAATTCGACGACGCCACCCTCCTCGGGTGTGTGGCGTGGCACCACACGCAGTTCGATGTGGCGGCGCGCCGGCGGCATCTGCGCGGTGTCGATGGCTTCGGCTGCGTTCTTCAGCAGGTTGAGCAGCACCTGCTCGATGAGGATGGGGTCGCAGCGCAGCGCAGGCAGCCGTTGCGCGACGTAGTGGTGGATCGACACGTTGCGCCGGCGCAGCTCGATGCTGGCAAGTTCGACGGCGTCTTCGACGATCTCCCTGGCCTGGGCCGGCTGCCGCTGGGGCTCGCTCTTCTTCACGAAGGCACGGATGCGGTGGATGATCTGGCCGGCCCGCTCGGCCTGCCGTGCGGTCTTGACGAGGGCTGCGATGAGATCGTCGCGGTTGATGGTTTCCGCCCGCACACGCGAGACCATGCCGTTGCAGTAGTTGGTGATGGCCGTCAGCGGCTGGTTCAGCTCGTGTGCGACCGACGATGCCATTTCACCCATCGTGATCAGGCGGCTCGAGACCTGGGCCTTCTCGGCCTGCGCCGATGCCTGCTCCTCTGCTCGGCGCCGGGAAGTCACGTCGGTGGCGATCAGCATCTGCGCCAGCCGTCCATCGGTCCATTGAAGGTAGCGCGAGCGCACGTCGAACCACTTGCCCAACCCATGGGCGAAGACTTCGCGCGGGTTGGCGCCGATGCCGGCCAGCTCCTGCGTGGGCAGGCCCGACAGGCTGTCGACCGACTCGTCGGGCTCGGCCACGAAGGGCACCGCAGGGCCTGCGCCGCTGGCCAGCAGGGCGTGACCGCGAGCATCGGCGCCGAACCACAGCCTGTACGAGCGGTTGGCGAACAACAGCTCGCCCTGCTGCACCGAGACCACGGACACCGCGGCGTCCAGGCCCTCCAGCACGGTGGTGAAGCGCTCGTGCGAGGCCGAGAGCTGGTCGCGGATGCGCTTGGCCTCGGTGATGTTGGTCATCGAGGTCATCCAGCCCGTCTGGTGACCGCGGGCATCGACCAGCGGCGAGACATACATGCGCGCGTCGAACTGGGTGCCGTTCTTGCGCATCACCTTGACCTCGATGCCGCCGGCCGGGCTGCGGCCCTGCAGCTCTTGTTGCAGCAGGCGGTTGTTCTCGTCGATGCGGTCCAGCGGCCAGTACGGATAGGGCGGCATGCGCCCGATCAGCTCGGACTCGGCGAAGCCCGTCATCGCGCAGAAGGCCGGGTTGACATAGGTGCATCGCCCGGCGAGATCCATGGCCCGCATGCCGGTGAGCATCGAGTTCTCCATCGCGCGACGGAAGTTCGTCTCCTGCACCAGGGCCGACTGGATCTGGCTGCGCCGGCGCATGTGGCGCCACGTGCCCAGCAGCATCCACACCGTGAGCACGGACAGCGCCACCACCATCCAGAACAGCGTGTTGCCGATGAGGCCGACGGAAGTTCGGTAACCGGTGCCGCGCAGTGCGAGGCCATTGGCAGCAGGCGCCAGGGGAACGTCGTGCATGATGGCCGCGCGAGTGCCCGTCGTCCCGGCTGCCTTCGGTGCGGAGCCGGCCATCACGCGTTCGTGCTCGTCGATCACGGCGATGGCATGCCGGCGGGTGACCTCTGCGGGGATGTGGTGGCGATGCAGGACATCGACCGAGTAATCGACCACCAGGGCCCCGGCAAAGCTGCCGCGGTCCAGCAGCGGCACGAACAGCAGGAACACGGCGTTACCCGTGCTGTCCTTGAACGAACGCGAGTAGACGGGTTGGCGCAGGTCACGGGCTGCGGTGAAGGCTTGTGCGGCCTCGTCAGGTCCGCTCAGGCGCAGCGCGGCGCCGGTCTTGGGCTGCGGCCCTTCCTCGCGCTCGTCGGTTACCGACTGGCGTGCTCGAAGCCGGCGGTCCGCCCCGACCCAGCTCATTTGCTGGATCTCCGGCCGATCGGCCGTGAATCGTGCCGACTGAGCGAGGAAACCCGGCGCCTCCAGTTCGCGCGTGACGATCTCGCGCGCGATGCGCACCAGTTGTTCTTGGTTTTCGATCAGTCGCAGGCGGATCTGCTGCTGGGCGATCTCGGTGTCGCGCTTGACGGCTTCTGCCTCGCGCTCGATTTCCTCGTTGCGCAGGTACCAGAAGGCCGAAATGATGGCTGCCAGGAATAGCAACACCGACGCGAGCGGTGCCAGCGTGGCATAGCGGTCCTGGCGCGCTGGCGATTGCCGGCGCCACCATCGGCCGAGCAGGCGGCGACCCAGGCCGCCGCCTGCGGCATCGGTCAAGGCGGTGTCGCTGCTTTCCATGGGCTTGATTATCCCGGGGTGTCAGGGCGCAGCTTGTCAGCCGATTGTCTTGATTTCACAAAGTGAAATCGACTCGCATCATTTGAAAATTTCGAGCGCTTGTGCCAAACTCCGGCCCCAGTTCGCCCACTGACCATCCACAGGAGACCGATCATGTCCGAGCTGCCCTCGGCCCCAGCCGCCCCCGATCATGACCTCGACGCGCAGGAAACCCGCGAATGGCTGCAGGCGCTCGAAGGCGTCGTTGCCGCCGAAGGCAAGGAACGGGCCCACTACCTGCTCGAGCAGCTGCTGGAGCAGGCCCGCCAGAACGGCATCGACATGCCGTTCTCTGCCACCACCGGCTACGTCAACACGATCGAGCCCGAGGACGAGGAACGCAGCCCGGGCAACCTCGAACTCGAGGGTCGGCTGCGCGCCTACATGCGCTGGAACGCGATGGCCATGGTGGTCAAGGCCAACCGCACCGAATCGCCTGACGGCAGCGAACTGGGCGGTCACATCAGCTCGTTCCAGTCGCTGGCACACATGCTGGCTGCCGGCTTCAACCACTTCTGGCATGCCGAAAGCCCTGGCCATGGCGGCGACCTGCTGTACCTGCAAGGGCACAGCGCGCCGGGCATCTATGCACGCGCGTTCCTCGAGGGACGCGTCAGCGAGGATCAACTGCTGAACTTCCGCCAGGAGGTCGGCGGCAAGGGGCTGTCGAGCTACCCGCACCCGAAGCTGATGCCCGGGTTCTGGCAGTTCCCCACGGTGTCCATGGGTCTGGGCCCGTTGATGGCGATCTACCAGGCGCGGTTCCTCAAGTACCTGCACGCCCGCGGCATCGCCGATACCTCCAACCGCAAGGTGTGGGTGTTCTGCGGCGACGGCGAGATGGACGAGCCTGAGAGCATGGGTGCCATCGGCCTGGCCACGCGCGAGAAGCTCGACAACCTGATTTTCGTTGTCAACTGCAATCTGCAGCGGCTCGACGGACCTGTGCGCGGCAACGGAAAGGTGATCCAGGAACTCGAGGGTGACTTCCGCGGCGCCGGCTGGAACGTCATCAAGCTGATCTGGGGCCGCAACTGGGATGCCTTGCTGGCGCGCGACAAGGATGGCGCGCTGCGCAAGATCATGATGGACACGCTCGATGGCGACTACCAGGGCTTCAAGGCCAACGATGGTGCCTTCGTGCGCAAGCACTTCTTCGGCCGCGACCCCCGCACGCTCGAGCTGGTGGCGAAGATGAGCGACGACGACGTATGGAACCTGCGTCGCGGCGGCCATGACGCGGGCAAGGTCTACGCAGCGTTCCACCAGGCCAACGCCCATACCGGCCAGCCCACCGTCATTCTGGTCAAGACGGTCAAGGGCTATGGCATGGGCAAGGCCGGCGAGGGCAAGAACACGGCGCACCAGACCAAGAAGCTGTCGGACGACGACATCCGCTACTTCCGCGACCGCTTCAACATCCCCATCCCCGACAGCGAGCAGTTCACGGTGCCGTCGCTCGAGACCTTCAAGGCCGTCCTCGAGCCCACGGCGCCGGGGCGCGAGATCTCGACGACGCAGGCCTATGTGCGGTTCCTGACCCAATTGCTGCGCGACCAGGCGCTGGGCCCGCGTGTCGTGCCCATCCTGGTGGACGAGGCACGCACCTTCGGCATGGAGGGGTTGTTCCGCCAGATCGGCATCTACAACCCCGAAGGCCAGAAATACACGCCGGTCGACAAGGACCAGGTGATGTACTACCGCGAGGACAAGGCGGGGCAGATCCTGCAGGAAGGCATCAACGAGGCCGGCGGCATGAGCAGCTGGATCGCCGCGGCGACGTCGTACTCGACGAACAACCGCATCATGGTGCCGTTCTTCATCTACTACTCCATGTTCGGCTTCCAGCGCTTCGGCGACCTGGCCTGGGCCGCCGGCGACATGCAGGCGCGCGGCTTCATCCTGGGTGGGACCTCGGGGCGTACCACCCTCAACGGCGAAGGATTGCAGCACGAGGACGGGCACAGCCAGGTTCAGGCCGGCCTGATCCCGAACTGTGTGACCTACGACCCGAGCTTCGCGCACGAGGTGGCGGTGATCCTGCACCATGGTCTCAAGCGCATGGTCGAGAAGCAGGACAACGTCTTCTTCTACATCACGCTGCTCAACGAGAACTACGCGATGCCCGGGCTGGCTGCTGGCACCGAGGAGCAGATCATTCGCGGCATGTACCTGCTCGACGCCGCGCCGACCGATGCCAAGTTGCGGGTCAACCTGCTGGGCAGCGGTTCCATACTGCGCGAGAGCATGGAGGCCAAGAAGCTGCTGGCGGCCGACTGGGGCGTGGCAGCCGACGTGTGGAGCTGCCCGAGCTTCAACGAGTTGGCCCGAGACGGTCAGGACTGCGAGCGCTGGAACATGCTGCACCCGACGGACGAACCCCGGCTGGCCTTCATTGCGCAGCAGTTGGCGCAAACCAGCGGGCCGGTCATCGCCTCGACCGACTACGTCAAGAACTATGCCGAGCAGGTCCGCGCTTTCGTGCCCAGGGGCCGTGCCTATCGCGTGCTGGGAACCGACGGCTTCGGCCGCAGCGACTTCCGCTACCGCCTGCGTGAACACTTCGAGATCGACAGCCGCTACATCGCGGTGGCTGCATTGAAGGCGCTGGCTGACGAAGGGTCGATACCCGCGGCCCGTGTCGCCGAGGCGATCGCCAAGTACGGCATCGATGCCGAGCGCGTGAACCCCCTGCAGGCCTGAGGCCCCACTGAACCCGAATCGGAGACGACACACATGGCGCTCATCGAAGTGAAGGTGCCGGACATCGGCGATTTCAAGGAAGTGGCGGTGATCGAGCTGCTGGTCAAGCCGGGAGACACGATCAAGGCCGAGCAGAGTCTGGTAACGGTGGAAAGCGACAAGGCATCGATGGAGATTCCATCGAGCCATGCTGGCGTGGTGAAGTCGCTGCGCGTGGCCCTGGGCGACAAGGTCAGCGAAGGCACGGTGCTGCTGGAGCTCGAAGCCGCGGGGGCCGCGGCACAAGGTCCGGCTGTTGCGCCTGTCGCGGCGCCCGCTGCTGCGGTGGCCGCTGCACCTGCTGCTGCGCCAGCCGCGGCGGCATCTGCCGCAGCCTGGAGCGGCACGGTCGACCACAGCTGCGACCTGCTGGTGCTCGGCGGCGGGCCGGGCGGCTACTCGGCCGCCTTCCGCGCTGCTGACCTGGGGCTGAAGGTGGTGCTGGTGGAGCGCTATGCCACGCTGGGCGGCGTCTGCCTGAACGTGGGTTGCATCCCGTCCAAGGCGCTGCTGCATGTGGCATCTGTCATCGACGAAGTGCGTCACTTCGGTGATCTGGGCGTCGACTTTGGCGCGCCCCGCATCGACCGCGAGAAGCTGCTGGCGCACAAGAACAAGGTTGTGGGCAAGCTCACCGGCGGCCTCGCGGCGATGGCCAAGATGCGCAAGGTCAGCGTTGTCCGCGGCTACGGCACTTTCGCGGGAGCGAACCACCTGACGGTCGAGATGACCGAGGGCGATGCCCAGGGCAAGACCGGTCAGCAGCAGGTGATCCAGTTCGCCCGCTGCATCATTGCGGCCGGCTCCTCCGCCGTGCGGCTGCCGTTCCTGCAGGCCAACGGACTCGACCGCGATCCGCGCATCGTCGATTCCACCGGCGCGCTGCAGTTGCGCCAGACGCCCCAGCGCATGCTGATCATCGGCGGGGGGATCATCGGCCTGGAGATGGGTACGGTGTATTCGACGCTCGGCGCGCGGCTGGACGTGGTGGAAATGCTCGACGGCCTGATGCAAGGCGCCGACCGCGATCTTGTGCGGGTGTGGCAGAAGATGAATGCCTCGCGCTTCGACCAGATCCTGCTCAAGACGCGCACCGTGGGAGCTGAGGCAACCGCCGCGGGCATCCGGGTGCAGTTCGAGGACGCTGCCGGCAAGACCAGTCACGCCGAGTACGACCTGGTGCTGCAGGCGGTGGGGCGACGCCCCAACGGCGGCAAGCTCGGCGCCGATCGCGCTGGCGTGCGCGTCGACGAGCGCGGCTTCATACCGGTGGACGTGCAGATGCGCACCAACGTGCCGCACATCCACGCCATCGGTGACATCGTCGGCCAGCCCATGCTGGCCCACAAGGCGGTGCACGAGGCGCATGTGGCAGCCGAGGTGGTGGCCGGCGAACTGCGCGGCGACGAGGCGCTGGCCCGCGCCCGCTTCGATGCGCGCGTGATCCCGGGCGTGGCCTATACCGACCCCGAGGTCGCCTGGGTGGGCCTGACGGAAGACGACGCCAAGGCGCGCGGCGTGGCCGTGAAGAAGGGCTTGTTCCCCTGGAGCGCGTCGGGGCGGGCCATCGCCAACGGGCGCGACGAGGGCTTCACCAAGCTCTTGTTCGATGCCCAGACGCATCGCGTGCTCGGCGGCGGCATCGTCGGAACGCACGCGGGCGACATGATCGGCGAGATCGCGCTGGCCATCGAGATGGGCGCCGACGAAGTGGACATCGGCAAGACCATCCATCCGCACCCGACGCTGGGTGAGAGCATCGGCATGGCTGCCGAGGCGGCCCATGGCAGCTGCACCGATCTGCCGCCCGCGCGGCGTTGAATCCGCCGCGGCCGTCGATTTCCACACGAAGTTGAAGGCGGCGACTGGCGCCGCGTTCTTCAGTGGCGTTCAGCGCTGCCGAGTATGACGAGATGGCGCGTTCCATGCGCGCTGTCTCCCCCTGCTCATGCCTGTCGCCCAAAACCTCCCTACGGGCCCGCCCACTCGCACGGCGGCGACCGACACTGGCGACTTCGATCATCCTCCGACAGCGGCGGGGTCGGGCCCGCGCGCGTCAGTCGGCTTGCCGCCCGCGCCGGCGTTGCACCGGGCCGGTCGCTGGCGGCTGGCGGCCGCGGCTGTCTGGCTCGCGCTGATGGCCTGGCTGGGGTTCGCGGGTTACATCGCATTGCCTTCGGGCCAGCTGGGGTCCGACGCCATGCTGGGGTTTGCGGTGTTCGGAACCGGCGCCGCCGTTCTGTTGGCAGCGGCGGTTGCGGCGCACGAGCGGGCGCAGGCCCGCCTGGCGGCGGAAGTCGAGCACGCCTGGGTCCAGACCCGGCACCAGTTGCAGGCACTGTTCACCTCCCAGACGGAGCAGCTCGAGGCCCTTCGACGCGACGCCCACGTCGACGCACTCACCGGGCTGGCCACGAGACGTCACTTCCTGACGCAGCTCGATCGGGTCCTGGCCAGCGGCCTGCCTCGCCTGGGCCTCGTGATCCTGCGTGTGTGCGACGTGCAAGGCATGAACCGACGCATCGGTCGCGAAGCGGCCGACCACGTGCTGCAAACCCTGGCGCAGACCATGATGCAGTATCCCCATCGCCATGACGGCTGCCTGGCCGGTCGGCTCAATGGGACCGACTTTGCGCTTGTACTGCCGGTGCCGGGCGTGGCCCGCGAGACAGCGCACGCGTTGGTCAGCGCGATGCGGGTGCCGATGGTGTCGGTCGACGGCGCGGCTGGGGTGTGCGGTGGCGTGGTGGAGCTGGCGGCTCCGGTGGCGGTGGCGATGGCGCTGTCGCTGGCCGATGAGGCCCTCGCACGAGCTGAGGCCGCGGGGGCGTTCCGGGTCGTGCAGGCCGACCATGCGCCGCCGGACCCGCCCTTGGGCGAAGCCACCTGGCAGCAGCATCTGGCTGACGCGCTGCAGCAGGCGCGCACCTCCCTGGGCGCCTACCCGGTGTGTGCGGCCGATGGCCGCGTGCTTTACCTCGACTGCCCCTTGCGAATCCAGCTGGGCGCGTCGCAGGATCGGCGGGTGGCAGCGCACTGGCTGCCCATGGCCGCCCGTGCGCGGCTGTGTGCACAGGTCGACGCCCATGTGCTCGGCCTGGCCCTGCAGGCAATAGCGGCGGACGGGCGGGGGCGTTGCATCAACTTCGCTGCGCAATCGCTCGGTTTCAGTTCGTTCGTGGCACATGCCACCCAGATGATCGAGTTGGCGCAACCGCACGCCGGGCGACTGTGGATCGACCTGCCGGAGTCGCTCGCGCTGGAGCGACCGGAGCTCGTGCGTGATGTGGCACTGCGCTGGGGCGCTGCTGGCGTGCAGGTGGGGCTGGAGCATGTGGGCGAGGCGCTCGCCCGTGTGCCGGGGTTGCCGGACATGGGGCTGAAGGTCGTGCGGGTCGACAGCTGCTTCATCGATGGCGCGGCTGTGCCAGGTGCGGCGGATCTGCGCCGGCACCTGCGCGCGCTGGTACAGGTGGCCCACGGCCTGGGCATGTCGATCACGGCTGAAGGCGTGCGCGATGCGGCCGACCTGCAACAGGTCTGGTCACTGGGCTTCGACGCGGCGACAGGGCCTGCGGTTCAGCCGATGTCCCCGCAGTACAGCGGATAGTCGTCACGGGCCCGGCAGGCGTAGTAGTGCCGCAACGTCTCGCGCACGGTGCGAAAGGCGATTTCGTCCCATGGCACCTCATGTTCGTGAAACAGGCGCGCTTCGAGCGTCTCAGGACCCGGATCGAGTGTGGCATCGAGCATGCGGGCGCGATAGAACAGATGCACCTGTCCCACGCGAACCACGCTCAACACCGTGAACAGCCCCTCCAGTTCCACGCGTGCGCCGGACTCCTCGACGGTCTCACGAACCGCGCCCTCGGCCACGGTTTCGCCCAGTTCCATGAAGCCTGCGGGAAGCGTCCACAGGCCACGGCGCGGCTCGATCGCCCGGCGGCACAACAGCACTTGATCGTTCCAGATGGGCACCGTGCCGACCACGTTCAGCGGGTTTTCGTAGTGGATCGTGCCGCAGCGGGGGCAGGTGGCACGCTCGCGATTGTCGTCGGCGGGGACGCGGTATTCGACGGTGTGTCCACAGTCGCGGCAGTGTCGGATCGCGTGCGAGCCCAGCATCGCGGCAGTGTAGCCGGCGCTTGCGTGGCATCATCGATGGCGCCTGTGCGCACGTGGCCGTGGATCGGCCGGCGCAGGCCACTCCGACACCGATCTGCCGACTTTCGGAACCCCTGCCATGACCTTTGTGATCAGCGCGCCGCGCGTGCCCACCGTGCCGGTGACCACCGGCGGCGAGTTTCCCGTGCATCGCATCTACTGCGTGGGTCGCAATTACGCCGAGCATGCCCGCGAGATGGGCCACTCCGATCGCGAGCCGCCGTTCTTCTTCATGAAACCGGCCGACGCCGTGCTGCCTGTGGCCCAAGGGCAGACCGGCGCGATGGTCTACCCTGCACTGACCTCCAATCTGCACCATGAGGTGGAACTGGTGGTGGCCATTGGTCGCGGGGGGCGCGATATCGCAGTGGCCGATGCCCCGGGTCATGTCTGGGGCTACGCGGTGGGGCTGGACATGACCCGGCGCGACTTGCAGGGCGAAATGAAGAAGCAGGGCCGCCCCTGGTGCATCGGCAAGGCATTCGAGCAATCGGCACCGATCGGGCCGCTGCATCCGGTGGCCGGCACCGGGTGGCTCGAGCGTGGCGGGATCACACTGGCCGTCAATGGAGAGTTGCGCCAGCGCGGCGATCTGTCGGAGCTGATCTGGAACGTGGCCGAGGTGATCGCCGAGCTGTCTCGAGCCTGGGGACTGCAGCCGGGTGACCTGATCTACACCGGTACGCCGGCCGGGGTGGGCGCGGTGGCGCGCGGTGACGTGATGGAGGCGGCGATCGAAGGCCTGGGCACGTTGCGGGTTGCGGTTGCCTGAACAGCCCGTGGCGACGCACCCCGACCGCGCATCCACCGACCCCATACATCGAGTGCACATGAAGCTATACAACTACTTCCGCTCCTCCGCCTCGTACCGCGTGCGCATCGCGCTGGCGCTCAAGGGTTTGTCGTACGAGTACCTGCCCGTGCATCTGGTGCGCAACGAGCAGTTCAACGAGTCCTATGCGGCCGTGTCCGCATCGCGACTGGTGCCGCTGCTGGTGGACGGCGATGCGATGCTGACGCAGTCGCTGGCCATCATCGAGTACCTCGAGGAGACCCATCCGCAGCCGCCCCTGTTGCCGTCCGATCCCCTGGGCCGGGCGCGCGTGAGGGCGCTGGCGCTGGACATCGCCTGCGAGATCCACCCGCTGAACAACCTGCGCGTGCTGCGCTACCTCACCGGCGCACTCAAGGTCGCGGAGGACGACAAGAATCGGTGGTATCGCCATTGGGTCGAGACGGGGCTGGAGTCCGTGGAGCGTCAACTGACGCGCGCACCCGCGCCGTTCTGTCATGGTGACGCCCCTGGCCTGGCCGATTGCGTGCTGGTGCCGCAGATCTTCAACGCACAGCGCTTCGATTGCCGGCTCGACCACGTGCCGCAGGTCATGCGTGTCTTCGAGCGCTGCATGGCACTCGAGGCATTCAGCGCCACCCAACCATCGGCCTGCCCTGACGCCCAGGAATGAGCACATCGTTCCCGGCGCTTGCAGGGGCGCTGCGTCGATGAGTCAGGGGCCCGTGCCGACGGAGTGGCTCGCGCCGGGCTGGAGCGGCGAGCACGGCGTTCGGGCACTGATGACGACGCGCCACGGGGGCTTGAGTGCCGGGCCCTATGCAAGCCTGAACCTGCGCGCCGGGACCACTCAAGACCTGCCGGGCGACGTGCCCTCCGCCGTCGAGGAGAACCGTCGGCGGCTGGCACAGGCGTTGGGCGCACGACCGGTTTATCTTGACCAGGTGCATGGCGCCGACGTCGTGCGGCTGACGCCCGCGTTTCTTCACGCTGCGCGCCCCGTGGTGCGCGCCGATGCCGCAATCACGACCGAGGCTGGAGTCGGCTGCACCGTCCTGGTCGCCGACTGTCTGCCGGTGCTGATGTGTGCGCCGGGGGGCGCAGCCGTCGGGGCGGCTCACGCAGGCTGGCGCGGTCTGGCAGCGGGGGTGTTGGAGCGCACCCTCGAGGCGCTGTGCGTCGCCGCCGGCTGTCAGCCGCATCAGGTGCGTGTCTGGCTGGGCGCATGCATTGGGCCGCAGGCGTTCGAGGTTGGAGCCGACGTGCTCGAGGCCTTCGGCGTCGGCCGGACCGACGGTGGCACCGAAGTCGCGCGGCGGCACTTCCAGCCACGGCCGCGACCGGATGGCCAGATGCGCTGGCGGGCGGACCTGGCCGGACTGGCGCGAGATCGGCTGCGCTCGGCCGGCGTGGTCGAGGCCAGCGGCGGTGACTGGTGCACGGTGTCGGACCCCACACGCTTCTTCTCGTACCGGCGCGATCGGGTCACAGGGCGCATGGCCGCAGCCATCGCGAGGGTCGGGTGATGTCGCGTGCTCACTCGCTGCGATCGCGGCGCGGCTGCTCGTCGGCGCCGTCTGAGGCGGCTTGACGCTGCCTACGCTTTCGGGCCGGCGTGTTCAACACGTAGAGCACGATGGACAGCGGCAGAACGCCCCAGCCCAGCAAGGTGAACAGGGCACCCAGTACCGTTCCCTGGGGCGCAGTCGCCTCGGCCAAGGCAACGAGCACGACCACGAAGATCCACGCAACGGCGACGATGTGCATTTTCAGATGGTGATACGCGATATCACTTAATGGTAATTGGGGTCATCATGCGGTAAGCTAGAAACGATACAACGTGAACTGCTGCACGGTGACCGACGACACCGCGGCCCTGCGCAGGGTCGGGTCAGCCAGGAGACAGGCATGAGCAAGCGACGCAGCCCCAACACGCCCGAAGGCGAAGCTGCCCAGGCGTTTGGCAACGCGGTGGGACAGGCGTTCAAGTCCCTTTCGGGGTTGAATGTCCCGGCGCAGGCCCTGCAGCGGCTGCAGTCCGAGTACGTGACCCAGGCCGCCGCGATCTGGAATCAGGCGTTGCCCGGAGCAGCAGGCGGCTCGGCGCCGGCTCTGACCGACAAGCGCTTCGCCGCCGATCCCTGGGCGACCCATCCGGCCGCTGCGCTGTCGGCGCAGTGGTACCTGCTGAATGCGCGCACGCTGATGCAACTGGCAGACAGCGTCGAAGGGGATGCCAAGACCCGCGCCCGCATCCGGTTCGCGGTACAGCAGTGGGTGGACGCGGCCAGCCCGGCCAACTACCTGGCGCTGAACCCAGAGGCACTGCAAAAGGCCATCGACACCCGCGGTCAGAGCATCGCGCAGGGGCTGCAGCACCTGTGGCAGGACGTGGCCAAGGGCCACATGTCGCAGACCGACGAGAGCGTGTTCGAGGTCGGCCGCAACGTCGCCACCAGCGAAGGCGCGGTGGTGTTCGAGAACGAGCTCCTGCAGCTCATCGAGTACAAGCCGCTCACGGCCAAGGTGCATGAGCGTCCGATGCTTTTCGTACCGCCGTGCATCAACAAGTACTACATCCTCGACCTGCAGCCGGAGAACTCGGTGATCCGCTACACGGTGGAGCAGGGGCACCGGGTCTTCGTCGTGAGCTGGCGCAACCCCGACGAGTCGCTCGCCGACAAGACCTGGGACGACTACATCGACCAGGGACCGATCCGCGCCATCGAGGTGGTGCGCGAAATCACCGGCGCACGGCAGATCAACACCCTCGGGTTCTGCGTGGGCGGCACCATCCTGGCCACCGCGCTGGCGGTGCTGGCTGCAGGAGGCGAGCATCCGGCGGCGTCGATGACGTTGCTGACGACGCTGCTCGACTTCACCGATACCGGCATCCTCGACGTCTTCGTCGACGAGGCTTCGGTTCAGTTGCGCGAGGCCACCCTGGGCGAGCATGCCCCCAAAGGGCCAGGGCTGCTGCGCGGCAAGGAACTGGCCACGACGTTCAGCTTCCTGCGCCCCAACGACCTGGTCTGGAACTACGTGGTGGGCAACTACCTCAAGGGCGAGGCACCGCCCCCATTCGACCTGCTGTACTGGAACGGTGACTCCACCAACCTGCCCGGCCCGATGTATTGCTGGTACCTCCGGCACACCTACCTCCAGAACGAACTCAAGGAGCCCGGGCGACTCACCGTCTGCGGCGAAAAGCTCGATCTCGGTGCGATCCAGGCGCCCGCATTCATCTACGCGTCGCGCGAGGACCACATCGTGCCCTGGCCAGCGGCCTACGCATCGACGCGCGTCCTGCGCGGTTCTCGCACCTTCGTGCTGGGCGCGTCCGGCCACATCGCTGGCGTCATCAACCCGGCATCGAAGAACAAGCGCAGCCACTGGGTGAACGCGAAGCTGCCCGCCGATCACGAACAATGGTTCGCCGGCGCCACGGAGGTACCGGGCAGCTGGTGGCCGGCGTGGTCGAAGTGGCTGGGTGAATTTGGTGGCCGCCAGGTCGCTGCACCGCGCTCCTTCGGCAGCGCCCGCCATCGTGTGATCGAGCCGGCGCCGGGCCGCTATGTCAGGCAGAAGGCCTGATGCCCATGCCGGCCCGATTCCCTATCCATCCCGACCCTTGCGCCGTGCATGGGCACGGCGTTGCCCCGAACACCTGACCCATCATCTGGAGACCTCATGAGCACCCAAGACATCGTCATCGTCGCCGCCGCCCGCACAGCCGTGGGCAAGTTCGGCGGTTCCCTCGCGCGCACCAGTGCCCCTGAACTCGGCGCCACGGTCATTCGGGCTCTGCTCGAGCGCAGCGGTGTGGCAGCCGAGCAGGTGGGCGAGGTGATCCTCGGCCAGGTGCTGGCTGCAGGCTCGGGACAGAACCCGGCACGACAGACCTTGATCAAGTCGGGCCTTCCGCACGCGGTGCCTGCAATGACCATCAACAAGGTCTGCGGTTCCGGCCTCAAGGCGGTGATGTTGGCCGCCCAGGCCATCCGCGACGGTGACAGCGACATCGTCATCGCGGGGGGGCAAGAGAACATGAGCCTCGCGCCACACGTGGTGCCCGGGTCGCGTGACGGCCAGCGCATGGGCAACTGGACGATGGTCGACTCGATGATCGTCGACGGCCTGTGGGATGTGTACAACCAGTACCACATGGGCATCACCGCCGAGAACGTGGCACGCCAGTACGGCATCACGCGGCAGATGCAGGACGAACTGGCGCTGGCTTCGCAGCAGAAGGCGGCGGCTGCCCAGGACGCCGGACGCTTCAAGGACGAGATCGTGCCGGTCGTCATTCCGCAGAAGAAGGGCGACCCGCTGGTGTTCGACGCTGACGAGTACGTCAACCGGAAGACCAATGCCGACGCGCTGGCCGGCCTGAAGCCGGCGTTCGACAAGGCCGGTTCGGTGACTGCCGGCAACGCCTCTGGCATCAACGACGGCGCGGCTGCGGTGATGGTGATGAGCGCTGCGCGGGCCGCCGCCCTGGGGCTGAAGCCACTTGCGCGCATTGCCAGCTATGCCAGCGCGGGCCTCGACCCGGCGGTGATGGGGATGGGTCCGGTTCCGGCAGCGCGCAAGGCGCTGGATCGCGCCGGTTGGAAGCCCGCCGACCTGGATCTGCTGGAGATCAACGAAGCGTTCGCTGCCCAGGCCTGTGCCGTGCACCAACAGATGGGCTGGGACACCAGCAAGGTGAACGTCAACGGCGGCGCGATCGCCATCGGGCACCCGATCGGCGCCTCGGGCTGCCGCATCCTGGTGACGCTGCTGCACGAAATGCAGCGCCGCGATGCACGACGGGGCATTGCTTCGCTGTGCATCGGCGGCGGCATGGGTGTGGCCTTGACCGTCGAGCGCTGAACTACTGCGCGGCGGCCTTGCGGCAGCGCGGCGCGGGCATGGGGCGAACCCGATTGACCCCCAGTCGCGTTGCGGTCACGCTGGTGCCGCGGCCACCTCTTATCCAATCGCAATCAAGGAGCACGACATGACTCAGAAAGTGGCGTATGTGACCGGCGGCATGGGCGGGATCGGAACGGCCATCTGCCACCGCCTGGCCAAGAGCGGCTTCAAGGTGATCGCCGGCTGCGGCCCGAGCCGCGACTTCAAGAAGTGGCTCGACGAGCAGCAGGCGCTGGGCTTCACGTTCTACGCTTCGGTGGGCAACGTGGCGGACTGGGACTCCACCGTCGCTGCGTTCAGCGCGGCCGTTGCAGAGCATGGCCCCATCGATGTGCTGGTCAACAATGCCGGCATCACACGCGACCGCATGTTCCTGAAGATGACGCCCGATGACTGGAAGGCGGTGATAGACACGAACCTCAACAGCATGTTCAACGTCACCAAGCAGGTGGTGCCGGGCATGGTCGAGAAGGGCTGGGGCCGCATCATCCAGATCAGCTCGGTCAACGGCGAGAAGGGCCAGGCGGGCCAGACCAACTACTCGGCCGCAAAGGCCGGGATGCACGGTTTCACGATGGCGCTGGCCCAGGAACTGGCCAGCAAGGGTGTGACGGTCAACACCGTCAGCCCCGGCTACATTGGAACCGACATGGTGCGGGCGATCAAACCCGAGGTGCTCGACAAGATCGTCGCGACAATACCGGTCAAACGCCTGGGTGAACCGGAGGAGATCGGATCCATCGTTGCCTGGTTGGCCAGCGAGGACTCCGGGTTCACGACCGGTGCCGATTTCAGCTGCAACGGTGGTTTGCACATGGGGTGATGGTCGCCCCGCGTGCGAGGGTGTAACGATCCTGCGCGGTCCACGATCCGGAAACGTTGCTGGCGCACAATCTGCGCGTCGTGACGTTTGGAGGCTTGTTGTGCTGCGCGGGCTCGTTTGTGTCTGGACCATCGCGCTTGGGGTTGTGCTGTCTGCACCCTCGGTGCGGGCACAGTCGGTGGATGCCACCGACTCGGCGATTCAACTGCTCGACTTCGGCGAGTCGCGGTTCCCTGAGTACTTCCCCCGGCGCCGCTCGAACCTGAGCTTCGCGCCCTTCCTCTATCGCTACTACCCTGAGTCAGGTGTCTACCTTGGCGTAGTCGTGGCACCGGACCCGGCCTACATCCAACAGGGGGTGTACGTTCTCGGCGGCCTGTTCGGCGACACGCCGATGTTCGTGGGCCTGCTGTCCGACTACATCACCCCCGTGGTCAGCTCTGGCGCTGTCCAGACCCGAACCATTGCCGGGTTTCCGAACTCGATCGACTTCTTCGTTCCCGATGGATCACCCACTCGGGCGCTGATCTATCTGCACGGTGGCGCGGGCACCAACTACAACATCGCCAACGCGATGGGCTACAACACGCGCAACGATCCGGCTACCACGGCCTTGGCCAACTGGCCCTGGATCAAGTCCAACCGGGTGATCGGCGTGTTCCCGCAGGGCCAGGCCATCGACGCGGAGCCCAACGCACGCACCTGGTCCAACCACGCCATGACGTCCGGCCAGGATGATGTCGCGTTCCTGCAGGCCCTGGCAGCGCATGTGCGGGCCACCTACGGCGTCACACGATTGGCCATTGCCGGGCACTCGATGGGCGGTGCCATGGTGCAACGCATGTGGTGCGAGTCACCCGACACGTTCGACGCCTACATCTCGATGGCCGGCCCTGCATCACGCCGCTACCTCGATGCCGCTACGCCCTGCAACCCGGGCACCCACCCGCCGCCATACCTGGGGCTGTTTGCCGGTAGTGACAGCGTGCTCCAGAACACCGGGAAGTGGGAAGCCCAGACCTGGCAAGTGGCGCCGTTGGTCGTGGCGGGATCGGCGCGGGCGTGGCTGGACTCCGTGCTCGCCGGAGAGTGGCAGATGTACCGTCGCCGCGCCGCCATGACGTGTGGTGCCGACCCGCAGGCGGCAGAGGGTGTTGTCCAGGGTGACGTTGTCACCTGGAGTCACTGCAACGGGCGTGTGAAGCTGCTGAACGTGCGCAGCGCCAACCACCCGATGTCATCCATCGAGGAGTATGCCGGCCTGCCGCTGGCGGACCTGATCAACCAGTTCGTCGACGGCTACTGAAGCAGCGGGCCCGATCCACCCCGGCGGCGCTGTCTAATGCGCGGTGCCGCTCATCCAGGCCGTGCGTATGAGGCGGCCACAGCTCACGGACGGGAAGTACCCGAACTCCGCCTCGCGCGCCACCAGTCCATAGAACTGCTTGCCCGCATCGATCCACGGATAGAAGCCCTTCGACCCGGGGCTGCTGTAGGCACCGTCGCCGACCACCGGGTCGTCCTCGATCCAGTGCCCGACCGAGTAGTGCCAGCTTTCGCTGTCCGGGTTCGGTGACCGCACAGCCTGGTCGGGACACACGTTCGGATTGGTGCAAATGGGATGCGATCCCAGCCAGCTGCCCATCACGAGCTCGTCACGCATCATGCGGCGCAGGAATTCCGCATACCCGCGGGGTGTGCCATAGCCCCCGCCCGCGAGCGCCGGTACACCATACTGCAGCGGCAGTCCCGGCCCGATCTGCGCCATTACCTCGTCGGTCAGTTCCTTGCGGTCCTTTGTGCCCAGCCCGGCCATCACAGCATGCTTTTGCATGTGGCCGCCGTCGTACACGAACAACCCGTCATGAGCGGGCTCGTACAGGCTGTTGTCGGCGTAGTTGAGGCATCCTCGCACCGTCTGGTAGGGATAGCACACCCCGAAGTGCGTGTATCCGCTGCGCAACTGCAGGTGTTTCAGGTCGGCTTCTGAAAGCGCGCCCGCTTGTCGCTGCAGGGTGTATGCGCTGTAGATCCACTTCGAGGCGGATGCGAGGTTCATGCCGGAGCCTGCGGTGTAAGCAGCCCCGGGCCCGGTGCGCGAGCCACTGGCCAGGGCGCCGTTGCGCCCACCCACCTCCCAGTAGAACGGCGCGATGTTGGCGCAGGCATTGGTTGTGCTGTTGGCCGTTCGGGTGGCGGCGGCCTTGCGCACGGACAGCGGCACATCCGCCTGCGCCACGGGGCGCTGCGCGGCAAGGTCGGCGGCTCCATCGCTGCCACCGCCCCCGCATCCAACGACCAGTACGGTCACGCCAACCGCCAGCGCGGCGCCACCGCATCGACTCAAGCCCTTCATTGCATGCTCCCTGCAGTGGCAATGGCTGCCCGGCATCCGGGATGCCTGTACGATGCCCATTGCCGACACATCGCGCCGAGTGTAGAAACGGCGCCCCGGGTTCGGTACACAGTCAGGCCATGGACCCCCGCAAACCAGGGGGCAGGCCACCGTACCCGCCGCGCGAGAACCTGCGAACGGGTGGATCCCCACAAGACACGACAAGGGTACAGTCTCTTGCAGGGAGTTTCGGGGTGTACCGTGCCCCTAACCAGCGCCACCATGATGAAGTCCAAGCACCGATTCCAAAGTATTGGCCGTTCGCTCGGCGCCATCGCATTGATGGTCGCGATGGCTGGGCCTGCGTTGGGGGCGGTCGAGTCCATCCCGGCCGCGCCGACCACGCTGACCAGCACGTCGACCCGGATGATTTCGTACCGGCATCAGCAGCACATGTGGCAGACGCCGGATGGCGCGACCCACCTGCTGATCAACCGGGGGGTCCAGGTGCCCGGCGGTGCGCTTCAGTTGCAGTCGACGTTCGATGGAGGCGCGACCTGGAGCAGCGGGCCATCGCTGCCGCAGACGAATGGGCTGAATGTCTCGGATGGTCAGCTCAGCGGCAACGACCTGTATGTGGCGTATGCGAACGCCAACAATCAGATCATGATGGGATTGCTGCGCTACGACCCTGCCCTGAAGACCTGGTCGTTGCTGCGCAACCAGAGCGTCGCTGTCCAATCTGGCGTGGTCTACAGCAACCCTGCCATCGGTTTCGATCGCGCGGGCAATCTGTATGTCACCTATGTCGCGCAGGACAGTGCCACGCTGGTCTATTCGCTGCGCATGTCGGTGCGTGCGGCTGGGCAACTGGCCTGGACCGAACTGCCCCAGGTATTTGGCTCATCCGATGCCGAATCGGCGCAGCGCAGTGGCCGACCTGTACTCACGCCTGATGGCATCGGGATGGTCTTCACTGTGCACGACGGGATGTACTGGGCGCAGCGGCAAGACGGTTGGAGCCTCGATACGCCTTGGAGCCTGTCGACGATCTACATGACCCCGCCGCCGTCCGATCCAGACCCCTACGCCAGCCACTTCAGTGTTGTCCGCGATACCGCCGGCAACGTCCACATGGCGACCGTCGACAAGGGGCGGGTCTTGTATGCGCGCTACCTGGCGGCCACGCAGGCGTGGGAGACGCCGCGCCAGGTGGCTCCGCCGATGGGCGCCGGGTGGGTGCAACTCACGATCGCGGGCGACAACCTCGTGCTCATGGCCAACATGCTGAGCATGGTGAGGGTCTACCAAAGCGGCAATGCCGGCAACAGCTTCATCGCGACACACATGCTGACCCATCCCCTGGCCCCGGACGGCAGCGGCCTCGACTACGGCGCACCGCGGATGGAGACACCATCGGTCTCCACCAGTCCGATCCCCACTGTGCAGCAATACATCGAGGGCCAGACCCAGAAGTTGATGTTCTTCGCAGTGCCGGTGGTGCCGGTACAGTGAGATGAACCGGCGACGTCGCGGACTCTTTCTCGGACTCATGGCCGGCGCCGGCGTGGCGCAGGCAGGACCCCTGCGCGAAGCACTGCGCGAGCGTATCGAACAGCGTCGCCAGGAGCGCGAGAGCACCGGTGTCGACGCAGAAGAGGAGGCGCTGCAGGGACGTGCGTCGGGCGGCCGAACCGCGCAGGTGTCGTTGCCTGCGGGTGCGCGCGTGTTGCGTGATCTGAGCTACGGCCCGGATGCGCAGCAGCGACTCGATGTCTACATCCCTGCCGGCGCGCGCAGTGCGCCCGTGCTGTTCATGGTGCACGGCGGTGCATGGATGGTGGGCGACAAGAGCTATGCGCCGGTGGTCAACCAGAAGGTGACCCGCTGGCTGCCACTGGGCTACGTGCTCGTGTCGATCAACTACCGCATGTCGCGTACGGCGCCGGACGTGCTGGCGCAGGCCGACGACGTGGCCCGTGCATTGGCGCATGTGCAAGCGCAGGCGGGCAGCTGGGGTGCCGATCCGGCGCGGGTGTTGCTGATGGGGCACTCGGCGGGGGCGCATCTGGTGGCATTGCTCGCGGCTGATGCCGAACTCGCCGCACGGCACGGTTGCAGGCCGTGGTTGGGCATGGTGTCCTTGGACAGTGCTGCGCTCGACGTGGTGGCGACGATGGAGTCGCGGCACTACCGCTTCTACGACAAGGTGTTCGGTCGGGATCGTGCGCTGTGGCTGGCTGCTTCGCCTTACCATCGTCTGCACTCAAAGCCCGCTCCCATGTTGCTGGTGTGTTCGACCCGGCGTGGCGATTCGTGCCCGCAGGCCGAGTCGTTCGCCGCCAAGGCGCGACAGCTTGGTGGACGAGCCTCCGTTTTGCCCGTCGACATGAAGCACGGCGAGACCAACACCGACCTGGGCAAGGCGTCGGCCTATACCGACGCCGTGCATGCGTTCATGCGCGGACTTGGGATGCCCTGAACTCCCCAGGGGTTCAAGCGGACAGTGGGCGTTCGAGTCGGGTCGGCTCCACAATGCTGTGGATGCGACTCCCGCGGCTGCGGGATTGCTCATGCTCTCAGCGGAATCTAATGTCCACCGCTGATCACAGCGTACCGTGGACCGATGCCATCACAGCAGTGCCACCTCAAGGTTCTTCGTGTCGCGCTCGGGGCGTTGATGTTTGCGCAGGCGGGTGCGACACATGCGCAGTTCACTCCTCAGGATGAGGAAGTCTGTCCTGCCGCCGCCGGCGTGGTGGATCCCGAGTTCTACAGCGCAGGGCGGCGCATGGTGTTCATGGACCGCAGCAACCGCTTGAAGGTGACGACGCTGCGCAGCGATGGGTCGCTCGGGCCCGGCGGTTGCCGGGGAACTGTGATCGACGAACGCGCCACGCTGTCGGTGCCTGGCTTCCCGCTGATCAACGGTGGTGAGTGGGCGTTGAGCCAGCGGGGTAGCGAGATCTACTACACCCGGCTCGATGATTCGGGCCGGGTCGAGATGGCCGTAGCGAAGGAAAATGGCGGCACCTGGGATGTGCATGCGGTCGAAGCATCCAGCGACCGCGGCCTTCCGATACCGAGCATGGATGGCAGTGATCCGCAGGCGCGCATCCTGTATGCACGTGTACGTGAGAGTGGCTATGAGCTCATGTGGCGCGAGTCGACCGACCCGACCACCGAGCGAACGTTCGGGGCCCATATTGTTCAGGCCAGTGGCGGCGCTCCGAGATGGGTGCGAGGCGAGCGTGCGATCACGACGACCCAACTGGATTCCAATGGCGTTGCCCAGGCGGTGCGCATCGACATCGACACCTCCGTGGTGGATGTGCTGACGCAGGACACCGATCCCAAGGACGAAGTCTGGATGTGGCGTGCGCCCGAGTTCGGCTCGGCGCGCGTATTCATCGCCGTTGCGGGCGGTTCGCAGTTGCGTGTCTACCGCGAGGAAGGCGCGTCATGGAACCTGATCAACGCGCTCGACGCGACTGCATTTTCGGCGCGCAGTGGGATCTACTCGCCAGAGCCGACCATCATCGACGGCCGCTCATACGTGGTGATGCAGCTGTCCAACCAGAAAGTCGGGCCTTCCGAGATCTGGGTCGCATCCATCGATCCGGCGCTGCCATTGCTGCGTCAGGTTAGCGACCCGGCAGCTGCCGGGAGGGTGCGCACCGAGCCGGAGTGGGTTCACACATCCAGCGGAGCGTTCATCTACTACACACAGAACGAGGGCCGCGGCCGGGCGGGCTTGCGCCGGGCTTCTACGGGCCTGTAACGAAACCCGAGTCACCCGGCGGTGACTTCGATCCAGGGAGTTGATATGCCGGTTTGTTCACCAGTCGGATCCGCATTGCGAGGTCGAGTTGCCGCAGGGCTGGCCTGCGGCGTGGTATTGCATGTGTGGTTGGGATCCTCGATCGCCGCGCCGCCTGTCATCCCCGAGTACCAGGTGACGGCAGCCAAGATCGTCGACTTCGAGTTCGACTGGGGGCGCGACGGGGCCTGGTGCCCGACCTGCAATCACGGTGATGGCAACGCACGTTTTGTGTGGTCGGATCGCGACTACAGCTTGTGGCTCGGCTACGTCGACTACCAGACGGGCGCGTTCTACCCGCCCGATGGCAAGGCGGTGCAGCTGGATACGCGCGCCGCGTTCTCTACCGACTGGGGCAATGGCCCGGAGTGGATGTTTTCGACCGGCCCATCGCAGGTGGTCTATACGCGGTATGCCGATGGAGCGACTCCGGGTGCGCTGAGTGCTGGCGTGGCTGTCGCTACGCAGCGTGCGGACCTGAGCTGGAATGGGCACCACATCAAGAGTGCGATGCAGCGCCAGTCCCCGGCTGCCACGCTCGACCTGGACGATCCGGCGCCGCGCATGAACTATCAGGACGCGCGCAAGGCCAAGCTCTACTGGCGCGAGGCGAGCGACCCACGCTCCGAGCAGTTGCTGCCGATCAGCGACCAGACGGGTGGGGGCTCGCGGCGCTGGGTCCCGGGCACGCGCAAGATCATCTTCAGCGGCAAGGCAACCGACGGCAGCCTGCAAGTGTTTCTCTACGACACCGATACAGGGGAGCAGGAACAACTGACGAACGATCCATCGCGCAAGTTCGGGGCGTTCATGTGGCGCGCCCCGGAGTTCGGCAATGAGTTTGTCTTCTTCACGACCAACGATCGGACAAATCTGACGATCCATCGCAAGATTGCCGGCACAGACGGTGTGTTCCGCTGGACGGAGGTCAAGCGGGTGGCCATGCCCGACCCGATTCCGTACATCTGGTCGCCCGAGCCGTTCGTGCACAACGGCAAGTCGTGGGTGTTCTTCACGCTGAGCTCGAGTCAGTGGGCGAACGATCTCACCGTGCCCACCCAGTTGGCCATGACCGGTATCGTGCCCGATGAGCAGAGTTTTCGCATGCTCACCAACGACACCACGAAGTACCGGGTTCGCCAGGATCCGGAGCACTTCATCACGGCACAGGGCCCGTACATCTATTACAACCGCTACATCCCGAAGACCGACGGCAATCCGTTGATTTCTGAGGGCGTATGGCGTGTCGACACCAAACTGGGGCCGCCTGCATCGACCGCGCCGATCACGCGCGACGAGTGACGCACCGGGTCAGTCAGCGGTTACACCCAGAAAGAACTTGATCACGCCCTTGGCGGCAAAGCCGACCAAGCCGAATCCGAGCGCCAGGAACAGAACGAACGTGCCCAGCTTGCCCGCGCGCGACTCGCGAGCCAACTGGAAGATGATGAACACCATGTAGAGCATGAAGGCCGACACGCCGAACGTCAGCCCGAACCATGCCACCTGTTCCTCGGTGTAGCCGAACATGCCGCTGTCCTGCGCTCAGGGGCGTGCCTCTAGACCGGTGGTGTCCACCAGGTCGCGATAGGCATGCCAGCTGGCGTGGGCGAGCCAGGGCGCGACGACCACAAGTCCCAGCAACGCTGTGGCCATGCCCATTGCGGTCAGGCCGAACAGGAGCGCGGCCCACAGGGCCAGGGGCAGTGGATGCGCCTGCACCACACGCCAGCTCGTGAGCACGGCCACCATCACGCCCACCTGGCGGTCCAGCAGCATCGGCAGGGCCACGACGCTGCTGGCGTAAACCGGCGCGGCCAGCAGACCGCCCAGCAGCAACCAAGTCTCGAACACGTGGCCTTGCTCGGCAAGCACGACGCCGCGCATGAAGTCGATCGGGCGTTCAACCGGCATCGGGGCGAAGCCGGTGATGAACGACGCGGACGTCACCACCCATCCGGTTCCGGCCAGCGCCAGGAGTAGGCCAAAGCGTACCAGCCGCGGCTCGGGCCGCCAGGCACTGGTGACGGTGCGCCAGCCCGGATGCTCGCCGCGCTCCAGCGCTCGGCTGACGGCATACAGCCCTGTCGCAGACAACGGCGCGACCAGCAGAAAGCCGGAGAACGCGCCGGCCAGCAGCCAGAACCGATCGTGCGCCAATGCGATCAGCACCGCACCGAAGGCCGCCAGCGCCAACCCGTGCACCAGCCCCACCAGTGGGCAGCGGCGCAGGTCGCGCCAGCCGAGCACGAGCCAGCCCAGCGGGCGCAGGGGCGGTATCGGACGCACGCCAAACCGGCGTGATTCGATCAGCGCTGGGCTGTCACGCATGAACCATGGCCCTCGAATCGCTCCAACACTTCACGGGCCGCCAGTTGCAGGGCATGGGGGCCACCGTCTGCCAGCGTGATGGACGGCGCATGGGCGTAGCCCGCGTAGTGGCGGTCGATCGAGCGCAGGTACAGCGGATCGTAGTGTTCGATCATCATCTGCGCGTAGACCTCGGCCCAGCGCCCGGCACGCGCGTGCTCTTGCCAGCGGTTCACGGTCTGTCGGCCGCGCATTTCGACCAGGGGCTCCAGCAACTCGCAGAAGCGCTCGGGCTGGTGGGCGAAGTGGGCGTAGTCCTGCAGCAGCAAGTTCACACGCGCCGCGTCGTCCATTTCGACGCGCACGCAGAACCCATGCTCATGCATCTGCGCCACCAGCGCATCGGGCAACTGCAGGCGGCCGATCTTGCGGCTTTCGCTCTCCACGTAGACCGGGCGCCGCGGGTCGAGCGCGCGCAGCGCGCTCCACAGCTGGGTGTCGAGAGCCTTCTGCGAGGGCTGCGGCACGTCAGGCAGTCCGCCCAGGACGGAGCCGCGGTGTCGCGCCAGCCCTTCCAGGTCCAGCACCTGCGCACCGACGGCCGACAACGCGTGCAGAAGTCGTGTCTTGCCACTGCCGGTGCGGCCGGTGACGACACCGAACCGGAACCGCTGCGGCAGGCTGCACAGATCGTCGCGGACGACGGCGCGAAAACCCTTGTATCCGCCTTGCAGCTTGTGCGTGCGAAAACCGATCTGATCGAGGAACCACGCGAGCGAGCCTGAGCGCTGGCCGCCGCGCCAGCAGTAGACGAGCGGGCGCCATGTCCGGGGTTGGGCAGTCACCCAACGTTCGATGTGGGCGGCAATGTTGCGAGCGGCCATCGCTGCACCCAACTTGCGTGCGGCCAGCGGTGAATCCTGCACATAGAGCGTGCCGACGATGCGTCGTTCGTCGTCGTCGAGCACAGGCCAGTTCACCGCCCCGGGCAGGTGGTCCTCGGCGAACTCCGCCGGGGAGCGCGCGTCGATCACGGTGTCGAACTGGTCCAGGTCGGCAGCGGCAACGCTGGCGTCGATCGTATGCAGGGTCATGTCGCGGTCGTGCCGGTCTCGATGGGCGCGCCTCAGGCGCGGGCCGTGGCCGAACCCGCTGCCAGTGGCTGCGGCGCGATGGCGTCGAGCAGTTCACTCTCGATCTGCAACTGCGCGCGCGTTTGCTGAAGGATCGGGCCGTCGATCAGGAACGTATCTTCGACACGCTCGCCGAGCGTGGAGACCTTGGCCAGTTGCAGGTTGACGTGATGCTGGGCCAGCACCCGGGCGATGGCGTAGAGCAGCCCCGAGCGGTCGCTGGTGCTGACCGAAAGGATCCAGTGCTGGGCGCGTTCATCGGGCCGCAGTGTCACGCGCGGCGCGACCGGGAAGGACTTCACCCGCCTCGACACACGGCCCTGCGCGGGCGTGGGCAAGGGACCGGTGCTGGACAGCGCCTGCGTCGCCTGAGTCTCGATCAAGGAGATCAGGTCGCGGTAGCCGGCCTGGTCGTTCTCGTAGCCTGGCTTGACGATTTGGAAGGTGTCCAGCGCATAGCCGCTGCGACTGGTGTGGATCTTGGCGTCCTGGATGGAGAACCCGGCGCCATCGAAGTAGCCGCAGATGCGTGCGAACAGGTCCGGCCTGTCGGGCGAATACACCAGCACCTGCAGTCCGTCGCCCACTGGCGACGGACGCGCACGCACGATGGGAGCTTCGGTCTCGATGTAGCGCCACAGCGAGCGTGCATGCCAGGCGATTTCAGTGGCGTCGTGGCGTGCGAAGTAGCTCAGCTCGAGCGTCTTCCACAACGGCTGTTCGGTGCCCGGCAGGGCCGAGTGCAAGGCCAGGATCTGGCGCGCCTCCTGCTTGCGTGCCTCGATGTCGGCGTCGACGTTCGGCCGTGCGCCACCCAGCGCCCGCAATGTGATGCGGTACAGGTCCTCGAGCAACTTGCCCTTCCAGGCGTTCCAGACCTTCGGGCTGGTGCCGCGGATGTCGGCGACCGTCAGCAGGTACAGCGCGGTGAGGCGCCGAGCCGTGCCCACCTTCTGCGCGAACGCGCGGATCACATCGGCATCGGACAGATCCTCCTTCTGCGCGACGGTGCTCAGCGTCAGGTGGTGGCGAACCAGGAACTCGATGAGCGAGGCGTTCTCGCGGTCGATGCCGTGATCACGGCAGAAGCGGCGCACCTCGATGGCACCGAGCTCGGAATGGTCGCCGCCGCGGCCCTTGGCCACGTCGTGAAAGAGGGCTGCCACGTACAGCACCCAGGGCTGATCGAATTCGGCGGCGAGTTGTGAACAGAACGGGTATTCGTGGGCGTGCTCGGGGATGAAGAAGCGCCGCACGTTGCGCAGCACCATCAGGATGTGCTGATCCACCGTGTAGACATGGAACAGGTCGTGCTGCATGCGCCCGACGATGCGCCGGAACACCCACAGGTAACGCCCCAGGACGGAAGTCTGGTTGAGCAGCCTGAACGCATGCGTGATGCCCTGTGGTTGCTGAACCATTTGCACGAACAGCGCCCGGTTCACCGGGTCACGCCGGAAGCGCCCGTCCATCACCTGGCGGGCGTTGTACAGCGCGCGCAACGTACGCGCCGACAGGCCCTTGATGCCGGGCGTTTGCTGAAACAGCAGGAAGGTTTCGAGGATGGCGCTGGGATGCTGCAAGTAGAGCTCGTCGTGTGCCACCTCGATCATGCTGCCGCGGTCGAAGAACCGCTCGTTGATGGCGCGCATCGGCGCAGACTCGCGCGCATTGATGCGCTCCTCGATGTTCAGCATCAGGATCTGGTTGAGCTGCGTCACCGCTTTGGCAGCCCAGTAGTAGCGATGCATCAGCACTTCCGATGATCGCTGCGAGCGTGTGGCGGAGTAACCGAAGCTCTCCGCCACGGCGGTCTGAAGGTCGAAGATCAGCCGGTCCTCGCGCCTGCCGGCAACTGCATGCAGGCGCGCCCGGATGACGCGCAGGATGCCCTCGTTGCGCTGCAGTTGCTTGACCTCGAATGGCGTGATCAACCCATGGGCCGCGAGTTCGCCCCACGTGCGGCCCAGGCCCGCGGCGCGCGCCACCCACATCACCACCTGCAGGTCGCGCAGGCCCCCCGGACTCTCCTTGCAGTTGGGTTCAAGCGCGTACGGCGTGTCCTCGTACTTGACATGGCGCTGGCGCATCTCCAGCGTCTTCGCGCGCAGGAAGGCGGCTGGATCCATCACCGCCGCCGTTGCGTGGCGGAAGTGCTGGAACAAGCGCTTGGAGCCGATGATCGGCCGCGCCTCCATCAGGGCAGTCTGCACCGTGACGTCGGCGCGCGCCTCCGCGACGCATTCGTCTGCGGTCCGCACCGACGAGCCGACTTCGAGCCCGATGTCCCAGCAGGCGGTGATGAAACCCTCGACCGCCGCACGCAAGGCTTCGGTGGGCTCGCCCTCGGGCAGCAGCACCAGCACGTCCACGTCGGAGTACGGGTAGAGCTCGCCGCGGCCGTAACCCCCAACCGCTGCCAAGGTCGCGCCTGCGGGCATGCCGGCGCCCCGCCACAGGTCGGCGAGAGTGGCATCGACATGCCGCGCGAGCGCCCGGATCATCCGGGTGGCGGCTGGTGCCGATGCCCTCGACTGACGGAAGTGCTCGATCAGCTCGCGCTTGCCATCACGGAACCGTGCCCGCAGCGCAGCCACGCCATGGGCGGCGGGTGGCGACTCACGCAACGCGAGCGACATGGTGGGCGAAGCGGCCGCGGCCGTGCAGGTCGGGCGCGGCTCAGGTGGCGTTGACGAACGCGGGCGGCGGCGGCGAGCCGGCCGACAGCGTGAGCACTTCGTAGCCGCTCTCGGTGACGGCGACCGTGTGTTCCCATTGCGCTGAGAGCGAACGATCCTTGGTGACGATGGTCCAGCCATCGCCCAGCTCGCGGATCTCGCGGCCACCGGCGTTGATCATCGGCTCGATGGTGAACACCATCCCGGGCACCAGTTCGTCCAGTGTGCCGGGGCGTCCATAGTGCAGCACCTGCGGGTCCTCGTGGAACTTGCGGCCGATGCCGTGGCCGCAGAACTCGCGCACCACCGCCAGTCCCTGGGCCTCGGCAAAGGTCTGGATGGCATGGCCGATGTCGCCCAATCGGGCACCGGGCCGCACCTTGGCGATGCCCCGCCACATGGCCTCGTAGGTGAGGGTGCACAGGCGGCGCGCGGCGATCGAGCCGGCGCCCACCACGAACATGCGCGAGGTATCGCCGTGCCAACCGTCCTTGATGACCGTGATGTCGATGTTGACGATGTCGCCGTCCTTGAGCGGACGGTCGTTGGGGATGCCGTGGCAGACCTGATGATTGATAGAGGTGCAGATCGACTTCGGGTAGGGCGCGTATCCCGGCGGTGCGTAGTTCAGTGGCGCCGGAATCGCGCCCTGCACCTGGACCATGTGGTCATGGGCCAATCGGTCGAGCTGATCGGTCGTCACGCCGGCCTTGACATGCGCGACCAGCATGTCCAGAACCTCGGCCGCCAGGCGTCCGGCCACGCGCATGCCTTCGAGATCGGCAGCAGTCTTCAGGGTGATCGACATGGGCCGGAATTATCCCACCGCAACGTAAAATGCCTGGTTTACCCCGGCATTGCCCCACTTTCATGCCGTCCATCGATCCGAACGTTGTGCACTTCGAGGGCGGCAATGCGCTGTCCGACTTCCGGGCCAGGGCGCTGCTGACGCGGCTTCAGGCTGTCAACTCGCGCGTGTGCGCCGTCACCGCGCGCCACGTGCACTGGGCAGCCTGCGCACCGGGCTTCAATGTCGGGCGCCTGTCCGCCCTGCTGGACTACGGCGAACCCCACTCCGGTGGCGACGACGGCATGCTGGTGGTGGTGATGCCGCGCCTGGGCACGGTTTCGCCCTGGGCCAGCAAGGCCACCGACATCGCCCGCAACTGCCTGGAAGGCGCCGCGGGTGGCGGCCTGGTGCGCGTCGAGCGGGTCACCGAATACCGACTGCGGCTGGAGCGCGGCCTGTTCGGCGTGGCTGGCAAGACGCTCGCCGCCGATGAACTGGCCGCTTGCGCCGCCGTGCTGCACGATCGCATGACCGAGAGCGTGGCCTTCGAGCGCCAGGCCGCGCGGCACCTGTTCGACGAGCGCGCAGGCGAGCCCCTGGCTCATGTGCCGGTGCTGGGCGCCGGGGCGCAGGCCGGCCGCGCGGCGCTGCAGCAGGCCAACCAGACACTGGGGCTGGCGCTCAGCGATGACGAGATCGACTACCTGGTGCAGGCCTTCACCCGCATGGGGCGCGACCCCAGCGATGTCGAGCTCATGATGTTCGCCCAGGCCAACAGCGAGCACTGCCGCCACAAGATCTTCAACGCCGACTTCACCATCGACGGCCAGCGCCAGCCCTTGTCGATGTTCGCCATGATCCGCCACACCGAGCGCGTGTCGCCGCAGCACAGCGTGGTGACGTACTCCGACAATGCCGCGGTGATGACCGGTGGCCCGGTGCAGCGCTGGCTGCCCGCAGCCCATGCCGATGCACCGCGGTACGTGGCGCGCGACGAGATCGCCCATGTGCTGATGAAGGTGGAAACGCACAACCACCCCACCGCGATCTCGCCGTTCCCGGGGGCGTCCACCGGCGCCGGTGGCGAGATCCGCGACGAAGGAGCCACCGGGCGCGGTGCGAGGCCCAAGGCCGGGTTGACCGGATTCTCGGTGTCGAACCTGCAGTTGCCCGACCGCGTCGAGCCGTGGGAGGCGGCCTCTATCGGCCGTCCCGCCCACATCGCCAGCGCGCTGCAGATCATGATCGAAGGCCCGCTGGGCGGCGCAGCGTTCAACAACGAGTTCGGTCGGCCCAACCTCGGTGGCTACTTCCGCGTGTTCGAGCAGACCGTGGCTGGTGTCTGCCGCGGCTATCACAAGCCCATCATGATTGCCGGCGGACTGGGCACCATCAGCGACACCCAGACGCACAAGCTGCCCTTCGCGGCGGGCACGCTGCTGGTGCAGCTGGGCGGGCCGGGCATGCGCATCGGCATGGGCGGCGGCGCGGCCAGTTCGATGGCCGCCGGCACCAACACCGCGGCCCTGGACTTCGACAGCGTGCAGCGCGGCAACCCCGAGATCCAGCGGCGTGCACAGGAGGTCATCAACCACTGCTGGGCCCTGGGCGAGGGCAATCCCATCCTCGCCATTCACGACGTGGGCGCCGGTGGCATCAGCAATGCCTTCCCGGAACTGGTCGACGGCGCCGGGCGCGGCGCGGTGTTCGACCTGCGCCAGGTGCCGCTGGAGGAATCCGGCCTGGCGCCCAAGGAAATCTGGTGCAACGAGAGCCAGGAGCGCTATGTGCTCGCGCTCGACCCGCAGCGCTTGGAGCTGTTCCGGCAGATGTGCGAGCGCGAGCGTTGCCCGTGGGCCGTCGTCGGTGTGGCCACCGACGAGCGCCAATTGGTGCTCGAGGACGGACCCGGCGGTGCGCGGGCGATCGACATGCCCATGGATGTGCTGTTGGGCAAGCCCCCGCGCATGCACCGCGAGGTGCAGCGCGTGCCGCGTGGCGAGCCGGTGCTCGACCTCACGGGCGTGGCGCTGCCGCAGGTGGCATTCGACGTGTTGCGCCATCCCACCGTGGCGAGCAAGCGCTTTCTCGTCACCATCGGCGACCGCACCGTGGGCGGGCTCAGCCACCGCGACCCGATGGTCGGCCCGTGGCAGGTGCCGGTGGCCGATTGCGCCGTGACCCTGGCTGATTTCGCCGGCTTGCGCGGCGAGGCCATGAGCATGGGTGAACGCACGCCGCTGGCGGCACTGGACGCCCCTGCCTCGGGGCGCATGGCGGTGGGCGAGGCCATCACCAACCTGCTGGCCGCACCGATCGAGCTGTCGCGGGTGAAGCTCAGCGCCAATTGGATGGCCGCCTGTGGCGAACCGGGCGAAGATGCCGCGCTGTACGACACCGTGCGCGCCGTGGCGATGGAGCTGTGCCCGGCGCTGGGGATCGGCATCCCGGTGGGCAAGGACAGCCTGTCGATGCGTACGCGCTGGGCGGATGCCGGGCAGACGCGCCAGGTCACGGCACCGGTCAGCCTGATCGTCTCGGCGTTTGCCACCCTGGACGATGTGCGGGGCACGCTCACGCCGCAGTTGCAGGCGCCTGACGACGCCGAATCCTGCCTGATCCTGGTCGACCTGGGCGGCGGGCGCCAGCGCATGGGCGGCTCCATGCTGGCGCAGGTGCTCGGTCGCTTCGGCGATGACGTCCCCGACCTCGACGACCCGCAGGTGCTCAAGGCGCTGGCTGCGGCCATGCAGGAGCTTCGGCGTGAGGGGCGGCTGCTGGCGTATCACGACCGCAGCGACGGCGGGCTGTGGGCCGCGGTGTGCGAGATGGCGTTCGCGGGACAGACGGGCGTGAGCATGAACGTCGACCTCCTCGTCACCGAGGGTGACGGCATCGCCGACAGCCGCGCCGATCATGGCGACACCAAGAACTGGGCCATCCAGGTCAGTGAGCGGCGCAACGAGCTCACGCTGCGCGCGCTGTTCAACGAGGAGCTCGGTGCCGTGATGCAGGTGCGGCGCGGCGATCGCGACGCCGTGCTGGGTGTGCTGCGCGCGCACGGGCTCGGCCGCCACAGCCACGTGATCGGCACGCCCAATTCCCGCCGCGCAATGGAAGTCTGGCGCGACGCGCGCTGCCAGTTCAGCGCACCGCTGCGCGAGCTGCAGCAGGCCTGGGACGAGGTGAGCTGGCGCATCGCCCGCCTGCGCGACCATCCGCAGTGCGCGGATGCCGAACACGAGGCGGCCGGCGCCGAAGGCGATCCTGGACTGCACCAGCACCTCACTTTCGACGCGGCCGAGGACGTGGCGGCACCGTTCGTCGGCGGTGCGCGTCCGCGCGTGGCCATCCTGCGCGAGCAGGGCGTGAATTCGCATGTCGAGATGAGCTACGCCATGGCGCAGGCGGGTTTCGACACCTTCGATGTCCACATGACCGACCTGCAGCGCGGCGCGGTGGGTCTCGACCAGTTCCAGGGTTTGGTCGCCTGTGGCGGCTTCAGCTACGGCGACACCCTGGGAGCGGGTGAAGGCTGGGCCCGGTCGGTGTTGTTCAACACCCGGCTTGCCGATCAATTTGCCGCCTACTTCGGGCGTGCCCAGACCTTCGCGCTGGGGGTGTGCAATGGCTGCCAGATGATGGCGGCGCTCGCGCCCATCATCCCCGGTGCGCAGCACTGGCCGAAGTTCACGCGCAACCGCAGCGAGCAGTTCGAGGCCCGCTACAGCCTGGTCGAGGTGCTCGACAGCCCGTCGATCTTCTTCGCTGGCATGGCGGGCAGCCGCTTGCCGATCGCGGTGGCCCATGGTGAGGGCTACGCCGACTTCTCGCAGCGCGGCGACGCCGCCCAGGTGCACCGCGCCATGCGCTTCGTCGACCACCACGGCCAACCGACCGAGCGCTATCCGTTCAATCCGAATGGCAGCCCCGATGGCCTGACCGCGGTCACCACCGCCGATGGCCGCTACACGGTGCTCATGCCCCACCCGGAGCGGGTGCACCGCCATGCGCAAATGAGCTGGACCATGGGCGACATGGCCACACCCAGCCCCTGGATGCGCATGTTCCGCAATGCCCGCCGCTGGATCGGGTAGGCTGCTTCGTCCTTGACCTGACTCGGGAGATCACGCAATGCGACCCACCACCTGGAACCACCGCAGCCGCGCCGCCGCAGCGGCACTGGCCATCGGACTGGGCGCTGCCTTGCCGGCGATGGCCGACGGCAGCAGCAAGGCCATCGAGCAGGCGCTGGCTGCTGCGCAGGAAGCCCGCAAGGGCGTCACGCTCTACGTGGCCGGCCAGGCCATCGGCGGCGGCGTGGTCAAGATCGAGTCCGGCCAGTGGGTAGAGCTGCGCAGCCAGCAGTACGGGCGCATCGTCGTGCGCATGGAGCGCATCGACGGCATTGCGATGCCCTGACCACAGGCGACGGGCGGCTCGTCCGGCCCCGGTCCGAAGTCAAGCCGAGCGAGCGGTGCTGCGGTAGAAGCGCAGCGGCGCTTCGTGCGCCTGCTGCAGCACGTTCGGCCGGATGCGGCCAACCACGTGCATCTCGCAGGCCTTGCAGTCGAAGCGCAACGTCATTGTTTCGTCGCCGCTTTGCAGCACCAGCGGGTCTGCTCTCAGCGTGCCTTGCACACCGGTGACACCCTTGGCCTGCTTCGGGCACAGGCTCAACGAGTAGCGCACGCAGTGCCGCGTGATCATCAGACTGGCCTCGCCGGTGACCTCGTGGCTTTCGTATGCGGGCTCGATCACCCGCACGCCGTGGCGGGCGTAGAAGTCGCGTGCCCGGTGGTTGTACACATTGGCCAGGTAGCTCAGGTGGTCGTCGGGGTAGGGCACCGGGGGGTCGATCGCCTCGCCCCTGGGCGGCCGCTGGCGAGAGGCCTCGCGTGACGTCTCCAGCGATTGAACCGCCTCACGCCGCAGGCCATTGAGTGCGGCACTGGGCACGAACCACGGTTCGCTCAGCGCGAGCTCGACCTCTCGCGGCGCAAAAATCGTGTTGCCCAGCCTGCTCAGCCCTTCGCGCCAGCTGGCCTGCGAGCGTTCGGGTTGGCGCGCGGCCTCGTGCGGGTGCGCGAGCTCGGCCTGGGCCTGGTGCCCCTCGTCGTCGGTGATCGTGAGCAGAAAGCCGTCGGGCAGTTCGTCCAGGCGCAGGTCGACCGGGATGCGGCGATGGGCCGAGGGGCGCTCGAGTTGCCGATCCCAGGCCACGTCACGGTTGCGATAGAGCGCCACACCGCGCCGCAGGTCTTTGAGGTGCGCAACCGCTTCGTTGGGGAACAGGCGCCACTGGCCCGCCCCGGCATCCAGGGGTCGCGCGACGTTGATCTGCACGCCCTGAAGTTCGTGCTGCAGGTCCCACCACGTCAGGCCGTCGCCGTTCGCAGGTGGCTGGGCGCTGGCGTCCAACTGCAGGTCCAGGTGATCGGCACCCACCCGCAACACCTCGCCGAGCGGCAGGCCGGCATGCTTGGGCGTGTCGAAGGCGCCGATGTCCTGCTGCCGGCCGTGGACGAAGTAGTCGGTGGCGCTGCGGTTGAAATTGCGAGCGGGGTCCGGTGCGAACAGGAACTCGCAGCGCCCGCTCGAGGCCCGCTGCCAGCGGCTGCCGGGCGCGTCGATCAGGGCGTCGAGCAGTTGGCGGTAATGGGCGGTCACGTTCTTGACGTAGCCGACGTCCTTGTAGCGGCCCTCGATCTTGAAGCTGCGGATGCCGGCATCGGCCAGCGCACGCAGGTTGGCGCTCTGGTCGTTGTCCTTCAGCGACAGCACGTGCTTGTCGTGGGCGACGATGCGACCTTGCGCGTCCTTCACGGTATAGGGCAGGCGGCACTCTTGCGAACAGCTGCCGCGGTTGGCGCTGCGGCTCGTGTGGGCGTGGCTGATGTAGCACTGGCCCGAGTAGGCCACGCACAGCGCGCCGTGAATGAAGAACTCCAGCGTGGCCCGGTCGATCTGCGCCGCCACCTCGCGGACTTGATCGAGCGTGAGCTCGCGCGCCAGCACCATCTGCGAAAAGCCCACGTCCTGCAGGAATCGCGCCTTGGACGGCGTACGGATGTCGGTCTGCGTGCTCGCATGCAGTTGCATCGGCGGCAGGTCCAGCTCGAGCAGCCCCATGTCCTGCACGATCAAGGCGTCGACCCCCGCGTCGTGAAGCTGCCAGGTGAGCTTGCGCGCGGGCTCGAGTTCGTCGTCGCCAAGAATGGTGTTGAGCGTCACGAATACCCGCGCGTGGTAGCGGTGCGCATGACGCGCCAGCCGCTCGATGTCGGCCACGCTGTTGCCGGCATGCAGGCGTGCGCCGAACGCCGGGCCGCCAATGTACACCGCATCGGCACCGTGATCGATGGCGGCGATGCCGATATCGGCATCGCGGGCTGGGGCAAGCAGTTCCAGCGTCGATCGGGTGGCGGTGTGGCGTGGCATGGGACGGGATTCGGGCGCTGCGCAACGAGGCGACAAGAAGGCACACTACGTGCTGGTATAGAGCGTCGGTCGAGGTGCAGGCCGCCGCCTTGGGCGCCATCTGAGCAGCTGGCCCGGTGGCAACGGGATGCCGATGGCTGGCATGGAGCCCGCACCCGCACATTCTAGGAACGAACACGAGCCGGAGGGCTGAGGGTGGGCATAGGCTGCATGGAGTGGCTGCGAAGGGTCGTGACCTGCGCGGGAGGGGTCCTCTTGGGTGCCGTGGTTGTCGGGCCCGTTCAGGCGGGCGCTGCCGGCGCGACGCTGATCTTGTTCAATCGGCCGATCGCAGAACTTCGTGCGCCACTGGGCGGACTGAGCCCGACCGAGCGCGCCGAGCGCGCCCGGCGGCGATTCAGCGATCTTGTGACGGCCGAACTGACCCAGCCTGTGACGGCCGTGCCTGTCCCTGCAGGGTCTGAGGAGGCGGGATGGGTGTTGCATGTCGGCCAACGGCCGATGTTCACACTGCTGCCAGCCGACCTGGATCCGGACGAACGCTTGCCCGTTCGCGAGGCCGCCGAGTTGGCGCGACGCTCGCTGAGCGAAGCCATCAAGGCGCGGACCGAGCAGCGCAGCGGCAAGGTCTGGCTCCGGTTCGTGGGCGTGCTTTGCGCCGCTGTGGCTATCGCATGGGTCGCCATCGCGTTGACGGTGCGGTTGCAGCAACGGCTGGACGCTGTGGCCCAGAGCACTGCTGGACTGGATGCGGCCAGCTACCTGAGACGCGTCGGTGCCCGCCTGGGGAAGGTCGCTTGCTGGATCGTGGCGCTTGTGGTGTTGTATGGCGGCACTGTCATCACGCTCGAGGCACTGCCATGGTCGAAGCCCTGGGGCGAGCGCCTGGCCGGTTTCTTGCTCGACCTGGGGGCGTGGTTGCTGCACGGCGTGGCCGATGCCGTTCCCGGGCTGGCCACTGTGGCCGTCGTCATCGTCGTCGCTCGCGCAGTCCAGGACACGATGGCAGTCTTCTTCGAGCACGTGCAGGCGGGCCGGATCAAGGTCGCTTTCCTGCACGCCGAAACGGTTCGGGCGACGCAACGCCTGCTCGGGCTTCTGGTCTGGGGTCTCGCGCTGGCGGCCGCATACCCGTACTTGCCGGGCTCCAGCAGCGAGGCCTTCAAGGGGCTTTCGGTGTTGTTCGGGCTGATGATCACGCTGGGCTCGACCAATCTGGTCGCACAGCTGATGAGCGGGCTCGTACTGGTGTACTCGCGCGCGCTGCGCAGGGGTGACTTCGTTGCCGTCAATGGCATCGAGGGAGTCGTCAGCGAGGTCGGTGCGCTGGCCGTGAAGATCAAGACGATGCGCAACGAGGAGGTGACCTTGCCCAACGGGGTCATCACCTCCAGCCCGATCCACAACTACTCCAAGCTCGGCGTCGAGCACGGGGCGCTGGTGTCCACCCGCGTGACCATCGGGTACGACACCGCGTGGCGCCTGGTTCACGCCATGCTGGGTACAGCGGCCCGTTCGACGCCCGGCGTGCGCCACGAGCCAGCGCCGGTGGTCTACCAACGCGCGCTGAGCGACTTCTATGTCGAGTACGAGCTGTTTGCGCACATTGACCGACCGCTGGAGCGGGTGGCCATCTTGTCTGCGCTACATGCGGCGATACAGGATGAGTTCAACCGCAACGGCGTGCAGATCATGTCGCCGCACTTCTATGAGCAGCCGCCGCAACCGGTGATCGTGCCGCCGCAGCACTGGCATGATTCACAGCCAGCCGCCAGCGCCGGCCGGCAGACTGACCCGCCCAAGGGATAAGCGCGCCTGACCGCACCGGGCCGCCACTCCCGCAGCCCTCGGCTCGCGGGGTCGACCGGTCTGCCCGGGTACCTCCGGGAGGCATCGGTCAGTCGCAGCCGCTGGGCGCCGAACGGTTCACCCGACCGTGGCGGCCGCCGCGTCGATGCTCGCGCGCAGGCTGGCGTAGTCGTGGTGCACGGGGAACTGCGGGAACTGCGCAGCAATGGACGCGGGCGGGTGAATGAAGTAGCCCGCATGGGCCGCGCTGAGCATGCCCGTGTCGTTGTAGCTGTCACCCACCGCATGCACCCGGAAGTTCAGCAGCCGCAGCGCATGCACCGCCTGGCGCTTCTGGTCGGCCTGGCGCAGCTTGTAGCCGGCGATGTAGCCATCCGCGTCGATGTCGAGGTTGTGGCAGAACAGCGTCGGGCGATCGAGTTGTCGCATGAGGGGACCGGCAAATTCGTAGAAGGTGTCCGACAGGATGATCACCTGGTACTGCGCGCGCAGGTCATCAAGGAAGGCCTTCGCGCCGGGCAGCGGAGCCATGGCGCCGATCACAGCCTGGACATCTGCCAGCTTCAGCCCGCGCTCGCGCAGCAGCGCGATGCGAAAACGCATCAGCTTGTCGTAGTCGGGTTCATCGCGGGTGGTGCGCCGAAGCTCGGGGATGCCGGTTCGCTCGGAAAACGCGATCCAGATTTCGGGGACGAGCACACCTTCGAGATCGAGACAGACGACTTGCATGGCGGGGGCCGGAAACGGCGTTGCAGGCGGGAGCAGCCGCGAATGCTATCTCACTGTGCTGCGCCCAACCGAGTATCCACCCGTGCCTAAGGCGTTGCATACAGTGCTGGCAAGTGCTCCTGCAACTGCTCCTGCACGAGGTCGAGCAAGACCACAAGTTTCTGGTCGTCGGGGATGTTCTTCCAGGGACCTGTGTCTCCCTCGGTGCGTTTGTCGCCGACGAGGTAGGCGGCCTTGACTCGACGCTGGGCCATGACACGGCCATCGGCCAGGTTGAGCCGCACCAATCGCAAGTAGGCGTAGGGGGCGATCCAGCCACGGCCGTCGGCAACGGCATCACCCTTGTACTCGCTCTTGTCAGTTTGGTTCATGTAATAGCCCAGGCCTTCCAGCTGGCCGGTGCCAAACGACCCGTTGGCGGCTTGAATCGCGGCGTCTGCGCGGTGCTTGAGAAGGAGCAATGCCTCACCGGCACCGGTGCCTCGCAGGTCGGCCACGATCTCCCCGGCGGCATGCGTACCAGCCAGATCGAACCAGCTGTCGTGGCCTTTGTACAGCGCAGGGTCGGGGGTGTTGATCACCGTGCTTTGCACCTGGGGCAACGCCCGGGCCAACTCGGCCTTCATCAGCTTGCCGATCGCGGCATCGACCACCCCCGCACTCAACGGCATGGCGGTGCGCAAGTTCTGATTGAGGTTGGAACCGACGCTCGGCCGCTCACCGACCATCACCAGTTCGTCGGCGACCAGTGACAACAGCACGGTCGGGCGGGACCCACCCGCTGTACCTTGCGCGAAGGCGTCGCGACCAAGCGTGCCCATCATGGCGGTTGCGGCGAATCCGAGCTTCAGCCAGGTTCGGCGCGCATCGTTGACGTATTTCATCTAGACCTCTTTAGCTGACGATATAGGCGGCCGCGGCCGTGGCGATGAGGGTGCCTTCGTCGTTGACCAGCCGCATCTGCGTGGTACCGACGCGACCGCCCAGGCGCAGCACCTCGGCGCTGGCGACGAAGTGCGCGCCCATGCCTTGGCGCAGGAAGTCGACCCGAAGGTCGATCGTGCCCATTTTCACGAATCGATGCATCACCTGCTCGGCGGACTCCGCCACGTGCTTGTCGGCCAGGGCCAGCATCAGTGCGCACCCGCCCATCGCGTCGAGTGCGGCAGAAATCACGCCGCCATGCAGGCGGCCGTAGAAGTAGTGCCCCACCAGCTCCGGGCGCATGTCGAACCGGACCTGGAACTGGGGCCGCAACTGCTGAACCTTCAGGCCCAAGGTCTGGTTGAACGTGATCTTGTGCTCGACGAGGTCGACCAGCGCTGCGTCGAGGCGGGCCTGCTCGGCGACACTGCGAGGGGTGGCTGCGGTGCTCATGAGCGCCAAGCATAACGTTGGTGGCTGGGGCCACCGTTCAAGGCCGGCGCGTGAAGGCCGAAACCCTGACGATGGCACGAATCGACTCTTCCACCGGACTCGTGATGCTGGCTGGCCTGGGCTGGGCATGTGCATTTGCCGCTGTGGCAATGGCATGGCCGGGCACGGGCGACGATGCGATGGTTCGATCCGCTGTATTCGCTGGCTTCGGCGGGCTCGGTGGTGCCGTGAGCACCTGGCTGCGCCTGCGGTTCGATCCGCCCCGGCCGGCTTCGCAGGGCATGCATGCGAGCGTGCCGATGCACGCCGCATCGACTGCTGCACGAGTGCAAACGGATCTCGATGTCGGCGAGCTCGAGCACATGGAACCCTCGCTGGCCACTGATACGGCGCCGATGGCCCATTGAACTACGCCGCGCGAGTCACTGCCCCATGATCCAGGTCCAGATCGCCACGCGCTTGACGCAAACCGGTGTATCCGATGTGCGTTGGGTGCTGGTCGACCCATCCGAACTGCCAGGCGGACAGGAACTGGCCATGGCGCTGGCGCCCACTGGCCCGGCGCCGCTGCAGCCCTGGGAGGCAGAAGCCACGCGGGAATCCCGTTGGTGGGTGCGTCCGTTGCAGGTGGCCGTCATCGCCGCTGCCTTTGGCGGTGCATGGTGGGTGGCCGACCACATGGTCGGCTCCACGCAGTCAGGTGCAGCACCGGCAGTCGGGCGATCGGCCGGTTGACCTGGGGCGCGCCATGGTTGCAGACACGAGCACAGAATCCGACGAGCTTGCATGGCACGTGCATGCCGAGATCCTCGGTGTGCACATCCGCGCTCACTTCGAGACGAGTGCGCTGGCAGATGCAGCCGGAACCGGGCCAGACGCAAGGGGGCCGATCGCCATACTCCCCGGTGCCGTGCTGAAGACCCTTTCCGAGCCTGGATCGTGCGGCTATGTGGTCGGTGACCTGCAGGCATATCCGGACGCCGTTTTCGAGCACGGCGCCGGGCTCATCAGCCTGACTCAGCGCACTGGCGATCGGGAGTCACACGACGAGCAGAACTGGCGCAAGCGTCTGCGTGTCGACGCCATGTTCCAGTGCATCGTGACGGCAATGGCGGTTTCGGGTTACACGCAACGCCCGACCGTACCGCTGATGCGGGTGGCCAACGCCCTGTACCAGTTCGCGCCATCGCCGGCCGTGCTGGAGTGCCTCGCAAGCCACATTGCCGCAGCGCGCCACTACGCCGGTGAGCCCGGCCGCATCGGGCCGCAGCAACTCGCGGCATTCTGCGAGCCGCGGCTGCGAGCGTTGCCGGTGGCCGGAGGCGATGGACCGGTGTCACCCGCGGCTGACTTTGCGGATACCGTGCCGTCCGCGACCGCTGTGTTGACCCGCTGAAGCGCGCCCTCCGGCGTGGCGCCACGCGACGTCCAAGCAAAACGCAGGCGGTCCGCCACGCACGAGCTGAGATCGGCAGGGGCTTCAGTGCATGGCGAGCAGATCTTCTGCGCGTTCTCCAGACAGGCACGGCGCGGGTGCGTCGAGAGCCCAGCCCTGCGTGGCCAGTTCGGGGTCGAGCCACGTGCAGCCGGCCAGACTGTCGCCCGACCTCAGGGTGCGCTGCACCAGCTGCCCGGCCATCGCCCGGTCCAGAACCCCTGCCAGCGCCCGCCAACGCTGACACACCAGCGGGTGCGTCCAGGCCCGCAGCATCGCCACGCGGGCATCGGCCCGAGTCAATACGGCGCCCTCGGACAGGCGCCTGGCCAGCAGCGTGTGCATGAAGACCTGGAACGCGCGACGGCTGGCCCCGGCAGGCAGCCGCGCGGCGAGGTCGCACAGTGTGCGCGCATATCCGTTCTGGCAGAACAGCAGCGTCAGCACCACTTGCAGCGCCTGCAGCGGCTGCAGTACCCGCACCCGATTGGGCGGAAGCACCGACAACGGCAACTCCGCCAACATCGAGTCCGGTACGGCGGTGGTGTAGCTGCACATTGCTGCCAGGCGCTGCCACTGCGATGCACTCAGCTCCTGGCCGCGACCGTCCACCGTCGGCACGTCGGCCTGTGCGGCGCGGCCGAGCGCCTCCTGCACGACCTGAGCGCCCGACGCATGCTGGCGCAACCGAGCCAGTTCCCGAGCTGCGCGCAGGCTCAGCACGGCCAGGTTCCCGGCAGCGAACGCGGCCTCGTCGTTGAGGCGGACGATGGTCGCCTGATCGTCTGCGCCGGCGGTGCGGGTGAGCGCTTTGCCGGTGACCGGGCAATGGGTGGCCGCGATCTGCGCCAGGAAGTGCGGCGTCACCTGGACATCTTCGAACGCGACCCCGAGGCGCCAGGCTTGCAGTCGCAGGTCCAGCCAGTCGTGTACCACTGGCGTGGCAGCGCGCCGGCGACCGGCAAACGCCGACCGGCCGGCGCTCCAGCCCTGCCGCACCGGGTTTGCCTGGTGCAGCAGCGTTGCCGGGGGCGTGATGCCGTAGCGCGCGTGATCCCAGCCGATCGCGAATGCGATGGGATCTGGCGCGGCTGTCGCGGCCGGCCGCGGCGGTTCGGGACGGGAGGTGGCGATGCGCGCCGACAGGCGGGCGGGCGGGTCGAACGCGAAGACGGTTTGTGACATGGCTGGCTCCACTGGGGCGCCGAGTCATCCTCGGCAGTTCCAGTCTGGAGCCTGGGTGGCTCATGGAGTGAGCTAGTTCACGTCGGGCTTGGCGACCGAGCCGGACCCCGGCGCGGACAGCAGCGTCTCCAGGCAGTGTTCCTTCACGCCGTAGTACGCCTTGAGCGCCGCCACCTGCTGCAATGCCTGCGCTTCGTTCCCCGCCTGTGGCCGGCGCACGCCCAGAATCATCTTGTTCTTGTTGGTGTGTTCCAGGGACACGAACTCGAACACCTGAGCCTCGTACCCGCGCGACTCGAGCAACAGCGCGCGCAGGCTGTCGGTCAGCATCTCGGCCTCCTGGCCCAGGTGCACGCCATGGCGCAGGACCGGCCGCATTGGATGCGGCTGCAGCAGCTGGGGCCGGATCTGCTTGTGACAGCACGGCGAGCACAGGACGATGGCTGCGCCGCCGCGCACGCCCAGGTCGATTGCGTGGTCGGTGGCGGTGTCGCACGCATGCAGCGCGATCATCACGTCCAGCTGCCGGGGCTGCCAGTGCCTCACATCGCCCTGGATAAAGTGCAGCCCGTGCAGACCCAGGCGGTCGACCGCTGCGTTGCACAGGGCGACCAGGTCGGCACGCAGCTCGACACCGGTGACCACCGCATCGATGCCGCAGGTGTGGCGCAGCCAGTCGTGGATGGCGAAGGTCAGGTAGCCCTTGCCGCAGCCGAAGTCGACGATTTCCAGGTGCGTGGCGCTCGCCAACGTCGATGTCTTCAGAGCGTGTGCGAAGACCTCGATGAACTTGTTGATCTGCTTCCACTTGCGTGCCATCGACGGCACCAGCGCATGCTCGGCAGTGGTGACCCCGAGTTCGACCAAAAAGGGTCGGTCGATCGACAGGTAGCGATGCTTGGCCCGGTTGTGAGCGGCTTTCGCCGACGATGGCGCCTCGCCGCCGGGATGCGGTTGCTGCGCCGGGCTCAACTGGGGGGGGGCGGCGCTCACCGTACGTGCGTGCACCTGGCCCCGCTCGGTCACCATCCACTCGGTGCGCGCCGTGCCATGGTGCAGCACGGCGTGCCGGAATGCCCCGGAGCCCAGCCATGGGCGCAGTGCTGCGGCTGCCTGCTCTGCCGGGTGGTTCTTGGTCACGTCGCGGGTCGCGTGGCGGAACACGATCTGCAGGTGAGGTCGTCCCTTGATCTGAACCGGGCGCAGGTTCATGCGCTGCAAGCTGGGCTCGTCGCCGCGGTACTTCGAGAAGCTGCCACGCTGGAACTGGCCCTCGAGGAGCCAGCGTTGGAAGTTGGCGAGCAACCGCTCGATGCCTGGGCCGGCCTGGGAGTCCGATGTCATGGCTCGATTGTCGCGTCCGCACGATCACGGCCGGGCCCACGGCGCGCCAACCGCTGCGGCATGCTCTACGATCGCCCCGTCGCAACCCGGGGTGCCCGATGAGTTCGCCGCTGCCAGCGCAACGATACGACCGGCTGGATGTCCTGCGCGGCGTCGCCATCGTCTGGATGGCCGCGTTTCACTTCGCGTTCGATCTGAACCACTTCGGTTTGGTTGCACGACAGGACTTCTACCGCGACCCGCTCTGGACCTGGCAGCGCACGGCCATCGTGACGCTGTTCCTGTGCTGCGCGGGTATTGGCCAGTTGGTGGCCTGGCGGCAGGGGCAGACGCGCCGGCGCTTCGTGCTGCGCTGGTTGCAGATCGTGGATTGCGCGCTGCTCGTGTCCGTGGCCTCCGCCGTGATGTTCCCGCGCAGCTGGATCAGCTTCGGCGTGCTGCATGCGATCGCCGTGATGGTGCTGCTGCTGCGCTGGATGGCGCCCCTGATGGAGCACAGGCCCTGGGTGCCCTGGGCACTGGGGGCCCTGGGCCTGGCGTTGCCATGGTGGGTGTCGCACCCCTTCTTCGACAGTCGCCTGACGAATTGGGTGGGGCTGGTCACGCGCAAGCCTGTGACCGAGGACTACGTGCCGCTCCTGCCGTGGCTGGGCGTCATCTGCTGGGGTTGGGCTGCGGGCCGCTGGATGCTGGACCACCACCCCGGTTGGATCGTCGGCGCGGTGCCGCGCTGGACACAACCACTGGCCGTGCTCGGCCGCTGGTCACTGAGCTTCTACATGCTGCACCAGCCGATCCTGATCGGCGCGGTGCTGGCGTACTTACACTTGCGGCGATGAATGCCAAGGTCCTGTTCGGATTCCACGCGGTCACGGTGCGCCTGAAGACCGCGCCCGGGTCGATCATCGAAATCCACGTCGACGCCACACGGCGCGACGCGCGCATGCGGCAGTTCGTCGAGCGGGCAAAGGAGGCAGGTGCGCGCCTGGTCGACAGCGACGACGAACGTCTGTCGCGCCTGTGCGGCAGTGCGCGGCACCAGGGTGTGGTCGCGCGTGTCAACCCGGTCCGGGCGAAGCACTCGATGGACGACGTGCTCGACGAAGTGCCCGGTGCTCCGCTGGTGCTGGTGCTCGACGGCGTGACCGACCCCCACAACCTGGGCGCCTGCCTGCGCACCTGTGACGGCGCAGGCGCGCATCTGGTACTGGCACCGAAGGACCATGCCGTCGGCGTGAGCGCCACCGTGGCCAAGGTGGCCAGCGGTGCCGCAGAGACGGTGCCGTACATCATGGTGACCAACCTCGCGCGAACCTTGGGCGAACTGCGCCAGCGTGACATTCGCGTCGTCGGGCTGGCCGACGATGCTCCCGACAGCCTCTACGACATCGACCTCAGTGGCCCGGTGGCGCTGGTGCTCGGTGCAGAAGGCAGCGGCATGCGCCAGCTCACGCGCAAGACCTGCGATGCGCTTGCGCACATCCCCATGCGCGGCGCCGTCGAGAGTCTCAACGTTTCCGTTGCGGCAGCGGTGTGCCTCTACGAGGCCCTGAGGCAGCGGCGCAGCGCCGCGGTACCACCCGGGTGAACGCCGACGGCACTGCCAGCGCCGCGATGCCCCAACGCCCCGAGGCCACACCATGCCTACACATGCCGTTGCCCACCCCCTGGTGCGCCACAAGATCGGCCTTCTGCGCGAGGCGGACATCTCGACGAAGAAGTTCCGCGAGCTCACCCATGAACTGGCCCGGTTGCTGGCCTACGAGGCCACAGCTGACTTCCCACTCGAGCGCACGACCATCGAATGCTGGAGCGGCCCGGTCGAGATCGAGCAGATCGCCGGTCGCAAGGTCACCATCGTGCCCATCCTGCGTGCAGGGCTGGGCATGCTCGACGGCGTACTCGACCTGGTGCCCAACGCCAAGATCAGCGTCGTGGGCCTGTCGCGCGACCACGAGACGCTGCAACCGGTGCACTACTTCGAGAAGTTCGTCGGACACCTCGAGGAGCGCACGGCCATCATCGTCGACCCGATGCTGGCCACCGCAGGTTCGATGATCGCGACGGTCGACCTGCTCAAGCAGCGCGGGTGCCGCGACATCCGGGCGCTGGTGCTGGTCGCCGCGCCCGAGGGAATCGCCGCGCTGCAGGCGGCCCACCCGGACGTGCGTTGCTGGACCGCCGCCGTCGACAGCCATCTCAATGAAGTCGGCTACATCATCCCCGGCCTGGGCGACGCCGGCGACAAGATCTTCGGCACCCGGACCTGAGCCCGAGGTCCATTCACAGGCTTCGAGCCGGCGCATGTCACCGCGATTCGGTACCATCGCGGCCGATTTTCCCGTTACATCGCGCAAGGCGCGCAGGAGCGACACAGCATGGCCATGGATGTGGTGGACTACGAGATCAAAGGCTCGGAGATGCAGTTCGTCGAGGTCGAGCTCGACCCCGGCGAGGCAGCCGTCGGCGAGGCCGGCAGCATGTTCTTCATGGATGCCGGCATCGGCATGGACACCGTGTTCGGTGATGGCTCGGCCAATCAGGGCGGCTTCTTCGGCAAGCTGCTGGGGGCAGGCAAGCGCCTGATCACCGGCGAGTCGCTCTTCACCACGATCTACACCAACAACGCCACTCAGAAGCAGCGGGTGGCGTTCGGTGCGCCGTATCCAGGCAAGATCATCGCGATGGACCTGCGGCAGCTCGGCGGCATGTTGATCTGCCAGAAGGACTCCTTCCTCTGCGCGGCCCGCGGCGTGTCGCTGGGCATCGCGCTGCAGCAGAAGCTGGGCGTGGGATTCTTTGGCGGCGAGGGCTTCATCATGCAGAAGCTCGAGGGCGACGGGCTGGCCTTCGTGCATGCCGGTGGCACCGTCGTCAAGCGCGAGCTCCAGCCCGGGCAGACCCTGATGGTCGACACCGGCTGCGTGGTGGCCTACATGCCGCAGGTGAACTTCGAGATCCAGTACGTCGGCAAGATCAAGACGGCCCTGTTCGGTGGCGAAGGGCTGTTCTTTGCCAAGCTCACCGGGCCTGGCACGGTATGGCTGCAGAGCCTGCCGTTTTCGCGCCTGGCCAGCCGCGTGTTCGCAGCCGCACCGCAGACCGGCGGTGGCGGCCGCGGCGAGGGCTCGGTACTCGGTGGCTTCGGTGCGGGCGGCCTGCTGGGCGGCATTCTCGGTGGCGACGACGAGTGATGTTCCTGCGTGTCACGAATTGGGCGTTGATGGCTCGCGGGCCGTGCCACCGCCGTTGACGTATCCTCGCACGCCATGAAGCGCATGCTGGACGCCTTCTGGCGGGCCGCCGCGTACTGCCTGCACCCCACTGTGATCGGCCTGTCGCTGCTGCCGCTGCTGGTAGGCGGCGCACTGTCGCTGCTGCTGGGGTGGCTGTACTGGGATGCGGCCGTGGCCGGAATGCGCGCCATCCTCGAGAGCATGTCGCTGCTCGAAGCCGCCCTTCGTTGGGTGGAGTCGATGGTCGGGGGCTCGTTTCGCGCCGTGCTGGCTCCGCTCTTCGTGGTGTTGCTCGCGGTACCGGTGCTGGTGGTCGCGTCCCTTCTGCTGGTGGCCGCCCTGATGGCCCCAGCGGTGGTGTCGCTGGTCGCCCGACGCCGGTTTCCGGCGCTTGAACGGCGTCGCGGCGCGGGTGTGCTGACAAGCATCGCATGGTCGTTGACCTGCACGGCCTTGGCGCTGGTTGCGCTGCTCGCAACCGTGCCGCTGTGGCTGATCCCGCCCCTGGTGCTGCTGTTGCCTCCTCTGATCTGGGGTTGGCTCACCTACCGCGTGATGAGTTTCGATGCACTCGCCGACCATGCCGATGCGTCCGAGCGGCACCAGGTGATGCGCGAGCACCGAGTGCCGCTGCTGGCCATGGGCGTGATCACGGGTTACATCGGCGCTGCCCCCACGCTGCTGTGGGCGTTGAGCGCGGCGACGCTGGTGTTCGCGCCGGTGCTCGTGGTGGCCTCGATATGGCTGTACACGATGATCTTCGCCTTCAGCATGCTGTGGTTCGCCCACTATGCGCTGGCGGCCCTGTCGGAGCTGCGCGCGCGCAAACCGGTGCAGCCGGCAGCCGTCGAGGTGCCGGTGCCCGCGCCCGTGCAGGCGCTGCCCGCCAGCGCGGCACCACCTCCGGCCTTGCCGCCCTCACACTGATCCTGCTCGAGGTTGTCTCATGGCGCAATTCGGCCTCATCGTCATCGGCGACGAAATCCTGTCAGGCAAGCGCCAGGACAAGCACCTGCCCAAGGTGATCGAATTGCTGGGCGCGCGCGGCCTGCAACTGTCCTGGGCACGCTACCTGGGCGACCGTCGCGATCACATCACGGCTGCCCTCTCCGATGCCTTCGCCAGCGGCGATGTGGTCTTCAGTTGCGGCGGGATCGGCGCCACGCCGGACGACCACACCCGCCAGTGCGCGGCGGCGGCGCTGGGACGGGCTCTGGTGCTGCACCCTCAGGCGTGCGACCTCATCGAGCAGCGCATGCGGGAAGTGGCCCTGGAGCAGGGTGTGACCTGGGAGCCTGGACGCCCCGACAACCAGCAGCGTCTTCAGATGGGTTGCTTTCCCGAGGGGGCATCGATCATTCCCAACCCGTACAACCGGATCCCGGGCTTCTCGGTGGGTGACGTCCACTTCGTGCCGGGGTTCCCGGTCATGGCACACCCGATGATCGAGGGTCTGCTCGACGGTCGCTATGCCTGGCTGCACGGCAGCCAGCGCCAGGCGGAGCACTCGGTGATTGTCTTCGGCGGCCTCGAGGCTGCGCTCACACCCCTGATGGAAACCATCGAGGCGACACATCCAGGGATCAAAGTGTTCAGCCTGCCCAGCGTCGATCACCCGCAGTGGGGCAGGCACATCGAGCTCGGCGTCAAGGGTTCGGCGTCGGCGGTGGCGCTGGCCTATGCAGACCTGCTGGCGGGACTGGCGGCCTGCGGGGTGCAACTGGGCCCCGAGTTGGTGCGCTGATGCGGCACCATAATGGTGCACATCTGCGCACCAACTAGGTGCGTTGATGGCGCCCCCGATGGCGCCGCCACGATGCCCGCGCGATCCGTGCGTCCCCAATTGCGGGCACGCTTTCTGCTACATTGCCCTGCGCCTGCCGCCGGGTCCATGTCCCGTGTTCGGACTGGGCATGATCACCCCCCCGCTCGCCCCTCCAACTTTCACGCGTCCTGCTAGGAGATTTTTGATGGCCAAGACCGTCGCCGACGTGATGTCGATGGTGAAGGAAAACGAAGTCAAGTTCGTCGACTTCCGCTTTACCGACACCCGCGGCAAGGAACAGCACGTCACCGTGCCCGTATCGCATTTCGATGAAGACAAGTTCACGTCGGGCCACGCGTTCGACGGGTCCTCGATCGCCGGCTGGAAGGGCATCGAGGCGTCGGACATGCTGCTGATGCCCGACCCGAACACGGCCAACGTCGACCCGTTCTTCGAAGAGCCCACGCTGTTCCTGACCTGTGACGTGCTCGAGCCGGGCGACGGCAAGCCCTACGAGCGTGACCCGCGCAGCCTGGCCAAGCGCGCCGAGGCCTACCTGAAGAGCAGTGGCATCGGCGACACCGCGTTCTTCGGCCCGGAGCCCGAATTCTTCATCTTCGACCAGGTGCACTGGAACGTCGACATGCAGGGCTGCTTCGTCAAGGTCACCTCCGAAGAGGCACCCTGGAGCACCGGCAAGGACTTCGAGGGCGGCAACGTCGGTCACCGTCCCGCGGTGAAAGGCGGCTACTTCCCGGTGCCGCCGGTCGACAGCTTCCAGGACATGCGCTCGGAGATGTGCCTGATCCTCGAGTCGCTGGGCATCCCGGTCGAGGTGCACCACCACGAGGTCGCAGCACCGGGCCAAAACGAGATCGGCACCAGGTTCTCTACGCTGGTGCAGCGCGCCGACTGGCTGCAACTGCAGAAGTACGTGATCCACAACGTCGCGCATGCCTATGGCAAGACGGCGACCTTCATGCCCAAGCCGATCGTCGGCGACAACGGCTCCGGCATGCATGTGCACCAGTCGGTCTGGAAGGACGGCAAGAACCTGTTCGCCGGCGACGGTTACGGTGGCCTGTCCGAGTTCGCGCTGTACTACATCGGCGGCATCATCAAGCACGCCCGTGCGCTGAACGCCATCACCAACCCCGGCACCAACAGCTACAAGCGCCTGGTGCCCGGCTTCGAGGCGCCGGTCAAGCTGGCCTACTCGGCGCGCAACCGCTCGGCGTCGATCCGCATCCCGTACGTGGCCAACCCGAAGGGGCGCCGCATCGAAGCGCGCTTCCCCGATCCGTTGTGCAACCCGTACCTCGGCTTCGCGGCAATGCTGATGGCCGGCCTGGATGGCGTCGAGAACAAGATCCACCCGGGCGAGGCCGCGACGAAGGATCTGTACCACCTGCCGCCGGAAGAGGACGCGAAGATCCCGACCGTCTGCCACAGCCTGGACCAGGCGCTCGACTATCTCGACAAGGGCCGCGCGTTCCTGACCAAGGGCGGCGTGTTCACCGATTCGTACATCGATGCCTACATCGAGCTGAAGATGAGCGAGGTGACGCGCTTCCGCATGACGACGCACCCGCTGGAGTTCGACATGTACTACAGCCTGTGAGCCGCACCGCAGCGGCCACATGAGCGAGGGCGGCCCGGGGCCGCCCTTTTTCGTGGTGGGCCACAATGCGGGTCGAACGACCGGAGACCGGACGATGAGATGCAGCCTCCTGGCCCTGGTGGTGGGCCTGTCGGGATCGGCGAATGTACTGGCGCAGGCCGCTTCGGTGCCGGCACCGCTGGATGCCGCCAGTGGCCCCATCGTGGCCTACCGCTGCCCGGGCAATGTGTTCACCAACCAGATCACTGCAGCGCAGGCGCGCGAGCGCGGCTGCCGTCCGGTGGAAGGCACGCCCATCACCGTCGTCCAGATGCCGCGCCCGCGCACGCCCGCGCCTGCGGCCTCGGCAGCACGTAACGGCGATCTGAAGGTCGATCCCAACGCTCAACGCGAGCGGGACAACGACGCGCGGCGCATCCTCGAGGCCGAGCTGCGCCGCGAGGAGGAAAAGCTGGCCGCACTCAAGCGCGAGTACAACAACGGCGAGCCCGAGCGCCGTGGTGACGAGCGCAACTACCAGACCTATCTGGACCGGGTATCGTCGCTGCGCGCGGCCATCACCCGCAGCGAAAGTGATATCGCCGCCATCAAGCGCGAACTGGCCAAGATCCAGCCCTGAACCGGCCGTCGATGGCCCGGACGGCGCGCCTGATGTCCGCTGGCAGGTGCTGGATCAGCTTTCCACCATGGTCGCCGTGGTGGACGGCAGCGGGCGGGTGCGCTTTGCCAACGCCATGCTCGAAGACGCAACCGGCCTTTCGAGGCGATCGCTCACGCGTGGCAGTTTGCTCGATTGGTTGACCGACGGCGCGCCGCTGCGCGATGCGGTGGGCGCCGTGTGCCGAAACGACGTGGCCACGGTGCGCTTCGACGCCATATTGCGCCGGGTGTCACCCGGTTCGGCCGAAGGCCTGCCGGTTCATGTGATCGTCGGCCAGATGGACCCCGGCTCCGACCGCGTGCTCGTGGAGATGCTCGAGATCCAGCAGCAGACCCGCCAGGACCGCGAGGAGCGCGCGATTGGCCAGGTGCAGGCCAACAAGGAGCTGATCCGCAACCTGGCGCACGAGATCAAGAACCCGCTGGGTGGCATACGTGGCGCGGCGCAGCTGCTGGCCCTGGAGCTCAACTCGCGCGAGCTGGCCGAGTACACCAACGTCATCATCCACGAGGCCGACCGCCTGCAGGCACTGGTCGATCGCCTGCTCGCGCCGCACCGGCGGCCCCACGTGGTGGCCGATCTCAACATCCATGAGGTCTGCGAGCGGGTACGTTCGCTGGTGCTGGCCGAGTACCCTCAAGGCCTCGTGGTGCAGCGCGACTACGACACCTCGCTGCCCGACTTCCGCGGTGATCGCGAACAGCTCATCCAGGCGGTTCTGAACATCGCCCAGAACGCCGCGCTGGCGCTGCGCGAGCGCATTGCCGCTGGTGATGCACGCATCGTGCTGCGCACCCGGGCGGCGCGCCAAGTCACGATCGGCAAGCAGCGCTATCGCCTGGCATTGGAATTGCATGTCGAAGACAACGGCCCCGGCGTTCCCGAGGACATCCGAGACCGCATCTTCTACCCGCTGGTATCGGGGCGGGAGGGCGGCTCCGGCCTCGGGCTGACGCTGGCGCAGACGTACGTGCAGCAGCATGCGGGCGCCATCGAGTGCGACAGCGTGCCCGGCCGCACGGTGTTCAGGATCATCATTCCGCTGCCTTGAGCCTGCCTGTCGCTCAGGGCTGCCACACTGCAAGGTCGCCCCCAGCCGGACGCGCGCATGAAACCCATCTGGATCGTAGACGACGACCAATCCATACGCTTCGTGCTCGAAAAGGCCTTGCAGCGCGAGCAACTGGCCGTGCGCAGCTTCTCCAACGCCAAGGACGTGCTGGCGGCACTCGATGACGACGAGCCGCAGGTGCTGGTCAGCG
>JAKLLB010000110.1 GCA_023150345.1 Aquabacterium sp.
CCAACAGCGTGAGGCCGACGCCCAGGCCGAAGGCCGCCGGCAGCCAGCCCGCTGTGGGCAACTCGGCCTCGACGAGGCCCGCCAGCAGGTAGACGAAGACGAAGTGCACGGCAAAACCCAGCGCCACGCCAGCGGCGCTGGCGAGCAAGCCGACAGCCCCGAACTCCAGTGCATAGGCACCGGCAATCGCTCGCTGGGGGGCACCCAGCACCCGCAGCATGGCGCAGTCATCCAGGTGGCGCTGCGCGAAGTCGCGCGCGGCGATGGCCACGGCCACCGCGGCCAGCAACGCCGCCAGCAGCGCCACCAGGTTGAGAAAGCGCCCGGCGCGGTCCAGCGTCTGGCGCATCTCCGGTCGGCCGGACTCGAGCGACTCCACGCGCATGCCGCGGGTGGAACCCTGGTCGATCTGCTGCTGCGCCCACCGGACGAACTCGCCCACCTGCGCCTGGCGCCCTTCGGGCGCCGCCACTGCCAGGCGGTACGTCACCCGGCTGGCCGGCTGCACCAACCGGGTGGAGGGCAGGTCTTCTGCGTGCAGCATCACACGGGGTGCGAAGACCATGAAGCCGGCGCCGCGGTCGGGTTCGAGCAACAGGACGCGGTCGATGACGAAGCGGCGCTCACCCAGCCACAGGGGATCGCCCACCGCCAGGCCCAGGGCATCGAGCAGCGAACCGTCGGCCCAAACCCCGCCGCGGGGTGGCCCGTGGCGCACCTGCTCGGCAACGGCACCGGAACCGGCCTGCACCCGCAACGATCCGCGCAACGGGTAGGTGGCACTCACCGCCTTGATCGCCGCCAGCTTGACACCACCGCCTTGGGCGTCGTCGGCTCGCGCCATGCTGGGAAAACCCACGTTCGTCGACACCTGCAGGCCCAGTTCGGCCGCGCGCGCCTCGAACGTCAGCGCAGCGGGTTGGTCGCTGGCCACCACCGCATCGCCACCGAGCAGTTGGCGGGCATCGCGCGCCAATGCACCATCCAACCTGTCGGCAAAGAAGCCCACGGCTGTGAGCGCGGCCACTGCCAGCACCACCGCCACCATCAGCAGCCGCAACTCACCGGCTCGAAAGTCACGCCAAGCCTGGCGCCAGGCCAGGCCGACAGTGGATATGGGCAATCGATCGATCGTCATGGCCAAGCACGGTACACCAACCCAGCTGAACCCTGCATGCAATGGACGCGAACGCCCCGCCACCGCGGGGCTGATCCAATGCCGACATGGACACCGCCTCGCTGCCGCCCGTCTTCGTTTCCCATGGCTCACCGATGACAGCGCTGGAGCCGGGCACCACCGGCCCCTTCTGGCGGCGCTTGGGCCCGGCACTGCACGGGCTGGGCGTACGCCCGCGGGCCATCGTTGCCGTGTCAGCCCATACGCTGGCCCGCGAGCCGGTGGTACTGGCCGCCGCCCGCCACGGCGCCGTGCACGACTTCGGTGGATTCCCGCAAGCGCTGTACCGGCTGCGCTACGACTGCGATGGCGCGCCGGAACTGGCCGCCCAGGTCGAACGTCTGCTTGCCGATGCCGGCATCCCCGTGCGGCAGTCCGCCAGCGGCGGGCTGGACCACGGCATCTGGATCCCGCTGCGCACGGTCTTCCCGGATGCCGACGTCCCGGTCGTTCCGCTGGGCTGGCCGCCGCATTGGTCGCCAGCGCAGCTGTTTGCCCTGGGCCAGGCGCTGGCGCCGCTCACGCGCGAAGGCGTGTGGATACTGGCCAGCGGCAGCGTCACGCACAACCTGGGCCTGGTGTTCCAGCGCGGCGGCATGCCGTCGCTGGACGCACCCGAGATGCCGGACAGCGCGGCGTTCCGCAGCTGGTGGGTGCAGCGCTGCGAGCGTGCCGACTGGCCGGTCTTGCTGGATTACCGCCAGAAGGCTCCTGCGGCGCGCGACATGCACCCGACCGACGAGCACCTGCTGCCCTGGTTCGTGGCCGCAGGCGCCGGCGGGACGACTGCACCGCCTCACCGCCTGCACAACGGCCTCACGTATGGTTGCCTGGGCATGGATGCATATGCATTCGGACCGCGCGGCGCGGACCTGGCAGCCACCTTGGGGCCCGCTTCGATATGACCGGCAAATCTGACCGGCAATTGCGGCGCGGCCCCGGCGCCTGCGACTTGCACGCCCCAGGGCCTGCGCGCCGCCTCAGTGCCGCGCTGGCAGCCTACCGACGACGCCCTGCACCAGCCAGTCCATGCTCGCGATGCGTGCGTCGTCCAGTACCCCGGCATCCAGCCGCATCTTCCCGGCGTTGTCCACCAGCGGCGCAGAGAACGGCTTGAAGCGACCGGTAACGATGGCCTCGCGGCGGCTGTCCAAGTCGGCCCTCAACGCCGGCGGTACTGCCGCGTTCAGGGCCGACAGCTGGACAAACCCGTCCTTCAGCCCGCCCCAGGCCGGTCGGGGTTGCCAGGTGCCGGCCAGCACCGATTGCGCCACCTGCGTGTAGTGGCCACCCCAATGATGGGTAACCGCGGCCAGCTGCGCGCGCGGCGCGAACTTCGACATGTCGCTCTGATAGGACACCACCGCCACACCCTTGTCCTGCGCCGTCTGCGGCACTGCGGGCGAGCCGCTGTGATTGGTGAGCACGTCGGCTCCCTGGCCGATCAATGCCAGCGCCGCCTCGCGCTCGCGCGCCGGGTCGAACCACGTGTTCAACCACACCAGCCGAACCTCGGCACGCGGGTTGGCCGCACGCATGCCCAGGGCAAAGGCGTTGATGCCCTGGACCACTTCGGGGACCGGGAAGCCGGCCACATAGCCCGCCACGCCGCTCTTGCTGTGCTTGCCCGCCAGGTAACCGGCCAGCCAGCGGGCTTCGTAGTAACGTGCATTGTAGGTGTTCAAGTTGGCTGCTGTCTTGTAGCCGCCGGCGTGCTCGAACCTCACGCGCGGAAACTCCGCCGCTACCCGCAGTGCGGGTTCCAGATAGCCGAAGCTGGTAGCAAAGATCAGCCCGCAGCCATCACGAGCCAACTCGCGCATCACGCGCTCGCTGTCGGCACCTTCTGCCACCGCTTCGACAACTCGGGTGCGAACGCGGGGCGCCAGTGCGTTCTCCATGGCCTGGCGGCCTTGGTCGTGCTGGAAGCTCCAGCCGGCCTGGCCGACCGGGCTGACGTACACGAAGCACGCTTGCAGGGAGGCAGGATCGGCGGCTTGCGCCGTCGCACCGGTAGCCAGGCAGGCCGCCAGCCACAGGTTGCGCGCGCGAACCTGGCCCGTGCATGGGTGGAGGCGGCGGGCCGCCGATAGGGCGCGCGCGACGGCGCGCCCGAGGTTTTTGTGCATGGTTGTCCTCGACATGGCCCCTGGGTTGAGATGACGTGTGCCGGCCGCGGGGGCACGCCGCCGGCACCTTGGTATTTTCCCCGAAAACCTCAGGAAACCCCCAATCGTCGGGCACACGGGCGCGTGGGCAGGCGGACGTAGGATCGCCTACCCCACGAGGAGGATGACCATGAAGACAATTGCACGGGCTGCACTGGCCCTCGCAGCGGCGCTGGCGATCCCGGCACTGCAGGCCAAGACACTGGTGTACTGCTCCGAAGGCTCGCCCGAGAACTTCACGCCCGCACTCAACACCACCGGCACCAGCTTCGACGCCGCGCGCCCCGTCTACGACAAGCTCACCCAGTTCGCGCGCGGCTCCACGCAAGTGGAGCCGGGCCTGGCGGAGAGCTGGACCGTCTCGCCCGACGGCAAGGTGTTCACCTTCAAGCTGCGCAAGGGCGTGAAGTTCCACACCGGTGTGAATGGATTCAAGCCCTCTCGCGAGCTCAACGCCGACGACGTCGTGTTCTCGTTCGAGCGGCAGTGGAAGGCCGATCACCCGTATGCCAAGGTGTCCGGCGGCAAGTACGACTACTTCGCCGACATGGGCCTGCCCGACGACCTGCAGTCCATCGAGAAGATCGACCCGCACACGGTGAAGATCACGCTCAAGCGCGCCAACGTCACGATGCTGGCCAACCTGGCGATGGACTTCGCGAGCATCCACTCGGCCGAGTACGCCGACATGCTGGCCAAGGCCAACAAGAAGGAGCAGTTCGACCAGTTCCCGGTGGGCACGGGCGCCTTCTCGTTCGTGGCCTACCAGAAGGATGCGGTCATCCGCTACAAGGCCCACAAGGAACACTGGGCAGCGCCTGCCGAGCGCGCGCTGGTCGACGACTTGGTGTTCGCGATCACGCCGGACCCCACCGCGCGCTACAGCAAGCTCAAGGCCGGCGAGTGCCATTTCGTCATCGCGCCGCGTCCGGCCGATCTGCCCGAGATGCAGAAGGACCCGGCACTCAAGGTGATCAGCCAATCGGGACTGAACATCGCCTATTGGGCCTTCAATACCCAGAAGCCGCCCTTCGACAAGAAGGAGGTGCGTCAGGCGCTGTCGATGGCCATCGACCGTGCGGCCATCATCCGCGACGTCTACCTCGGTGCCGGCCAGTCGGCCAAGAATCTGATCCCGCCCACGATGTGGTCATACAACGACGCCATCAAGCCGTACCCACATGACCCCAACAAGGCCAAGGAGTTGCTGGCCAAGGCGGGCGTCAAGACACCGCTGGCGATCGACCTCTGGTACATGCCGGTACAGCGCCCCTACAACCCGAACGCCAAGCGCATCGCCGAGATGATGCAGGCCGACCTGGCCAAGGTCGGCGTCAACGCCAAGCTCGTCACCTACGAATGGGGCGAGTACCGCAAGCGCATGCAGCAAGGCGAGCACATGACCGGCATGCTCGGCTGGACCGGCGACAACGGCGACCCCGACAACTTCTTCTTCCTGCGGGGCTGCGACGCCGCACGCCCGGGCGGGCAGAACCTGTCGAAGTGGTGCAACAAGGACTTCGACACGCGGCTCGAGAAAGCCCGCAGCGTGGCCGACACCAAGGAGCGCACGAAGCTCTACCAGGAAATGCAACTGATCGAGCATGACGACGCCCCCGACCTGAAGCTCGCGCACTCGATCGTCTACGAAGTGATGCGCAAGGAACTCACCGGCTACAAGCAAAGCCCGTTCGGTGCGCACCAGTTCAACGGGGTCGAGCTGAAGTAGCCCCACCGCAGCGCCATCGGCGCGCTGCGGGCAGGGGCGCGTCAGTCGCCGGCCGGCCCAGCCGGGCCGAAAGTGCCTGTCTGGGCCAACCACCGTTCGAACCGGGCTCTGCGTGCTCCGCTTCCTGCTGCGCCGTCTGGCGCTGACCGTCCCGACGTTCATCGCCCTGATGTTCGTCACCTTTGTCGCGATCCGGCTGGTGCCGGGCGATCCGGTGGAGGTGCGCGTGGGCGAGCGCGGCATCTCGCCGGAACGCCTGGCCGCGTTCCGCCAGGAGCTGGGCCTGGACCAGCCGGTGTGGAAGCAGTTCGTCGACTACGCCTGGCAACTGCTGCATGGTGACTTCGGCACCTCGCTGGCCACCAATCAGTTGGTGCTCACCGAGTTCACCGCGCTGTTCCCGGCCACGCTGGAACTGGCTGCGGCCGGCATGCTGTTCGCGGTGCTGCTGGGCATTCCGGCGGGCACGCTGGCCGCGGCGCGGCGCGGCACCTGGTTCGACCACACCCTCATGGGGCTGTCGGTCACCGGCTACTCCATGCCCATCTTCTGGTGGGGTCTGCTGCTCATCATGTTCGTCGCCGAGCGCTGGGGGCTCACGCCCGTATCGGGCCGCATCGACCTGATCCGCTTCTACTTCGAGCCGGTCACGGGCTTCATGGTGATCGATGCGTGGCTGTCGGGACAAGCCGGCGCGGTGAAGGATGCGCTGCACCATCTGGTGCTGCCGGCGGTGGTGCTGGGCACCATCCCGCTGGCCGTCATCGCCCGCATGACGCGATCGGCCATGCTGGAGGTACTGGGCGAGGACTACGTGCGCACCGCCCGCGCCAAGGGGCTGGGGCCGGTGCGCGTGATCGGCGTGCATGCCCTGCGCAATGCGCTGATCCCGGTGGTCACCATCATCGGGCTGCAGGTCGGCGGCCTGATGGCCGGCGCCGTGCTCACCGAAACCATCTTCTCGTGGCCGGGCGTGGGCAAGTGGCTGATCGAGTCGATCGCCCGCCGCGACTACCCGGCGCTGCAGGGTGGCGTGATGCTCATTTCCTCGGTCGTGATCGTGGTGAACCTCGTGGTGGACCTGACCTACGGCCTCATCAATCCCCGCATCCGGCATGGCTGACTTCGCATCCACGACTGCGAACGCCGACGACACGCTGCCGCCGCAACCCTCGCGTCTGCGCGCGTTCTGGTCGTCGTTCGCCGAGAACCGCGGCGCGGTGGCCGGGCTCGCGGTGGTGCTGCTCATCACCGTGCTTGCGCTGGCGGCCGACTGGGTGGCCCCCTACGCGCCGGACGAGCAATTCCGCGATGCCGTGCGTGCCGCACCGATGTGGACCGACGCCGGCAGCACACGCTTCGTTCTGGGCACCGACAGCCTGGGCCGCGACATGCTCTCGCGCCTGATCCACGGCGCGCGGGTGTCGCTGTTCATCGGCCTGGCGGTGATGGGGGTGTCGTTCGTCGTCGGCATCCTGCTGGGCCTGGCCTGCGTGGCACTGCGCGGGGCGGGAGGTCAGGTGGTGGACGTCGTCATCACACGGCTGATGGACCTGATCATGGCGGTGCCCAGCCTGGTGCTGGCCATCCTCGTGGTGGCGGTACTCGGCCCCAGCCTGGCCAACACCATCATCGCCGTCACGCTGGTCACGCTGCCGCGCTACGTGCGACTGGTGCGGGCGTCGGCGCTGGCCGAACTGGGCAAGGACTACGTCATCGCTGCGCGCGTGGCTGGAGTCGGCCGGGTGCGCCTGTTGTTCGCGACCGTGCTGCCCAACTGCCTGTCGCCGCTGATCGTGCAGGCGGCGCTGGGCGTGTCCGACGCCATCCTCGAAGCCGCTGCCCTGGGTTTCCTTGGCTTGGGTGCGCAGCCGCCTACGGCCGAGTGGGGCACCATGCTCGCCGACGCGCGCGAGTTCATCCGTTCCAACCCATGGCTGGTCACCCTGCCCGGCCTGGCCATCCTGGTCACCGTGGTGTCGATCAACCTCGCCGGCGACGGCCTGCGCGATGCCCTCGACCCAAAGATGAGGCGATCGTGAGCACGGCACCGCTGCTCGACATCCGCGGCCTGACGGTGCGATTTGCCACCCGCGGCGGTGCCTTCACCGCGGTCGACGGCGTCGATCTCGGTGTCGAACCCAACGAAGTGCTGGCCATCGTCGGCGAGTCGGGCTCGGGCAAGTCGGTGGCCATGCTCGCCATCATGGGCCTGCTGCCCTGGACGGCGACCATCACCGCCGAGCGCATGGCCTTCGACGGCCGGGACCTCGCCGCCCTGAGCCCGCGGCAGCGCCGCAACATCATCGGCCGCGACATCGCCATGGTGTTCCAGGAGCCCATGACCTCGCTGAACCCGTGCTTCACCGTGGGCTACCAGGTCGGCGAGGCACTGGCCACGCACCTGTTGCTCGATCGCGTAGCGCGCCGAGCGCGCGTGGTCGAACTGCTCGAGCAGGTGGGTATCCCGGACGCTGCACGGCGCCTGGGCGCTTTCCCGCACCAGCTCTCGGGCGGCATGTGCCAACGCGTGATGATCGCCATGGCGCTGGCATGCAAACCGCGACTGCTCATCGCCGACGAACCCACCACGGCCCTCGACGTCACCATCCAGGCGCAGATCCTCGAGCTTCTGCTCGGTCTGCAGCGCGACACCGGCATGGCGCTGGTGCTCATCACCCACGATCTGGGCGTGGTGGCCGAGACAGCCCACCGCGTGGTGGTTCAGTACGCCGGCCGCCAGGTCGAGCAGGCGCCGGCACAGGCCTTGTTCGACGACCCACACCACCCCTACACCGCAGCGCTGCTGGCGGCGCTGCCCGAGCACGCGCAGGGGCGGCACCTCGCGGCTATCGGCGGCATGGTGCCGGGACAGTTCGACCGCCCGCCGGGCTGCCTGTTCGCGCCGCGCTGCTCACATGCACGCCCGGTCTGCGCCGCCTCACCGGTGCCAGCGGCTGCTGAACTGGGCCACGCGCTGTGCCACACGCCATTGCGCCACGGCGTGCCCTTGCCTGAGCGAGCAGGCTCATGACGCCACCCGTGCTCCAAGCCGAGCAACTCTCGCGCCACTACCGCGTGCGTCGGGGCCTGTTTGCCGAGCCTGCGACGGTGCAGGCACTCGCCGACGTCTCCTTCGACGTGTACGCCGGTCGCACGCTGGCCATCGTCGGCGAATCGGGTTGCGGCAAGAGCACCCTGGCGCGGCTGCTGACGATGATCGAGCCGCCTACGGCCGGCACCCTGCGCGTCGATGCCCAGCCGGTGCCAGCCGTCGTCGCGGCGCTGCCGCCGCAGCTGCGCCGCGCCGTACAGATCGTGTTCCAGAACCCCTACGGCGCGCTCAACCCCAGGCAGACCGTCGGTGCGGCGCTCACCGAGCCGCTGCGCGTGCACCACGAGTCCGATGCCCGCGGCCGCGAGGACGCCGCGCGGCGCATGCTCCGCCAGGTCGGCCTGCGTGACGAGCACTATGACCGATATCCGCACATGTTCTCCGGCGGCCAGCGCCAGCGCATCGCCATCGCGCGTGCACTGATGCTGCGCCCCCGCGCGCTGGTTCTCGACGAACCGGTTTCGGCACTCGACGTCTCGATCCGCGCGCAGGTGCTCAACCTGCTCACCGACCTCCAGCAGTCGCTCGGCGTGGCCTACGTGTTCATCTCGCACGACCTGTCGGTGGTCCGGCACGTGGCCGACGAGGTGGCGGTGATGTACCTCGGCCGCATCGTCGAACAGGCGCCGCGCGACGCGCTGTTCGACGCTCCGCAGCACCCCTACACCCAGGCCTTGCTGTCGGCCACGCCTACGGTCGACCGCGCCGCGCGCCGCCAGCGCACCGTGCTGCGCGGCGAGCTGCCCTCACCCCTGAATCCGCCCACGGGCTGCGCCTTCCACACCCGTTGCCCGGTGGCCCTGCCGCGTTGCGCGCAGGAACGGCCGGCGCTGGCCGGCACGCACCGCGTGGCGTGCTGGCTGCGTCAGGCTTGATCGCCTTCGGCGCCGGCTTCCTGCGGTGCCCGCACCAGGATGCGGGCTTCCTGATCGAGCGTCACCACCTGCCCCGCGCGCACCTTGGCCGTCTTTCGGCTCTCGCTGGCCCCGTCCACGCGAACGCGGCCTTCCGCGATCCAGGCCTTGGCCTGCCCGCCACTGCCAGCCAGCCCGGTGGCCTTGAGCAGGCGGTCCAGCGTGATGTGGTCACCACGCAGCGTGAACTCGATGGGGGTCATGATGGGGGCTGGCCCGGTTGCAACTGTGCCTGGCATTGTCGGCGCCCCCTCCGGCGCGCAGGGAGAGGCGGCGGCAGGAGCACTGGTATTAAACATGGTTATAGGCGGTAGACCTATGGCAATCCCAACCGATCTGGGCCGGAGGTTGACGCGGAGGTTGCATGTGGTACCATACTGGTATTAAACGATCGATTCCTGTGATGCCAGCCACCCCCCACCTGCCAGCCGGCGTGCGCTACCTCGTCGGCGTGGATGGTGGTGGCACCGGTACGCGGGCCCGCGTACTGCAGGTCGCGTCCACGGTTGGCGCGCCGGCGCTGCTGTTGGGCCAGGGCGAGGCCGGCCCGTCGGCCCTGGGCCAGGGATTGGAGCAGGCCTGGCGACATGTTCAGCTGGCCATTGCCCGCGCCTTCGACGTCGCGGGAGTGCCAGAGCCCGCGCCCTCGGAACTGGCGTTGGGCTTGGGCCTGGCAGGTGCGCATGCGCCGTCGCGGCGCGAAGCCTTCATTGCGGGCGCGCCCACCTTTGGTCTGTTGAGGGTGGACACCGACGGTGGCGCGGCGTTGCGGGGTGCCCACGCGGGTGCCCCGGGCGCGGTGGTGGCCAGCGGCACCGGCAGCGTAGGCGAAGCCCTGCGCCGCGACGGCCGGCGCCTCACGGTAGGCGGCTGGGGATTCGGCATCGGCGATGAAGGCAGCGGCGGCTGGCTGGGCCTGGAGGCCATGCGCCTGGCCCAACGCGCAATCGACGGCAGGGCATCCGCGGGCGCGCTGGCGCGAGCCGTCTGGAGCGCCACGGCCGGCGAGCGCAACGCACTGGTCGACTGGTGCGCCCGCGCCGGCCAAAACGGCTATGCGCGCCTGGCCCCTCTGGTGTTCGAACACGCCGAGGCCGATGCCTGCGCACGACGCCTGCTCGAGCAGGCGGCCGTCGAGCTCGAAGCCCTGGCCCATGCACTCGATCCGGCGGCGGACTTGCCGGTGGTGCTCACCGGCAGCATCGCGCAGCGGCTCGAGCCCTGGTTGTCCCCGGCGCTGCGCAGGCGCTGCGTGGCCCCTCAGGGCGACCCCATCGACGGCGCCTTGCGCCTGCTGTGCGGCAACGCGCTGCCGCCCGCCTGAGGAGAGCGTCATGGCCACCGTGATCGAACGCACCCCCGACCTGGCCACACCACGGCCGTGTCCGCCGGCGCAAACCCTGCGCGGGCATATCCTCACCCCGCGTGGCTTCGTGCTGGGAACGCTGGCGATGGCCGAGGGCCGCATCATGGCCGTCGACGGCGAGCCGCGCACCGAGTTCGCCGTGCGCCAGTCGCGACTGCCGCTGGTACTGCCGGGATGCATCGACCTGCATGTGCACGGCGGCGGCGGGCGCGACACCATGGAAGGCGGCGATGCGATGACCCGCATCGCACGCCTGCACGCGCGCCACGGCACCACATCGCTGCTGGCCACCACCATGACGGCCCCGCCCGCCGAATTGCATTCGGCCTTGGCCGCGCTCGGCCCAGCCTGCCGGGAGCGCACTGCCGGCGGGGCCCGGGTGCTGGGCGTGCACCTCGAAGGGCCCTACATCAGCCCCGGCAAGCTCGGTGCCCAGCCCGACCATGTGCGTACCGGCTCGATGGACGAATTGCGACGGCTGCATGCCCTGGCACCCATCCGACTGATCACGCTGGCACCCGAGTTGCCCGGTGCGCTCGACTGGATCGCCGCATTGGCGGCCGAGGGCTTCCGGGTGCAGCTCGGCCACAGCGCCGGCAGCTACGAGGACGGCGTGGCTGCGCTCGAACGTGGCGCCAGCGGGTTCACCCATCTGTACAACGCGATGTCGGGGTTGCACCACCGTGCACCCGGCATGGCCGGTGCCGCGCTGGCCCATGCCCGCTATGCCGAGATCATTCCCGATCTGCTGCATGTGCATCCCGGTGCCATCCGCGCCGCGCTGCGCGCCATCCCGTGCCTGTACTGCGTCACCGACTCCACCGCCGCCGCCGGCATGCCCGACGGCGACTACCGGCTGGGCAGCCACACCGTCACCAAGTGCATGGGCGGAGTGCGCCTGTCCGATGGCACGTTGGCAGGCAGCACCCTCACCATGGACCAGGCCCTGCGCAACTTGGTCGGACTGGGGCTGGAGATCGAGGACGCCTCACGCCGCACCGCCACCCATGCGGCCGACTTCCTGGGCCTGCACGACCGCGGCCGGCTCGAGCCCGGCGCATGGGCCGATGTGCTGGTACTCGACCCGTCGCTGCAGTTGCAGCGCGTGATCATCGAAGGAGAAGAGATTGACCTCTCGGATGCTGGCTGAGGCCCGCGAGGCCCCGGCTGCAGTGGCCCGCGCATTGGCGGCCGGCGGCGATGCGATCGACACGCTTGCCGCCTCACTGCGCGCCGAGCCGCCCAGCGGGGTGCTCACGGTTGCACGTGGCAGTTCGGATCATGCCGCGCACTACATGGGTTACCTGGCGATGGCCCGCCTGGGCCGGCTCGTCACATCGCTGCCGATGTCGCTGATCACGCTGTACTCGACGCGCCTGCCTGGCCAGGGCTTGCTGTCGCTGGCATTCTCGCAGTCGGGCCAAAGC
>JAKLLB010000111.1 GCA_023150345.1 Aquabacterium sp.
CATCCGCAAAACGGTGCGCTGGTACCTCGAGCATGCCGACTGGGTGGCCGGCGTGCAAAGCGGCAGCTACCGCGACTGGATCCGCACCCACTACGGCAACGCGCCCTGAGCGGCGCGCCACTCAGCGCAGGCACGAGGCACGCACGATGAAGACACGCAAGGGCATCATCCTGGCCGGCGGCTCCGGCACCCGGCTGCACCCGGCCACGCTGGCCATGAGTAAACAGCTGCTGCCGGTGTACGACAAGCCGATGGTCTACTACCCTCTGAGCACGCTGATGCTCGCGGGCATCCGCGACATCCTGGTCATCAGCACCCCGCAGGACACGCCGCGCTTCGAGGCCCTGCTGGGCGACGGCAGCCGCTGGGGCCTGAACCTGAGCTACTGCGTGCAGCCCAGCCCCGACGGCCTGGCGCAGGCCTTCATCCTCGGCCGCCCGTTCGTGGGCGACCACCCCAGCGCCCTGGTGCTGGGCGACAACATCTTCTACGGCCACGACTTCCAAAGCCTGCTGCGCAACGCCGCCGCGCGCGAGCACGGGGCCACGGTCTTTGCATATCATGTGCACGACCCCGAACGCTACGGTGTGGTGGCCTTCGATGCCCAGCGGCGCGCCCTCAGCATCGAGGAAAAGCCGCGCGAACCCAAGAGCAACTATGCCGTCACCGGGCTGTACTTCTACGACGAGCAGGTGTGCGACATCGCCGCCGGCATCCGCCCCTCGGCCCGCGGCGAGCTCGAGATCACCAGCGTCAACGCCCAGTACCTGCAACAGGGCCAGCTCGAGGTCGAGATCATGGGCCGCGGCTATGCCTGGCTCGACACCGGCACCCACGACAGCCTGATGGAAGCCGGCCAGTTCATCGCCACCCTCGAAAAGCGCCAGGGCCTGAAGGTCGCCTGCCCCGAGGAAATCGCCTACCGCTCCGGCTGGATCACCGCCACCCAACTCGAAGCCCAGGCCCAGCCCATGCTCAAGAACGGCTATGGCCAATACCTGATGCAGGTGCTGCGCGAGCGGGTGTTCTGATTGCCACTTCGCAAGGGTTGGGCGCGACGGCCACCGGCACGATGTTGAGCAGCGTGGCGCCTGCGGGCACCACAGCGCCGATCGACGTCAGGGCCAGGCCCTTGACGACGCCAGCCACGGGTGCGCGCACGTCGACCATCCCCACCTTCACCTGAGCCTTGGCCAACTCCTGTTCGGCGCGGTTGAGCTGCGCAACGGTCTCGAGCCGCTCGTTCTCGAGTTGGCTGCGGTACTGCGAATGGAGGGCAGCGAGCTTGCTTTCACCTTGCGCAATCGCGGCTTCCAGGCTGACTACCGACGCACGTTGGGCCTCGGTGTCATGGGCCCGCTCCGTGGCCTCGCGCGACTTCTCCGCTGATGCCAGTTCGCTGACATAGCCCTGCGCGACCAGCTTGCGAAATGACTCCGCAGACCGCTCATAGACCGGTAGTGACTGCTCGAGCTTGCCCAGCACCTTTTGCGCCGCGCGCAGATCGGCGCGCGCCCGTGCCAGTGCTGCCGTCTCCTGGGCAAGTGCATCATCAAAGGCCAGTCGATGCGCCCGGTACTGCGCCGCTACCTGGGCGATGAGGTGCGCATCGTCCGGCGAGTCGGCTGCTGCTTCGGGGGCGTAGGGCCTTCGTGTCAGCTCTGCGTCGATGCGCTGAAGCGTCAACCGGCGGATGCGCACGTCGGTGACCAGCGCCCGGGCATCCGCGGTCGACAGCCGCGGGTCCAGGCGCGGCAGTGCCTGACCCGCGCGGACCTGGTCACCATCCGAGACCAGGATCTCGCTGACAACCCCCGCTTCGGCCGGCTGGACAACGAACTGCCCACCTGTTCGAATTTCGCGCCCGGGTGTTCGGCCGCGAACGCGTCGAGTTGCTTGAGCACACTGTCGATCTGCCCCAGCGCAAAGCCCATGTTGGCAATGCCCATGTCGACGCGCATGTCGCGCTCGCCATCGCCGAAGGTCACCACCCGCCCATCGCGGCCCCGCACCGGCTGACCGTCGCTGCCGGGGTAAGTGCGCGGCAGAAGCTCGGTGCTGCGGATGGCCAGGACGTAGACATGTGGCCGGAACCCCGCGTGGCGCGGGGATATCAGGCAAGAAAAGGGGCCCGGAGATTGTCCGAGCCCTTGTGTAGGGTGGCGGGTGATTGTCGGGCACAAAACGCACCCGTTGAGCTTACGAGTAATGCTGCGGGCATCCGCGGACTGGTGAGGTCTCGTCACCGGGAAAGCAGTTCCACATACGGCTGGTAGCTGTAGACGCGGTTCTTCTTCTGGCCGGTGAGCTCGGCCAGGATGCCGAGGTCTTCCAGCAGCTTGACGGCGGCGCTGGCGGTCGGGAACGTCGTGTCCAGCCGCTGGCGAACGTGCTCGACGCTGAAGCGCGGCATCATCGGCAGCAGTTCGAACAGGCGGTAGCTGATCGGCCCCGCCTTGAGAGACTCCAGCAGTCGCTTGCGATCGGCCGTGATCAGGCTGGCCACGTCGATGATGCTGCGCTCAGCATCCGCGGACGCGGCAGCCACGCCTTCCAGGAAGAAGGATACCCAGCCCTCCCAGTCGCCGTCACTGCGGATGGCCGACAAACGCCGGTAGTACTCGGCCTGGTGCTGCTTGAGGTAACCGCTCAAGTACATCAGCGGCTCCCGCAACAACCCCCAGTGCTCCATGAGTGCGGCGATCAGCAGACGCCCGATGCGCCCGTTGCCATCCAGGAAGGGGTGGATGGTTTCGAACTGGGCGTGGATCAAAGCGACCCTAGCCAGCGGCGGCAGGTCGGAGTCGGTGTTGTGGGTGAAGCGCTCCAGATCCGTCAGCAGATCGGCCAGTTGCTGCGGCGGTGGCGGCACGAAGGCGGCGTTGCCTGGTCGCGTGCCGCCGATCCAGTTCTGCGAACGGCGCAGTTCGCCGGGCTGCTTGCCAGCACCGCGCACCCCGTCGAGCAGCAGCCGATGGGCTTCGCACAGCAGGCGAACGCTGATCGGCAAGCCCTGCGGGTCGCGCAACTGCCCCTGCACCCAGCGGAAGGCGCGCAGGTAGTTGGTGACCTCCTCGACATCGTCGGTGTTGCTGACCTTGAGGCCCGCTTCCTCGTCGAACAGGTCGGTCAGCGTGGCCTGGGTGCCCTCGATCTGCGAGGTGAGCAGTGCCTCTTTGCGAATGGCGCTGTAGAGCAGCCATTCCACCGACGGGACCAGGCCCGACACCCCGGCCAGGCGCGCCAGCGCCAGCTCAGCCTGCCGGTTCAGGTCGACGAAGCAGGCCGGCGCCAGCGGCGGTTCAGCCGGGGGCAGCGGTCGCGGCACGAAGGCGCGGACCGACTCACCCAGCGTGGTCGTGGTGGCGTAGGTGCCGGTGGTTCGGGGCATTGAAAGCGTGCTTTGATTTCCCGGCTCAAATTAAAGCACGCTTTACTGTTACTCGCCAGTATCAAAGCGAATTTTCATAGAGTCAGCCCCGACGTCGGCGGGCTCTATGTGCTTACCCCGAACAGCGCGGCTAGCCGCTCGTTCAACCACCCGAACCCCACGCGCGCCTGCTCCAGACGCAGCCGAGGCTGGTGTCGATCGAATCGGAGGTCGTCATAGACCGCCGTCTCCTCGGGCGTGAGACGCGCCAAGTCGTGGCGCTCAGGGTCGGGCTCCTCGCCCCAGTGCAGGCGGTGAGCAAGGAGCGTCGCACGGTCCATGAGAAAGGACGCGGCGCCGGGGAAGTAGCCACGCAGTTGGTCGAGGATGGCGAATCCGTGGGTGTCGATGTCGCCCCAGTAGTGCAGCTGGCATCGATGCAGCCACTGGGCGCGCGCCAGCGCTTCCCAACCGTAGCCTGCGCCGAAGACGACCATGGCGTCCGCAGCCAGCGGGAAGGCGAGGAAGTTGGTCTCGTTCTCGGTGATGAAGACGCTCCGGGCCGGTAGCGTCAACGCCGCGAAGCTCGCGGCGTCCAGCGTGATGTCGGGCAGGCCCTTGCAGCCCGGTAGGCTGGGCAGCGATGGGTCGAGCATGCGGAACCGAATCCGGATCGGCTTGTCCAGGAAGCCGAATCGGCGTGTGAACTGTGCAGCGCCGGTCGCTTCCGTGTCGATGACCTCCGGCGGCAGAGCCAGGTCCAGCAACTCGGCCAACACGCCTCGGTGAGTCTCGATGAACTTGCTGTCCACCCCAGGCACGTCGACCTGGCGCAGATGCACGGCCGGTCGAGGATGGGCCTGCAGCCATACGACGACGGCCAGCAGACGCTCCCAGCGGTCGGCCAGATCCAGCGACTGGGTCGGCCGCCGAGACAGCCACGCCAGCATCGGCGGCTGCGCGGCCGCCGTCTGCTGCCACACCGCCTCGAACCGCTGCCCAGTGCGTCGCCGTTGCCGTTGTCGAAGCCATCGATGTTCTTCGGGTTGGGCACCTGCGCGCCGCGACGGAGTTCCAGAACGAGTTGATCCGTGCTGGCGCCGATTGTCAGGTTCTTGGTCTCGGCGACGTAGAGCAGTTGCATCTTCGTCGTCAGATTCTGTGCGGAGTACATCGGTTGGCTCACTTGCTCTTGCTCCCGGTGTTGGCGGTGGGGGTGAACATGGGTTTGCGTGGTTGCAGCGTCCTCGTGACGGTCTCTCGCGTGGAGCCGACCTCCGGGCATACCAGCGGTGGCCCCCACCAGAACTCACCATCGGATCGGCCCACCATGGCAAAGCCGCGGAGTACCGCCAGAACCTCGTTGGTGCGCAGGTGCAGCACGATCAGCTCGCCCCCGGCTATGCCCATCTCGCGGTCATAGGGGCGCGAGATGCCGCGCCAGACCACGCCGTATTCGCTTTGCAGCTGGTCGACCACGGTCTCGATCGTGGGGTGGTAGATGTAGCTATCCCTGCGCGCAAGCTTTAGCTCAGCGTCCGCCGTGTTCTCCTTGCGGTACCTGCGGACCCAGTCCTCGTCCACCACAGCGGCTTCCTGGCGCGCGTACCGCGCATACCGGCCCGTACCGCCTTCCCTGATCATGATGTCGCGCGGGAACGACTTGGCATCACGCGGCCGCGGGCCGTCGATGTCGGGCTTGTGCAAGAACAGGCGCGATTCGACGACCAGCGGATCCTTGGGCGGCGCCTTGCCCAGCAGGTAGTAGTCCCAGTGCGGCACATCGCTCCAACGGATGCGCGGCAGTTCGATGTAGTCGTAGCCGCCTTGCATGGGGGAGGCAAGGTTGGATTGGAAGCTGTTCAAGGTCGTGGACAAGTCGTAGTGCGTCCCGAACGGATCCTCGATCGCATAGACCGTATTCATCAGCAGGTTGATCGACCCCATCCGACCCGGCGGCGCCACCGAAGACGTCACCCGCGGCCGTATCACGTAGTACCCTGGCACATCCTTCACGGTGCGGTAGATGAACTCGCCGCCTTCGAGCGTGCACAGCTTGTTGAAGTACTCGAAGCGCGACATCCCGCGCTCGGGCTTGGCGTCGGGGTGCGGCTGGGGCCAGCGCAGCGCGGGTGCGTCCGGGTAGGGCCAGAAGTAGGGCAGGTTCTCGCGCGGCTCGGCCGGGTTGGAACCGCGGATCGGCTGCGGCGGCCACGGCGCCGCCGCCCAGCGCGCCTGGCGCTCGGCCTCGGTTTCCGGGCGGTTGCTGTAGCGCGGCGCATTGCTGCACGCCGCCACGGCGCCCAGCAGCACCAGCACCACCCAGCGCCAGCACGTGGCGCGAGCGGCATTCGCAGTCGAGCGGGTCATGGGAGTCCTTTCGAGGGATGGGCCGTGCTCGTCAGAGGTTCCTGCACGCCGGCCGCGGCAAGATCGATCGCCCGATCCACCCGCAGCCCCGGCAGGGCCGCGTGGCTGATGATGAGCACCGACAGGCGCGCGGCGCGCAGGTCGTGAATGATCTCTGAAATGCGCTGCGCGCTGGACTCGTCGAGCGCCGAAACGGGCTCGACGAAGATCAGCACCTTGGGCGACTTCAGCAGCGCACGCGCAATGGCCAGGCGCTGGCGTTGCCCGCCCGACAAGCCAACGCCGCGCTCGCCTATGGGGGTTTGGTAGCCCTGCCGCCTGCTGCGATGCTGGCGCGACCAAACCCAAGCAGGCATTGACACAACGTTCGTAAAGACGTGCGCTTAGCGCTCCTCATCGGAGCCCCCCCGTGACCGTTCTCACAGCATCAGCAGCCCGTGCGAATCTGTACCGCTTGATCGACCAGGCGACAGAGTCTCATCAGCCCATCATGATCGCCGGAAAGAACGCTGCAGCTGTCTTGGTATCGGCCGAGGACTGGGCAGCCATCCAAGAGACGATGCACCTTCTGTCCGTGCCGGGCATGCGGGAGTCCATCCGCAAGTCCATGGCAGAGCCACTGGCCAAGAGCGCGCGCGAGTTGAAGTGGTGAAGTGGTGAAGTGGTGAAGTGGGAACTGGCCTACTCCAGGCAAGCGCTCAAGGACGCGAAGCAGGTCAAGGCTGCCGGTCTCAAGGCCAGAGTTGAGGGACTCCTGGCCGTCCTTGAAGCCGATCCGTTTCAGAACCCTCCGGCATTTGAGAAGCTTGTTGGCGATCTCTCGGGGGCGTACTCGCGTCGAATCAACATTCACAATCGGCTCGTCTACGAAGTGTTCATCAACGAGCGGGTCGTTCGCGTGCTCCGCATGTGGACCGACTACGAGTGATGCCCAGGATCGTGGGCGGCGGCAGCGAGCGCCGGCTTTTCGCCGCGAGAACCCGTCAGCCCCGCGGCGCGATCAGCACTTGATGCCCACGTGCAGCGCCACCACGCCGGCGGCGAGGTTGTGCACGTCGACATGGCCGAAGCCGGCGGTCTTCATCATGGCCTTGAGGGTGGCCTGGTCGGGGTGCATGCGGATGCTTTCGGCCAGGTAGCGGTAGCTGTCGGCGTCGCCGGCCACGAGGCGGCCCATCAGCGGCAGCAGGTTCATCGAGTACCAGTCGTAAGGGCGGCGCAGTGGCTCGGCCACGCGCGAAAACTCCAGCACCAGCAGACGTCCGCCGGGCTTGAGCACGCGGCACATCTCGGCCAGCGCCGCTTCCTTGTGGGTCATGTTGCGCAGGCCGAAGGCCACGCACACGCGATCGAAGCTGTCGCTGGCGAACGGCAGTTGCTCGGCATCGCACAGGGTGGTGGGCAGCACCATGCCCGCGTCGAGCAGGCGGTCGCGGCCGGTGCGCAGCATGGCCTCGTTGATGTCGGTGTGCACCACCAGCCCCGAGGGACCAACGGCCTTGGCGAAGCCGCGCGCCATGTCGCCGGTACCGCCGGCGATGTCGAGCACCCGGTCGCCGGGGCGGCAGTGGGCCACGGCAATGGCATAAGCCTTCCAGGCCCGGTGCAGGCCCATCGACATCAGGTCGTTCATGACGTCGTAGCGCGAGGCCACGGAGTCGAACACGCCGCGCACTTTGCGTGCTTTTTCGGCCTCGTCGACCGTCTGGTATCCGAAATGCGTCTGCGCCATGGGCCTGCCCCGGGTGTGGTTCAGTGGTGGCCGCAGCTGCCGCCGGCGGCTGCCGGCGCCGCCATCGGTGCGTCGCGGTCAACGCCGGCCTCGGCCAGGCGGTCGAAATACTGCTGCCACAGCGACGACTCATGGTCGCCCAGGTGGTACAGGTACTCCCAGGTGTAAATGCCCGAGTCGTGGCCATCGCTGAAGGTGGGCTGCACCGCATAGTGGCCGACCGGCTCGATGCCCAGGATGTCGACCTCGCGCTTGCCGGTCTGCAGCGTCTCCTGGCCGGGGCCGTGGCCTTGCACCTCGGCCGAAGGCGAGTACACGCGCAACAGCTCGAACGGGATGCGGAACTGCGCGCCGTCGGAGTAGCCGATTTCCAGCACGCGGGACTTCTGGTGCAGCGTCAGGCGCGTGGGCTGGGGATTTGAGCTGTCGGCGTCGCGGGCCATGGTCGGGTTCGGGCGTGGGTGTGATGGGAAGCGTGGGCCCGCATCGCAGGCGGGCGGTCCAGTTTATCGCCGTGTGCCTGGCCGCAGCGCCATCGACGGGTCGCGAGCAGGGTCAGACCAGCACCCGCTCGATGCCGCCGGCATTGGCGTGGGCCACGTAGTCTTCCAGCCAGGCCGGGCCCAGGATGTGACGCGCCATCTCGATGACCACGTAGTCGGCTTCGAGCAGGCCGCTGGCCGTGTCGTCCTGGTAGCGGGTGAGGCCCTGCAGGCAGCTGGGGCAGGAGGTGAGCACCTTCACGTTCTGGCCCGGCGCCACCGCGCCGGACTGCCGCAGCACGGCCTCGCCCTTGCGCAGCTCTTCTTCCTTGCGAAAGCGCACCTGGGTGGCGATGTCGGGCCGGCTCACGCCCAGCGTGCCGCTCTCGCCGCAGCAACGCTCGCTCTTGACCACGCCCTCGCCCAGCAGCGCGCGCACGGTCTTCATGGCGTCCTGCTGCTTCATCGGGTTGTGGCAGGGCTCGTGGAACAGGTAGCCACCGGTGTGGCCCGGCAACGTGATGCCCCGTTCGAGCAGGTACTCGTGGATGTCGACGATGCGGCTGCCGGGGAAGATCTCCTCGAACTTGTAGTCCTGCAGCTGGTCGTAGCAGGTGCCGCAGCTCACGACCACGGTGCGGATGTCGAGGTAGTTCAAGGTGTTGGCCACGCGGTGGAACAGCACCCGGTTGTCGGTGATGAGCTTCTCGGCGCGGTCGAACTGGCCGGCGCCGCGCTGCGGGTAGCCGCAACACAGGTAGCCCGGCGGCAGCACGGTTTGCACGCCCGCATGCCACAGCATGGCCTGGGTGGCCAGGCCCACCTGGCTGAACAGGCGCTCCGAGCCGCAGCCGGGGAAGTAGAAAACCGCCTCGGTGTCGGCCGTGGTGCGCGCGGGATCGCGGATGATCGGAACGTAGTCCTTGTCCTCGATGTCGAGCAGGGCACGCGCGGTGCGCTTGGGCAGGCCGCCGGGAAGCTTCTTGTTGATGAAGTGGATGACCTGCTCGCGCACCGGTGCCGCACCCACCGTTGCCGGCGGTGCCATGGTCTGGCGCCGGGCGGGCAGCTTGAACATCCGGTTGGCCAGGCGCTGCGCCTTGAAGCCGACATCCACCATGGCCGCGCGCATGAGCTTGATGGTCTGCGGATTGGTGGCATTGAGCATCAGCATCGCGGCGGCATGCCCCGGGCGGAAGCTCTTCTGGCCCATCTTGCGCAGCAGGTTGCGCATGTTCATCGACACGTCGCCGAAGTCGATCTTCACCGGGCAGGGGGTGTAGCACTTGTGGCACACCGTGCAGTGCTCGGCCACGTCCTCGAACTCTTCCCAATGCGCCAGGCTCACGCCACGGCGGGTCTGTTCCTCGTACAGGAAGGCCTCGATCAGCAGCGAGGTGGCGAGGATCTTGTTGCGCGGGCTGTACAGCAGGTTGGCGCGCGGCACATGGGTGGCGCACACCGGCTTGCACTTGCCGCAGCGCAGGCAGTCCTTGATGGAGTCGGCGATGGCGCCGATGTCGCTCTGGCGCATGATGAGCGACTCATGGCCCATCAGCCCGAAGCTGGGCGTGTAGGCGTGCGACAGATCCGAGGCATGCACCTGCGGACCCAGCCGCTCGAGCGCGGCGCCGCGCAGCAGCTTGCCCTTGTTGAACCGGCCTTCGGGGTCGATGCGCGCCTTGTACTCGGCGAAGGGCGCGATCTCGTCGTCGCCCAGGAATTCGATCTTGGTGATGCCGATGCCGTGCTCGCCCGAGATCACGCCGCCCAGGCTGCGCGCCAGCACCATGATGCGGCCCACGGCCTCGTGGGCCGTTTGCAGCATCTCGTAGTTGTCGCTGTTGACGGGGATGTTGGTGTGCACGTTGCCGTCGCCGGCATGCATGTGCAGCGCCACCCATGTGCGCCCGCGCAGCACCTCGCGGTGGATGCGGCGGCATTCGTCGAGGATGGGAACGAAGGCGGCACCCGCGAAGATGCCCTGCAGGGGTTTGAGCACCTGCTGCTTCCAGCTGGCGCGCAGGGTCTTGTCCTGCAGCTGCTCGAAGGCGCTGCGCCCGCCCTCGGCTGCCACGTCCAGCCCCGATAACCAGCCCTGCCACAGCGCGCGCACCTGCAGCAGCAGCGCCAGCGCCTGCTGCACGCGGTCTTCCAGAAGTTCGGCGCTGGGAATCTCGCTGGCGTCATCGGTGCGCCCCAGCGGCAGCGAGCCGGCCTCGAACAGCGCCTGCAGGCGGTCGATGAGCTGCAGCTTGTTGCGCAGGCTCAGCTCGATGTTGATGCGCTCGATGCCCAGCGTGTACTCGCCCATGCGATCGAGAGGGATCACCACGTCTTCGTTGACCTTGAAGGCGTTGGTGTGGCGGGCGATGGCCGCGGTGCGCTTGCGGTCGAGCCAGAACTTCTTGCGCGCGTCGGCGCTCACGGCCACGAAGCCCTCGCCGGCACGGCTGTTGGCGATGCGCACCACCTCGCTGGTGGCACGGGCCACCGCGTCCTCGTCGTCGCCGACGATGTCGCCGATGAGCACCATCTTGGGCAGGCCGCCGTTGCCGCCACCGCGCTTGCTCTTGGTGGTGTAGCCCACGGCCTTGAGGTAGCGGTCGTCCAGGTGCTCCAGCCCGGCCAGGATGGCGCCCCCGGCGGCCGACTGCGCGAACAGGTAGTCCTTGATCTCGACGATGGCGGGCACGGCCTCGCGCGGGTTGCCGAAGAACTCCAGGCACACCGTGCGCACATGCCGCGGCATGCGGTGCACCACCCAGCGCGCGCTGGTGATCAGGCCGTCGCAGCCCTCTTTCTGGATGCCGGGCAGGCCGGCGAGGAACTTGTCGGTGACGTCCTTGCCCAGGCCTTCCTTGCGAAAGGTGCGGCCGGGGATCTCGAGCACTTCCTTGCGCTCGAGCGTCGTGCCGCCGGCGTCGAACCAGCGCAGCTCGAAGCGCGCCACCGGCGCGTCGTGGATCTTGCCCAGGTTGTGGTCCAGGCGCACCACCTCGAGCCACTTGGCCTCGGGCGTGACCATGCGCCAGCTGGCCAGGTTGTCCAGCGCAGTGCCCCACAGCACGGCCTTCTTGCCGCCGGCGTTCATGGCCACGTTGCCGCCCACGCAGCTGGCCTCGGCCGAG
>JAKLLB010000112.1 GCA_023150345.1 Aquabacterium sp.
GGGCACGCCGGTGGACCGCACGGTGCACATCTCGTTGGAGTCGATGGAAGCGATCCACCTGGACTGGGTGGCCGGCGCGCCGCTGCCGGGGCTGAAGGTGCCGGCCGATCAGGTGACGCAGCACGACCTGACACCGCGCCAGATCACCGCGGCCATGCTGGGCCTGAAGAGCCGCGCGGCGGTGTTCTCGGTGCAGCGCGACATCCAATCCTGGCGCGATGAACCGCTGATGGCCATCCTGCCCGGCGTCGCACTCGACGAGCTCTGGGACGTGGTGGGCCTGGGCGAGCGCGCGCTGCTGGCCATCAGTGCGCTGGTGGCGGTCGTCAGCGCTGCCGGCCTGGTGGCCGTGGTGCTGGCCGGGCTCGACGCCCGCCGGCGCGAACTGGCGATCCTGCGCGCGGTGGGGGCAAGCCCGCGCCACATGCTCGCCCTGCTGGCGCTCGAGGGCGCTTGGGTCACCCTGGCGGGCGTGGGCGCTGGCGCCGTGCTGCACACCGTGGCGCTGGCGCTGCTCGCCCCCTGGGCGCAGCAGCACTTTGGCCTGGTGCTGAACGCGGGCGCAGCGCTGGCGACACAATCGGGGCTGATCGGCGCACTCGTGGCGGGCGGCTGGCTGGCCAGCCTCGTGCCCGGCTGGCGCGCTTATCGGCTGTCGCTGGCCGACGGGTTGTCGCCGCGCACCTGAACACCTGCTTCCTCACGCACCGCTGCCGTCCACCCATGTCTCGTTCCCCGCTCCCGCAGCCCGCCACCCGCCGCGCCGCCCTGCGTGCGTTGGCTGCATGTGCGCTGACCGCCGGCGTGCCCATGGCATTGCACGCGCAGGCGGCCGCCCGCCCTGGCGGCTACACCGAACTGCGCTGGGACGATCTCGTACCCAAGGGTTGGGACCCGACCAAGGGCATGCGCGAGCGCAACCTTGCAGGCCTGCCCGACTCGGACCCACGCGCCGGCGACCTGATGCGCGAGCTGCGTGAAGCCTGGGACAACGCGCCCACGCTGCCGGCGCTCGACGGTGCGGCCATCAAGCTGCCCGGCTACCTGGTGCCGCTGGATGAGTCAGCCGCCGGCATCTCCGAGTTCCTGCTGGTGCCGTACTTCGGCGCGTGCATCCACACGCCGCCACCGCCGGCCAACCAGATCGTGCTGGTGCGCCCGGCGCGCCCGCTCACCGGTTACCGCACCATGGACACCGTCTGGGCGAGCGGGCGGCTGCGCACCAGCCGCAGCCAGTCGCAGATGGGCACCAGCGGCTACACGTTGGAAGCGGCGTTGATCGACCGCTACGTCGCCGCGCCTCGCTGAGCCGGCCCGCAGCACCATGGGCCCCAGCCGCCTGAGCCGCCCAAGCCGACTGCGTCGCCTGTCCTGGCTGGTCCTGTGGCTGATGCTGCTGGCCCAGCCGTCGGGCTGGCTGCATGTACTGGCCCATCACACCGGTGCGCCGGTCGGCGCTGCCGACGCACTGGCGGCGCGCGCCGGCGCGGCCCCCACCGAGGCGCCGCCCGCGGACTCCGACACCCCCGCTGGCGTCGTCGCCGAGAGCGACGACCACTGCCTGGAGTGCCGGCTGCTCGCCTCGATGGGGCTGGGTTTGCTGCCGACGGCAGGTCGGCTCCAGGCGGCCGCCGACCCGGTCGCACCGGCACCGGGCACACCCGCGCGCCCTGCCGTCGCAGACGGCCGCCTGCCACTGGCACGCGGCCCGCCTGGCCGACTCGGCTGACGCTTGAGCGACGCAGTCCGGCACCACCGGCCGCGCGCTCTGCCCACCGACTGACACCACACCCGCCGCCGCGGCCACACGCCGGCCGCGCGCATGCCTGCGCGCCGCGCACGTCTGGGCACGACTTCGAGCGCCCAGGCGCCGGCATGCGCCGTCATCCGCTGACGAGCATTCGCTCTCGGCCGCGACGCACCCACACCTCGAGGTTCTGCACATGAATTCCATACCCTTCCCGCCGCTGGGCGCAGCCATGCTGCTCGTCGCCGGCATCGGCGCGCACGCCCAGTCCACCCCTCAGGTCGTCGTAACCGGCAACCCGTTGGGCCGCGGCGACGCACTCGCCCCGGCATCGGTGCTGGCCGGCGATGCGCTCACGCTGCGCCAGGGCGCCACGATCGGGGACACGCTGGCCGGCCTGCCCGGCGTGGCCGCCACGGCGTTCGGTCCGCAAAGCAGCCGCCCGGTCATCCGCGGCCAGGATGGCGAACGCATCCGCCTGCTCGGCAACGGCATCGCTTCCACCGACGCGTCCAGCCTCAGCCAGGACCATGCGGTGGCGATCGAGCCGCTGCTGGTCGAACGCATCGAGGTCCTGCGCGGACCGGCGGCGTTGCTCTATGGCGGCAGCGCCACCGGTGGTGTGATCGATCTGCAGGATGGCCGGATCCCGCGGCAGCCGGTGCGCGGGCTGAACGGACGCGCCGAGCTGCGCGCAGGCGGCGCGGGCGACCAACGCGCCGCCGTGGCGGCAATCGGCGGCGGCGATGGCCGCTGGAGCTGGCATGCCGATGCCGCGGGCAGGCGCACCGACGACCTGCGCCTGCCCGAAGGCCTGCGCGTGGCCAACAGCGCCGGCAACAGCCGCAGCGGGGCCGTCGGCGCACGCACCGACTTCACCGGTGGCTGGCTCGGCATGGCCTTCGACGGCTATCGCAACGACTATGGCGTCGCCGTGGAGCCCGACGTGACCATCCGGATGCGCCGGCGCCAGTGGCAGATGGCCGGCGAGTTCACCGGCCTGAGCGGCCCCCTTGCACAGCTCGAGTGGCGCGCCGGCGCCACGGGCTACCGCCACCAGGAAGTCGAGGGCGGCGGTGAGGTGGGCACCACCTTCGACAGCCACGGCCGCCACCTGCGCCTGCAAGCGCGCCAGGCGCCCCGGGTCCTGGGCGGCGGTCAGTGGCAAGGCGTGGTCGGCCTGCAGCTCGAGCGCACCGACTTCGAGGCGCTGGGCGAGGAAGCCTTCGTGCCCCCCACCGCCACGCGCCACGCCGGGGTGTTCACGCTGCAGGAGTGGCGCGCCGGTGCGTGGTCGGCCAGCGCCGGCGGGCGGCTCGATCGCGTGCGAGTGGCCAGCGCGGGCGACGCTGCGGATGCGCAGGTCGAGCGCTTCGGCCGCGCCCAGCAGCGCCGCTACAGCCCGGCCCAGGCCGCCGTGGCGCTGCAGTGGGTTGCGGCACCGGCATGGACACTGCGCGCGGCGCTGAGCCACGCCGAGCGCGCGCCCAGCGACTACGAGCTCTACGCCAACGGCCACCATGTGGCCACCGGCAGCTACGAGCGGGGCGATCCCGCCCTGCCGCTGGAGCGGGGGCACCACATCGACCTGGGCCTGCAATGGAAGGGTACCGCCCACCAGCTTGCGGCCAGCGTCTACGCCATGCGCTTCTCGAGCTACCTGGCGCTGCAGGCCACGGGGCGCGAGATCGCACCCGAAGATGACGATGGCGAGCCGCTGCCCGAGTTCCAGCACCGCGCCGTCGCGGCCCGCTTGCACGGCGCCGAGATCGAAGGCCGCTGGCGTCTGACCGCGGCCGATGCCCCGATCGACCTGCGCGCAGCCTTCGACATGGTGCGCGGCCGCGAGCGCGATGGCGGCACACCGCTGCCGCGGCTGGCACCGTGGCGCGCCACCCTGGGCTTGGAACGCACGCACGGCGCCTGGCGCATGGGCGTCGAAGCGCAGCGGGTCGCCACCCAGCGCCGCGTGGCGGACTACGACACCCCCACGCCCGGCTACACCTGGGTGCGCCTGTGGGCCGCCTGGCACCAGCAGTTCGGCGAGCACTCGTTGCAGTGGCTCGCGCGGCTGGACAACGCCGGCGACACGCTCGCCTGGCAAGCCACGGCGCTGCCGAAGGCCCGCGCGATCGCCCCGCTGGGCGGGCGCGCCCTCACGCTGGGCCTGCGCGCGACCTGGTAGCCCTGGCGGCTGCGCCTGTGCGACCATCGCGTCATGTGCGGACGCTATGTCGTGGCCTACGACCCCCAGACGCTGGTCGCGGGGTTCAGCCTCACGCGCATCGCACCGTTCGAGCGCCGCTGGAACGTGGCGCCGCAGTCGCCGGTGCCGGTGGTCTACGAGACGCGCGACGGCGAACGGGTGTGCGAACCCATGCGCTGGGGGCTGGTGCCGCATTGGGCGCGCGACGAAACCATCGGCGCGCGCCTGAACAACGCCCGCAGCGAGGGCATGGCCGACAAGCCTTCTTTTCGCCAGGCCGTGCGCCGCCGTCGCTGCGTGTTGCCGGCCAGCGGCTTCTACGAGTGGCAACCCGTCACCCCGCAGCACGGCCGCGCGTACAAGCAACCCTGGTACATCAGCCCCGCGACCGAGCCGTACTTTGCGATGGCCGGCCTGTTCGAGGCCTGGCGCGCGCCCGGCAGCGCTGCCGATGCGCCTTGGCTGCTCACCTGCTGCGTCATCACCACGGCCGCCAATGCGCTGATGGCGCCGATCCACGACCGCATGCCGGTCATGCTGCCGCGGCAACACTGGTCGGCCTGGCTCGACCGCACGCAGCAGGACGCGGCGGCCATCGCGCCCTTGATGAGCGGCCTGCCCGAGGACACGATGCAGGCGCGGCCGGTCCATCGGGCCGTCGGGCGCTCCAGCGCCGAAGGGCCGCAGTTGATCGAGCCGCTGGCACCGGTCGACCCATCCTGACCACCGGCCCGGTGCGCCGGCGCCGCAACGCCGCGAACTGGCCCGGAGGTATCCGTTTGTTTCCGCGATCGCGCCAGCCGGTGACGGCTTACGCTTGCAGCCATCATGAGCCGCTTGCCATCCACCGCCCATCCGCTGGCCCGACCGCCGGTCAGCCGCCGTGCGCCCGACGCCGACGCGCTGGAATGGGAGGAGCTGCCCTCGCTGGCCGACGTGCTGCAACGCTACCGCGAACGCGGCACGGCAGCGCAGGCGGCGGCGCTGGCCTGGACCCACACGCAGCCGCAAGCGCTGGACGACAGCCGGCCCGCGCGCGTCGACCCGGCCGTGCCCTTCGACGAAGTCATCGACGGCCTGCACACCCGCGAGCTGGTCGGCCCCGACCTCTTCGAACACTTCTTCGGCGTACCGCAACCGCGCTGAGCACCTCGGCCGGCGTGCTGCACGCCTAGAATGAGCCGATGCCTCGTGCCGTCCTCCGCCTCGCCAGGTGCGCCGTGTTGCCCTTGGCGGGCCTGGTGACCGCCACCGCCTGGTGCGCCACCCCGGCGGCGGGTCCGCCGTCCGCCTCGGCGCCTGCCAGCGCGGCTGCCCCGGGCGCTTCGGCGCCGCCGGCCGCACCCTCCGAGCCGACATCGTCCGCGGAGCCCGACGCCCGCCCGCCGCTGTCGGGTATCGGCCAACGCATCTCCGAACAGGCACGGCCGCTGCTGCTGCAGGTGCGCACACTGCTCAAGACGCAGGACAGCCAGTCGTCGGTCGGCTCGGGCTTCCTCGTGTCGGACGATGGCCTGCTGGTCACCAACTACCATGTCGTCAGCCAGTACGCATTGCAGCCCAAGCGGCACCGGCTGGTCTACGTCACCCGCGACGGACAACAGGGCGCGCTGCAGCTGCTGGCATTCGACGTCGTGCATGACCTGGCGGTGCTGCGCGCCGCCGAACCGCAACCGCTGCAAGGACGCGGCCGCATCGCGCTGCGACCGCAGTCCGAGCCGCTGCCCCACGGCGCCCGCATCTTCGCGCTGGGCAATCCGCTGGATGTCGGTTTCGCGGTCTCCGAGGGCACCTACAACGGCCCGGTCGAGCGCAGCTTCCTGCCCACGCTGTTCTTCGGCGGCTCGCTGAGCCCGGGCATGAGCGGCGGACCCGCGGTGGACGACCGCGGCCGACTGGTGGGCGTGAACGTTGCCGCGCGCCGGGACGGCGAGCAGGTGAGCTTTCTGGTGCCGGCCGATGCCGTGCGCCAGCTGCTCGAGCGCGCCGGCAACGCCCAGCCCATCGTCGAGCCGGCGTGGCCGGAGATCACCCGGCAGCTGCTGGCGCACGAGGCGCATCTGGTCGAGCGCTTCGCCGCACTGCCCTGGCGCGGTGCGGGCCATCCACGCTACGCGATCCCGGTGCCGCAGGAGACCTTCATGCGCTGCTGGGGCCGCGGCTCCGGCCAGGCGGTGCGCGGATTGCAGTTCGAACGCTCCGATTGCGTGATGGACAGCCAGGTCTTCATCAGCGGCGCCCTGCGCACCGGGCATCTCACTGTGCGTCACGAAGCCTACGACGGCAGCAAGCTGGGCGCTTTACGGTTCGCCCAGCGCTACTCGGCCAGCTTCCAGAACGAACATGTGGGCGCCGATGACCGCTTCCGCACCGCGCCGCGCTGCGTCGAGCGCAGTGTCGATCGCGACGGGTTGCCGCTGCGGGCCGTGGTGTGCGTGCGCGCCTACAAGAAGCTCGAGGGCTTGTTCGATCTCAGCGTGCTGGTGGCCACGCTCGACCAGTCCACTGCCGGCGCCCAGGGGCGCTTCGACGCCCAGGGCGTGAGTTTCGCGAACGCGCAGCGCCTGGCGCGCCATTACATCGACGGCTACGCATGGATCGCCCCGAAGAACGCCTCGCGCTGATCGAGCTGTACGCGCCCCAGGACGCCCATGTGCGCGAGCGCCGCGCGATGCGCACGGTGGACGTGCATGCCTGGCCGGTGAGCCTGGGTCGCGCGCTGGACTGCACCGTGGTGGTCGACGACCCCCATGTGGCCCCCCATCATGCGAGGCTGGCCCGCGACACGATGGGCCAGCTGGAGGTGCAGGTGGGCGACACCGCCAACGGCGTGCTCATCGACGGCCAGCCCTGGCCGGCCGGCAGCCGCTGCCCGCTGCCCGCGGGCGGCGCCCAGTTGCAGATCGGCACCACGCAGCTGCGACTGCGACTGCCCGGGGCGCCCTTGGCGCCCGAGCGCCGGCTGGTGGCCAGTGCGCCGGTGCGCAGCATCGCCACGCTGGCCGTGATGGCGCTGGTGCTGCTGGCCTCGATGTGGGCCGGACACTGGCTGTCCCTCGATCCCGGCGCCGACCTCACCGCCTGGCTGCCCGTGCTGATGGGCCTGCCGCTGGCGGTGGCCCTGTGGTGCGGCGCATGGGCCTTGGCGTCCAAGCTGTTCCAGCATCGGTTCGACTTCCGCGGCCACCTGGCCATGCTGCTGCCCTGGCTGCTCGCCATCGAACTGCTGGGCTGGATGTGGCCCCAGGCCACCGCCGCGCTCGGTGCGGCCAGTGGGTGGGCGCTGGCCCCGGCCCTGGCCATGGTGCTGGCCGCGCTGCTGGTGCGATCGCACCTGCTGCTGCTGCTGCCGCAGCACCCGCGGGGCATCACCGCCGCCGTGGCGGCCGTGCTGCTGGCCGTGGGTGGCGCCTCGCTGGCCAACATCCATCGCAGCACAGACCGCTATACCCGTTCGCCCTACATGAGCACGCTGCCGCTGCCGGCGCTGCGGCTGCACGGCCTCGATCCCACGCAAGCCCTGCTCGACGACATGGCCCCCCTGCGCGACAAGCTGGCGGCGCGGGCCGGCAAGGCCCGCCGCGACGAGCCGGACGACGACAGCGACGAGGAGTGAACGAAGCGGCCGCGTCGCGGCCGCTTCGAGGCGGCTCAGAACGGCCGCACGCCGATCCAGGCCGCATGGGCCCACATCGCAAAACCTGCCCATGCAGCAGCACCCACCGCCACGGTCGCCAGCGTGGCACCCAGTTGGCCGGCCGGGTAGCGGGTACCGGCCACGCGATCGCGCTGGCGCGCGGCGCGGTAGCTCATTGCCGCCCACGCCAGGAAGCCGCCGAACAGCAGCACGTCGGCCAGGGTCTGGTTGGCCAGCAGGTGCGCCAGCGCCCACGCCTTGATGCCCAGCACCATCGGGTGGTGCAGCCGCGCCTTCACTGAATTGCCCGGCACATAGGCCGCCGCCAGCAGGATGAAGGCCGCCAGCGTGAGTGGCGAAGCCAGGTGCCGCAACCAGGTGGGCGGGCTCCACAGCACCACCGGCTGCTGCCGCGCCAGGCCGTAGCCCCAGATGATCAGCGCAAAGCCGACCAGCGAGACCACTGTGTACAGACCCTTCCAGGTGCCTTCGCCGCGGGCGGCGATGAAGCGCTGGCGCGCCGGCTCGGCCACGACGCGGGCCGAGTGCATGCCCAGGAACAGCAGCAGGCCAAGGATCAGAACGGTCATGAAGCCTCCCTCAGGTGGATGCGCACAGACGGCGTTGCAACGGAGATCCCTTGAACTCGATCACCAAATGAGCGGTGTGCACTTACTTCTTCTTCAGGTTGCCCCGCACGTGCAGGGACCACAGACGGGCCAGGTCCGCGGAGCCGTCCGCGCCCTGGACGGCCGCAAACGACTTCAACGCCTCGTCGAGCCGGCCCAGCCGGACCTGAACCATGCCCAGGTGCAGCAGCGCATCATCCGGTCGCCGCAAACCGCCCTTGGTCTGCCCGAGCTCCATCAGCGCCAGCGCCCGTTCGTTGGCGCCGGCACCAGCCAATGCCAGACCCAGGGTGGCCGCCGCGTTTCCGTCCTTGGCATTGCGGGCCGCAGCCTCGCTGTCGGCCAGCTGCTTCTGGTCGGCCGCGGCCGCCTTGGTGGCCTGGTCGCGCAGTTTTTGGTGCGCCGCTGCGGATGTGCCCTTGCCGAGCATGCCTGACACGTAGCCCTCGTCCATCAGCTTCTGCGCTTCTGCCGGCAGGCCAGCGAGTTGCGCGCGCTGGGCCATGTCGGCCAGTTCGTCGCCTTCGAGCGTCAGCCCCACGGCCCGCTGCAGGCGGTAGACGTCCAGTCCCAGTCGTTCGTCAGAGAAGCCGGGGCGCCGTGCCGTGCGGCTGATCAGGTCCGCCCAATAGTCGAGCTTGCCGTAATGAAGCGCCAGCTTCTCCAGCGTCACCGTGTAGCCTGCAGCATCGCCCAGCTTGTTCTGGCTGATCGCCATCACCTTGAGCAACAGCTCGGTCGGTGGCTTGCCGGTCGCCTCCTCGGCCTGGACCAGCGCCTGAGCCTCCTTGAGCGCGCCGGCGTGGTCGCCCTGGTCGTTCTGGGCCAGCGCCAGGCGCAGCCGCAGGCCCGCGTCGGTTCCGCCCAGGGCTTTGTAGCTGCGCAGCAGGCGGTCGCTGGCTTCCTTCATGTTGCCCTGGACGGCGATCTTGGCGGCCGCCTCGGTGATGGGCAGTCGGTCGCCCGCAGGCAGGAAGGGCGATGCCAAGGCCCGCTCGAAGCTGGCCACCGACAGCGGCAGGTCGCCCGTGTTGAACGCCGCCACGGCCTTGATGCGCAGGGTCTGATAGGCCTCGAAAGGCGTGAGACCAGCCATGGCCTCGGCCTCGGCAACCCGGGCCAGCGCCTCCTTGCCGCCGGCTGGCGTACCCAGCTTGATGGCCTCCTGTGCCGCGATCAGCGGCTTGGCGACTTCGGCGCGTACGGAATTGACCGGCGCGCTGGCGGCCGGTTCCGCGCTGGACTGCGCCTGCGCGGGCAGGGTGGCCGCGGCGGCCACCAGGGCCGACACGAGGGCCGCAAGGCGCGGCCACGGGGTTCGATGCGAACTCATGCGATGAATCCTGGATGCGTGTAACAAACGGGAGCGTCCCGGGTCCGGCTGTGCCAGCCGTCACCCTCGGGAGCGCCGGAGCATCGCCGCGGCGCCGTGCGTCCCCATGAGGCGCGAAGTGTAGGCGCGAGCCGGTTCCCCGAGTGGGCACCCTGCTTCAATCGTGCCGCGTGACCCCTTGTCCAGATGCAACCGGCCTTGATCTTTGTGGCGGAAGGTCCAAACTAGAAAACGGGCTGACGATGGCCCGCTTCAGGAGGGTTTGCCATGCCGTCCATCCGTCCGGCTGCCGTGGCCGGTGCGTTCTATCCCGCCGATGCGCAGGCCCTGCGCGAAGCAGTCGATCGCCACCTGACCCATGCCCGCGCAGCCTCCCAGCGGCGTCGCACCACCGGGCAGCCACCGAAGATCCTCGTCGTGCCCCACGCCGGGTATGTGTACTCGGGCGACGTGGCTGCGCGCGCGTATGCCGAACTGGCGCCGTGGCGCGATCGCATCCGGCGCGTGGTCGTGCTCGGTCCCAGCCACCGTGTGCCGTTGCGTGGCATCGCAGCGCCCTCGGCCACCGCCTTCGACACCCCGTTGGGCCCCATGCCGGTCGATACCGAGGCCATGGGCCAGCTCGACCGCCTGCGCCCCATCGTCTGGTCCGACGAACCCCACCGGCTGGAGCACAGCATCGAGGTCCAGTTGCCGTTCCTGCAGCGCGTGCTCGGGCCACAGATCGCATTGGTGCCGCTGGTCGTGGGCGACGCTGGCCGCGAGGAAGTCGCCGGCGTGCTCGAGCACCTGTGGGGCGGCGACGAGACGGTGATCGTGATCAGCACCGACCTCTCGCACTACCTGCCCTACAACGACGCCCGCGCCAGCGATCGCTCCACCGTCGAGCGCATCCTTCATCTCGACACCGACCTGGAAGGCGACGATGCCTGCGGCGCCGCACCCCTGAACGGCGCCTTGCTCGCAGCCTTCCGCCATGGCCTCGCGCCGCGCTTGCTGGACCTGCGCAACTCGGCCGATACCGCAGGCGGCGACCGCCACCGCGTCGTCGGCTATGCCGCCCTGGTCTTCGAGCCTTCTGCAGCGGCGACCGAACGCGACGGCACCACCGAGGGCGACGCGCTGGGCAGCGCCTTGGTGGCCATCGCCCGCGACACCCTGCGCCAAGCGCTCGGCCTGCCGCCGCCCGAGGGGTCCGCGCCCCCGCCGGCGCATCCGGCGCTGGCCCAGCCAGGCGCCACCTTC
>JAKLLB010000113.1 GCA_023150345.1 Aquabacterium sp.
GCCAGCCTGGTCGAGGCGATGCATGCGCGAATCGCGAGCCCCCCTCGGCTGCCGGGCCTCGGTGCGGCGGCGCCCGAGGAAGAACGCACCCGTGGCATTCCGGGCCTTGTCTACAAGACCGTTCGTGGCGTCACGCATCTGGTCGGCGGCAGCGCCGAGGCCTTGCTGGGGCTGCTGGAGCCTGTGCTGGTCGCGTCCGACCCGCTGGAGCCGCCGCGGCCGGAACGCGAGGCCGTCGTCGCCGCGCTGAACGGCGTGCTGGGTGACCACCTGGCGGCGACCGACAACCCGTTGGCCATCACGATGGCGTTTCGCCGGGCGGGTCGGCCACTGCCGCTCGAGCGGTCCGCGCTGCGCGCGGGGCTGACCGGCGCCACGCCGCGACTGCTCGTGCTGCTGCACGGCTTGTGCATGAACGACCTGCAGTGGCAGCGCGCGGGTCATGACCACGGCGAAGGGCTGGCGCGCGAGCTGGGCTACACGCCGGTCTACCTGCACTACAACACGGGTCTGAGCGTGTCGACCAATGGCCGCATCCTCGCGCAACTGATGGAACGCCTGTACGACGCCTGGCCCATGCCGATCGAGCGCCTGGTTCTGGTCGGTCACAGCATGGGCGGCCTGGTCGCGCGCAGCGCCATCCACCACGCCGCCCAGATTCAGCGCGGCGGACTGCGCTGGCCGGGGCGCGTGAACGATCTCGTCTGCCTGGGCACGCCGCACCAGGGTGCGCCGCTGGAACGAGCCGGGCATGGAGTGGACGTCGTGCTCAGTGCCGCGCCCTACGCTGGGCCGATGGCGCGCTTGGGCAAGGTGCGCAGCGCCGGCATCAACGACCTGCGGCACGGCAACATCGTGAACGCACCTTCGGGAAGCGACGACACCTACCAGTGTGCCCAGGTACCGTTGCCGAGCGGAACCCGCTGCTGCGCGGTTGCCGCGTGCTTGGGGCCGTCGGCCGACGGTCTGAAGGCGCGGCTGCTGGGCGACGGCCTCGTGCCCGTCGACAGCGCGCTCGGTCAGCACCGCGACCCTGACCGCCGCCACGCCTTTGCCGGGGACCGGCAGGCACTCGTACGAGACACGGGTCATCTCGATCTGCTGTCGAGTGCCGAGGTCTACCGGCAGTTGAAAGACTGGCTGATGTGACAGGCTGGATGGCAGGCAGGCAGCCTGCCACGCTGCGGCTCGGGCCCTTTCGACCCCGGGGCGCGCGGGCGCCGCGGCGGCTGGGTCCCCGCACGCCAGCGCCGCACGATGCCGCTTGCAAGTTCGATGCGTCGGCGTAGCATCGGGCGCCTCACCGTTCAGCGTGCGCCTCTGCGCCGCCGGCCTGTCACCTGCCACGGCCGCGGCTGGCCCCGCAGTCCCGTCGTCTGTCGATGACACCGGGCTCGCCCCCTGGGGCCGAGCGCGCCCGGCGTCTGCCGCACGGCCCCTCACTTCACAGGTGATGGAGGGTGACGATGGTCACTTATGTCGGTTTGATGAGCTTCACCGAGAAGGGCATCCAGAACATCAAGGGCACCACGCAGCGCGCTGCGGCGGCCAAGGAGGTGGCCGGGCGCTTCGGGGTGAACATGCGCGAGATTTTTTGGACCATGGGCGACGTCGACATGGTGTGCATCGTCGAGGCACAGGACGAGAAGGCCCTGACGGCCTTCAACCTCGCGATCGCCAGCCAGGGCAACGTCCGCACCCAGTCGCTGCGCGCCTGGACCGCCGAGGAGATGGAGCAGATCCTGGCGAAGATGCCGTGAGACGCTGAGCCCGTATCGCCTGCTGCAGCGCGGCGCAGCCCGCGCCGGCCGGCAGGCACCATCCAGGCTATCGGGCGCGTCGGGGTGGTGATTGGGCTGTCCACACGCTGCCTGCGCGACCAGCCCGGCTGCGGCGCGCCCACATGACCGTTACGAGGGGATGATCATGAAGCCATCGAACGCAGCCGCCGCAATGGCGGCGGCCTGTGTCTTGTGCTTGCCTGGGGCGCCCGCTGTGGCGCAGGAGGAGCCGATTGTCGTGTTCAGCCGCATATTCGTCACGCCGGGCCGCGAGGCAGAGGCCGAAGCGAGACTGGCGGGCCAGGCGGAGTACGTGCAACAGGCCCTGCCGGGGATCACGTACAAGTTCTATCGCGCCACCAAGACGCCGGGGCTGTTCGTTACCTACGAGGTCTTCCCGGATCGAGCAACCGCGCAACGCGTCCTGAAGGAGCTGGGGCCGGCCTTCCGGGCGAAGATCGGCCCAGCGCCCGAAGGGCTGTACTCACAGCCCGCGGAATTCGAGGTCATGCGTCCTGTGGTGCGGCAGTAGGGCGAGGTCGGTGGCAGGCTAGCGGCGCTCACTCCACCGTCACACTCTTGGCCATCCGGGGCCAGATTCCTCGGCTTGTCCACATCCGTCCCCCGCACACACGCGGTGTGATATGCCAGCAGCTGATCCGGCACCACCTGCAGGATGGGTGACAGCGCCCCGTGGTGCTCGGGCGGCCGGATGACGCGGATGCCGGGGCTGGATTCGATGGGGGTGTCGGCGTCGGCAAAGTCGTAGAGTTCTTCTTCATACGATCAATTGGGACCCCGGCTCGCACCCCTCACTCCACCGTCACACTCTTGGCCAGATTCCTCGGCTTGTCACGTAGAGCTCGCCGCCGCGGGCGCGCACTTCCTGCATGTTGCTCTTGAGCTTTTCCAGCAGGTCGTCGGCCGGGGCGACGGTGACCACCGGCATGGCGGCGTCCACAAGGGCCAGGGGGCCGTGCTTGAGTTCGCCCGCGGGGTAGGCCTCGGCGTGGATGTAGCTGATCTCCTTGAGCTTGAGCGCGCCTTCCAGCGCCACCGGGTAGTGCCGCCCGCGGCCCAGGAACAGCGCGTGCTGCTTGGGCACGAAGGCCTCGGCCCAGGCGATGATCTGCGGCTCCAGCGCCAGCACCGACTGCACGGCCGATGGCAGGTGGCGCAGGTTGCGCAACGCGGCGGCTTCGCCCGTTTCGGGCAGCCGGCCGCGCAGCTTGGCCAGCGTGAGCGTCAACAGGAACAACGCCACCAGCTGCGTGGTGAAGGCCTTGGTGCTGGCCACGCCGATCTCGACGCCGGCACGGGTGATGAAGGCGAGCTGGCACTCGCGCACCATGGCACTGGTGGCCACGTTGCAGATGGTGAGCGTGCGCTGCATGCCCTGGGCGCGCGCGTGCTTCAGTGCGGCCAGGGTGTCGGCGGTTTCGCCGCTCTGGCTGATGGTGACGACCAGGGTGCGCGGATCGGGCACGCTCTCGCGGTAGCGGTATTCGCTGGCGATCTCCACCGCGGTGGGTAGGCCCGCGATGGCCTCCAGCCAGTACTTGGCGGTGAGTCCGGAGTAGCTGCTGGTGCCGCAGGCCAGGATCAGCACGCGGTCGATGCCGTCGAACACTCTCACCGCTTCGTCACCGAAGAGCGAGGGCTGGATGTCCGTCACGCCGTCGAGCGTGTCGGCAATGGCGCGCGGCTGCTCGAAGATTTCCTTCTGCATGTAGTGCCGGTAGGGGCCGAGCTCGGCCGCCCCCGAATGCGCATGCACCGTGCGCACCTCGCGCTGCACCGGGCGGTGGCTGCCGTCGCCCTGTCGCGCCACGATCCAGTGCTTGCCCAGCTGCAGGTCGACGATATCGCCTTCGTCCAGGTAGACGATCTGGTCGGTCACGCCGGCCAGTGCCATGGCGTCGCTGGCCAGGAAGGTCTCGCCCTGGCCCACGCCCAGCACCAGGGGCGAGCCCTCGCGCGCGCCCACCACGCGCTGCGGCTCGTCGCGGCAGAACACGGCAATGGCATACGCGCCTTTCAGGCGTTGGGCGGCACGCTGCACGGCGTCGAAAAGGTCGCCGTCGTACAGGTGGTTGACGAGGTGGGCGATGACTTCGGTGTCGGTCTGGCTCTCGAATCGAAAGCCCTTGGCCTGCAGCTCGGCGCGCAGCTCGTCGTGGTTCTCGATGATGCCGTTGTGCACGAGCGCGATGCGCGCCACCCCGTTGGGGCCGGTCGAGAAATGCGGGTGTGCGTTGTGCACCGCCGGCGCGCCGTGCGTGGCCCAACGCGTGTGCGCGATGCCGGTGCCCGCGGCCACGCCCTCGGTGCTCGCCTGCGTCTCGAGCTCGGCCACGCGCGCCGTGCTTCGCGTGCGTCGCAGCTCACCGCCTTGATGTACGGCCACTCCGCAGCTGTCGTAGCCGCGGTATTCCAGGCGCTTGAGGCCCTCGACGAGGATGGGAACGATGTCGCGGTGGCTGACCGCGCCGACGATGCCGCACATGGCTGGGCCCTTCAGTGGTGACGGAATGGGCGCATCCTAGGAGCCGCCAGAAGAAAGGGGCGTGCAAATTTCGCCATTGCGTGAAATTCACGATCACTGATTTGGCGTGATGATGTAATCTTTCAATCTCGACTGTTCTGTGCAATCATCAGCCGCATGATCGAACTTGATGCGCTGGACGTGCGCCTGCTGGATCTGCTGCAGGCCGATGCCTCCCGAAGCAACCAGGCGCTGGCCGAGGCGGCCCATGCGTCGCCCGCCACCACGCTGCGCCGCGTGCGCCGGTTGGTGGAGGCCGGCGTCATCGAGCGCCAGGTGGCCATCGTCTCGCCACAGCAGGTGGCCGGGCTCACCGCGCTGGTGGAGGTGTCGCTCGACGCGCAAGGCGCCGAGCACCTGGCCGCGTTCGAGGTGCGTGCCGTGGCCGAGCCGGCGGTGCAGCAGTGCTATCGCGTCTCGCCGGGGCCCGACTTCGTGCTGGTGGTCTGGGCGATCGACATGGCGGCCTACCACGCGCTGGTGCAGCGCCTGTTCACCCAGGACGCCAACGTGCGCAACGTGAAGGCCTACTTCAGCGTGCACCGGGCGAAGTTCGAGCCGCGGGTGGGGTTGGGGCCCGAGGCTGGCTGAACCGCAGGGTGTCGCACCGGGTCAACCCAGGGCCTGCGCCACATCCACCAACGGCACCCGATCCCCCAGCGCACTCAGCGCGATGGCCTGCAGCATCGGGCTGACCGTGGCGCTGGCGGCCTGCAACACGGACACGTGATAGCGCTCGGCCGCCTTCGACAGCGCGGTGTGCGTCACGCAGTTGTGGGTCATCATGCCGGCGAGCACGATGGCGTCGACGCCCAGCGCCTGCAATGTCGATGCCAGGGTCGTGCCGCGAAAGCTGTCGGCGCGGCGCTTGACCACCACCAGCGCATCAGGCGCCGCCGCGCGCACCTGCGGGTGGATCTCGACGCCCGGCGTACCCGCGTTGAAGAACGGCGCGACACCCTTGCTGGCATCGGCCACGTGCTGCACCAGCACCACCGGTACGCCCGCGCGCTGCGCCGCCGCCATGGCCTGAAGCGTGGCCTGCAGCGCGGCTTCGGTGCCATGCAGCGGGAACGCGCCGCCAGGGAAGTAGTCGTTCTGGACGTCGATCACGATCAGGGCAGTGCGGCTCATGGGCTGGCTCGTGGATGTGTGGTGAAGACACGGACATTGTTCCCCGTGCGCGTGCCACGCGGGCGGCCCGCCTTCGGATAGAGTCCAAAGCACCGCCACGGCAACGGAGGATCGTCGATGCACAGCCCCATCGCCCAGGCAACCGCCCGCTCGATGCGCTGGGCACTGGCCTGCTTGCTGCTGACGCTGCCTGCCATGCTGCAGGCGCAGCCCGGCGTGGTCACGCCGGTCACCGATTTCGCGAGTGCTCCTGGCAACGGTTGGTACAGCTTTGCGTCAAGCACGCCGCGTTCGCTGGCCGAGGTCATCGATCGGTCCCGCCCGCGCGCGGCGGCCTCTGCGGCCGGCCAGTTGTGGCTGCCACCCGGCGCCAAGGCTGGTGCCGGGGTACCAGCCGTGGTGTTGGTGCACGGCTCGGGCGGCGTCTACCCCGAGCTGGCCGAGTTCTGGGCGGCTCGTCTGAACGCACAGGGCATCGCCGCGTTCATCGTCGATGTCTTCGGGCCGCGTGGGGTCCAGTCGACGGCCGACGACCAATCACTGGTGCCGTTCTCGGCCGACTTGGCGGACAGCTATGCAGCACTGGGTCTGCTGGCCAGTCACCCGTCGATCGACCGCCAGCGCATTGCGATCATGGGGTTCTCCCGCGGTGGCACGGCCGCTTGGCGCACGGCGGTTCGGCGCATCGGCGCCGGGTTGGGCCAGGAAGGTCTGCGCTTTGCCGCTCACATACCGGTCTACTCCGGTGGTTGCACCGGTATCACGTCGATCGGCGTGAGGCCGGGTGTGTTCGGACCCTCGCCGATGCTCTGGCTGCATGGCGACGAGGACGACTACACCGACGCTGGCGACTGCAGAACCTATGCGCAGGCCATCCAGGCCGCCGGGACACCCGCCGAGTTCGTGCTGTTGCCCGGCGCCAGGCACAAGTTCGACCTGAACGATCCGCGACGCGTTCAACTGCCTCGCGTCATCAAGTCCCGCCGGGGCTGCCCGTTGGAGTTCGACATCGACGCTCTGGCCTATCGCGACCGACGCGACGGCAGCGCCATCGCATCGACGGATGTCGGCACCTTCGCCAGAACCCACTGCACGGCGACGGGCGCGACGATCGAAGGCAATCGCAGCGCCCGCGAGGCCGCGGCGCAGGCGGTCGATGCGTTCCTCAAGCGCGTGTTCAGGCTCTGATCGGGTCAGCGCACGCGGCATGCGGTTCACCTCCGCCGCGTCGCGGCTGGGGTAGCAGGCTGGAACAGCGCGTCACAGCTTGACACAGGAGCGCCAGCGGGGATAGGGGTACGCCCGGCTTTGCGCATGCCGCGTGGACCCGCTGATGATGGGCGCCGACGTCGACTGTCGGGCGGCGCAAGGAGCGTATGTGACCCCTGCCTCTGAAGCATCCATGCTGCAGCAGGTGCTGGGCTTGCCACAGCCCTGGCATGTGGTGGCCGTGCAGGAAGCCTCGGGCGGCACGGTGCTGACGGTGCGTATCGAGAGCCGTTCGCCGTCGCGCGGCTTGTTCGGCCGGCGCTCACAGCCGCCGCTGCGGCGGCAGCTGCGCTGGGAACATCTGCCACTGGCGGGCCGGCGCTGCCAGCTGGTGGTCGGTCTGCGCGAAGGCGAGACGCTGCCCGCGGCGCCGTGGGTGGGCGAGCATGTCGACGGCTATACACGGGCGCTGAACCGTTGGCTGGTGGACGCGCTGATCGCCGGAGCCACGCTCGAGCAACTGGCCCTGCTGCTGGGACTGCCATACGCCGACTTGTGGCGGTTCAAGTTCCGGCTCGACCAAAGCAAGGGCGAAGCAGTGCCAGCGGCCACCGCGCATGCGATGCCAACGCCGCCGACTGGGGCCCGGGCCGCGTTGCCCGGCCCGCATGCGCCGGTCTGGGCCGAGTTGCTGCATGGGCGGGTACCGCTGGAGGTGCGCTCGCTGAGCCTGCGCCTGCTGCTGTCGAAGCTGCAGCGCGAGGCACGCCTGCACGGCGACACCGACTTGCACACCCATGCGGCAACCCAGCTGCACCAATACTTCGCACGCAACGCGGCCGCGCTCGGCTTTGAGGCCGCTCAGGTGTCGACCTGGCATGCGCCGCAGCCCGCTCACGTCGCCGCGCCGCATCGGCCACCGCCCACCGTGGCGGCCACGCCCAACAGCGGTCTGGACGCGGCCGTGCCCGATGTGAGCGACCCCGTGTGGATGGCCCTGTTGCATGGCCAACGCGACCTCGAGGTGCGCACCTTCGGCCTGAAGCTGCTGCTGGCGCGGCTGCGCGCACAGATCGTGCAGATCCGCGACGACGACGCTAGCATGATCAAGCTCGTCGAGCTGCACCGCTACTTCGATCGAAATCGTGCGCACCTCGGCCACGAGATCGGCCAATTGCAGCGCTGGAGTCGCCACTGAAGCGATGCCCACGCGGCCGCGCGACGGCCAGTTGGCAGCCGCAGCGGCTCGACCGCCATTCGTGAATGAACCGCCAGGATCCCACGGACATGACCACAACCACCACCACCGCGGCCGCGGCCTCCCCCGCGCCAGCACGTACAGGACGCCCGCTGGTGCACCGCCTCATGCCCGCCGCCGAAGCCGCCGCGCTGATTGCCGCCGGCCATGCCTGCATGGTGGCGGGCGACGAAGCCGTGCTGCGCCAACTGCCGCGCGGGCTGTGGGTGGGTGGCAGCATCCCGTACTTCATGGCGGCCGAAGGCGGCGTGTGCTCGCGCACCCATGTCTTCGTCACCGAGGTGCCGGCGCAAGCGGGTCGGCCCGTCACGGCGGTCTACGACGCGAGCACCCTGCCCGGCGTGTGCCGCGATGCGCCATTGCATGGCTACACCTTGCTCACCCTGCCCGCATTCAGCGCGGTGCACGAAGCCTATGCGCAGGAGTCGCCCGGCTACGACGACATGTTCATGCGGCCACTGGTGGGATGGATTTCGGGCGTGCACCTGTCCGAGCTGCAGCGGGCACGGCCGTGTGTGGTCCACGGTCCGGATGGACAGGTCTACACCGACCGCGGCGTGGCATTGCATGTCCCATTGCCACTCACGCACTACGCGCATGTCGACATCGTCAACCTGTTCCGGCCCGGCCACGGCCCCGTGATCGAGTTCGAGCACGGTGGATTCACTGCACACGAGTGCCGGATCGACGGCCACCGCCGCAACCTGCACGACTGGATGGCCGAGCATGCGCACGACATGCGGCTGCCACTGGTGGCCGACTACTGCGGCGCGCACGTCAACGTGAGCATCAAGGCCCTCAACGCCGAGCAGCGCAGCGTCGACTTCTATGCGCCTGTGTTCGCCGGTGTGACCTATCGCCCCGCACTGCCGGTGACCGACTACGTCCAGGCCTTCGAGGCCGCGCTGCGCCAGCAGGTGCCGCCGGCCGAACCCGCCTTCTGCTGCAACTGCATCCTCAACTACGCCTACGGTGGCCTGGAGGGCCGGCGCCTGCCGGCGATGCATGGGCCGGCGACGTTCGGCGAGATCGGCTACCAGCTTCTGAATCAGACGCTCGTGTACCTGTCGATCGTCGATGCGCCATAGCCGCGCCGGTCAGTACCCCACCGCCGCTCCGTCGCGCCGCGGATCACTTGCGGCCACGTAGCCCTCGACCGCCGGATCGCCCAGCCGCCAGATGAACTGGCCGGCGCCGAAGTCCTGGTAGCTGTCGTGGATGTCGCCCACCTCATGCCCCAGGGCCTGCAGGCCGGCGATGGTGGCCGCCGGCATGTGCGGCTCGATGTTGACCGACAGCCCTGCGTTGAAGCGCCAGCGCGGTGCATCGCAGGCAGCCTGCGGATGCTGGCGGTAGTCGAGCATGCGCACCAGCGTCTGCAGGTGGCCCTGGGGCTGCATGTTGCCGCCCATCACGCCGTAGCTCATCACCGGTTGCCCGTCGCGGGTGACGAAGGCCGGGATGATGGTGTGGAAGGGCCGCTTGCCCGGAGCGACGACGTTGGGGTGGTCAGCCTGAAGCGTGAAGCAGTGGCCGCGGTTCTGCAGCGACAGGCCCCAGCCCGGCACCACCACGCCAGAGCCAAAGCCCATGTAGTTGCTCTGGATGAAGCTCACCATCATGCCGCGCTCGTCGGCGGCGGTGAGGTAGATCGTGCCGCCGCGCGGCGCTCGGCCGCTCGCATGGGCCTGCGCGCGGCGCGGGTCGATGCTGCGCGCACGCTCGGCCAGGTAACCCGCATCGAGCAGGTCGGCCGCTGTCAGCCGCATCGCGGCGGCATCGGCAACGTGGGCGTAGACATCGGCGAAGGCGAGCTTCATGGCCTCGATCTGCAGGTGCTGCGAGGCGGTGCCGTCCACCGGCAGCGCCGCCAGGTCGAAGTGCTGCAGCATGCCCAGGGCCATCAGCGCCGCGATGCCCTGGCCGTTGGGCGGGATTTCGTGCAGCGTGTAGCCGCGGTAGTCTTGGGCGATGGGCTCCACCCACTGTGGCTGATAGGCCGCGAAATCCGCGGCCGTGATCGCGCCGCCGGTGCGCTGCGCGTAGTCGGCCACCGCCTGCGCCAGCTCGCCGCGGTAGTAGCCCTCGCCGCGCGTGGCGGCCACCAGGCGCAGCGTGCGCGCCGCGCCGGGCAGGCAGTAGCGCTCGCCCACCTCGGGCGCGCGTCCGCGCGGCAGGAAGGCCTCGGCAAAGCCCGGCTGGCGCGTGAGCTCCGCCACTGCCGCCGCCCGCGCCCACTTGCGCTGGACCTCCACCGACACGGCATAGCCGCGCTCGGCGATCTCGATGGCCGGCGCCAGCAGCTCGCCCAGCGGCAGGCGGCCGAAGCGCTCGGCCAATGCCACCCAGCCGGCCACCGCACCGGGAACGGTCACGCCATCCCAGCCGCGCGCCGGCGGCGCCTTGGCATCGGCCCCGTGCTTGCGCACGAAGTACTCGCGCGTCCAGGCTGCGGGCGCAGTGCCCGAGGCGTTCAGGCCGTGCAGCCGCTGCCCGTCCCACACCAGCGCAAAGGCGTCCGACCCCAGGCCGTTGCTGCATGGCTCCACCAACGTCATGCAGGCAGCCGTGGCCACCGCGGCATCGACGGCGTTGCCGCCCTGCACCAGCATGCGCAAGCCGGCCTGAGCCGCCAGCGGGTGCGACGTGGCCACCACGTTGCGCGCGAACACGGGGCTGCGCACGCTGGGGTAGCCGGCGGTCCAGTCAAAGGGGGTATGCATGGGGTTGGGCTCCCGGCATGGTCAGGGGTGGCGCTCCGGCTGGCCTGTCGGGTTGCGCCCGGTCATTCCGAAGTGCGACATCGGAAGTGCACACTGGTGCAGTGTTCGACGCTATACGGCACACAAAGCCGCGCCTTTGCCGCCCT
>JAKLLB010000114.1 GCA_023150345.1 Aquabacterium sp.
GGTGGTGAAGTCGGCCAGCGTCACCTCGGTGGCGCTGCGGCGGGTGGCAGCCAGTGCCGCCTCGTTGCACAGGTTGGCCAGATCCGCGCCGGAAAAGCCGGTGGTGAGCGCGGCGACCTGGTCGAGGTCGACCGACGCGGCCAGCTGGATCTTGCGGATGTGCACCTTCAGGATCTGTACCCGACCGGTCTTGTCGGGGCGATCGACCAGCACCTGGCGGTCGAAGCGGCCGGCGCGCAGCAAGGCCGGGTCCAGGATCTCAGGGCGATTGGTCGCCGCCAGCAGCACCAGGCCCGATGAGCTGTCGAAGCCGTCGAGCTCGACGAGCAGTTGGTTGAGCGTCTGCTCGCGCTCGTCATGGCCACCCACGGGGCCGGCGGCGCCGCGCGCGCGGCCCAGGGCGTCGAGCTCGTCGATGAAGATGATGGCCGGCGCCTTGGCGCGCGCCTGCTCGAACAGGTCGCGCACGCGGGCGGCGCCCACGCCGACGAACATCTCGACGAACTCGCTGCCGCTGATGCTGAAGAAGGGCACTGCGGCCTCGCCGGCCACGGCCTTGGCCAGCAGCGTCTTGCCGGTGCCCGGCGGCCCCACGAGCAGCACGCCCTTGGGCATGCGCGCACCCAGGCGCCCGTAGCCCTGCGGATCCTTCAGGAAGGCGACGATCTCCTGCAGCTCGGCCTTGGCCTCGTCCACGCCCGCCACGTCGGCGAAGGTGACGCCGGTGTCGCGCTCGACATACACCTTGGCGCGGCTCTTGCCAATGCTCATGAAACCACCCATGCCGCCACCCATGCGGTCGGCGAAGCGGCGGATGAGGAAGAACCACAGGGCAAAAAACACCAGCGCCGGCACCACCCACGACAGCACGTCGGTGATGGTGGTCTCGCCCACCACCACCTCGGCCACCCTGCCTTCGGCCAGCGCCTTTTCGAACTGGCTGTAGGGCACGGCCTCGACCGTGCGCTGCATCTGCCACAGGTTCTGCAGCGAGAACAACGCCACCAGCGCCAACAGCCAGTAGCCCACGTTCCATTGCACCTTGGCGTCGGGTTTCATCGCCATGCGTTCATCCTTGCTCTTGAAGTTTGTGGCCCCCGCCCCGAATTCAATGCACAGGAAGGTGTGAGCTCGCCGGGTTGCTCCGAAGCGCGATTCCCGCAGCCCGCCGCAACTCAACCGCGAGCGCCTTCCGCCCCCTTGAATCGTACGGAGGATGGATGATGCTGTATCGAAGCCTGTTTCCACGTGACATGTTTGCCGAGCTCGACCGCCTGCAGCGCGAGATGCAGGGTGCGTTCGACTATTCGCCCAGCATCCGCGGCCTGGGCCGCGGCGGCTACCCGGCACTGAACGTCGGCAGCACGCCCACGTCGGTCGAGGTCTACGCGTTCGCCCCCGGGCTGGACCCGGCCACGATCGACGTCAACCTCGATCGAGGCGTGCTCACCGTTTCCGGCGAGCGCAAGGCCGACCTGCCGACCAAGGACGACAAGACGACGCTGCACATGAACGAGCGCTATTCGGGGCGCTTTCGCCGGGTGGTGAACCTGCCCGACGACATCGACCCCGGTGCGGTGACGGCCCAGTATGTCGACGGCGTGCTGCATGTGGGCATACAGCGCCGCGCGTCGGCCCAGCCGCGCCGCATCGAAGTGCAGTGACCCCCGCTACCGACAGGAGTGACACGATGACCGCCGTCAACACCCAAACCCAAGCCGCAACCGGCCAGGCTCGCCAGGAGCCCGCCCTGTTGCCCCCCGTCGATGTGATCGAGGATGCCTCCGGCATCACGCTGTACGTCGACATGCCGGGCGTGCCGCGAGACAAGCTCGACCTGCGCGTCGAGGGTGACCAGCTCGCCATCGAGGCCGAGTTGGTGTTGCCGGTGCCGGCCGGCATGGAGGCCACCCATGCCGAGGTGACCCTGTCTCGCTACCGCCGGTTGTTCACGCTGAGCAAGGAGCTCGACGCGGACAAGGTGGGTGCCGAACTCGCCCAGGGCGTGCTGCGGGTGCGCATTCCCAAGGCCGATCATGCCCAACCGCGCAAGATCAGCGTGCAGGTGAAGTGAGCGGCTCGGTGCGCGCCATCCGTGCCGCGCACCAGGTCGCCCGATGCAACCCAACCGGTGAAGGAGCATGAGTCATGAATCTGGATGACATCCGCCACAGCTTCGACGCCCTGAAGGAGTCGATGGGCGAAGGCTGGGATCGCCTGCGCCGTTCGGCAGCCGGGGCGCTCACCCGGTTCAGGCCGCACGACGACACCCGCCTGCCGGCCCGTAGCGAGATCGACGATGCGCTGTATCTGTCCGGCCAGCGCTGGGCCATGCTCGGCGGCGACGTGTTCGAGGACGAGCAGCGGCTGGTCGTGCGCATCGAGGCGCCGGGCATGGAGAAGTCGGACTTCGACGTGCAGGTGCAGGGCGACGTGCTGGTGGTTCGGGGCGAGAAGCGCTTCGAGCGCGAGTCCAGCGAAGGACGCTGGCGCGTGCTGCAGTGCGCCTACGGCAGCTTCCAGCGCAGTGTGCCGCTGACGGCGGCGGTGAAGAGCGAGGAAGCGCGCGCCACCTACCGCAATGGCGTCTTGCGCATCGAGTTGCCCAAGTCGCAGCCCGGTGCTCCCAGCGGGCGCAGCGTGCAGGTCGACTGAGGACCCGTGAGCCCGGCGGCGCGCGCCGGATCGGCAGGCGCGCTTGATCTGCACCGCAGCCTCAGGCGGGTTCGCTGGGCGCGCGGCTCCATTCGTTGTTGGCGCCGACCAGCGTGTTCAGCATGCGCATGAACTCTCGCCTTTGCGCAGCCGGAAGCGGCGCGAGGATGCGCAGTTGCGCGCGCTGCATGGCGGGCACCAACTCGGCCAGCAGCTCATGCCCCGCGGGGGTGAGCGTGAGCAGCCGCACACGGCGATCGTGAGGGCTGGCGCTGCGCTGCACGAGCGCGCGTGACTCCAGCCGGTCGATCACGCCGGCCAACGTGGATGTGTCCAGCCCGATCGAGCGAGCCAACGTACGCTGGTCGATGCCGGGCTGGTTGGCGATGCCTTGCAGCGCGCCGAACTGAACCGGCGTGATGCCGGTGTCGGCCGCCTCCTGCAGAAAGATGGCCACCGCGATCTGGTGCAGGCGGCGCACCTGGAAGCCGGGCAGGGCCTCGAGGTCGATGGCGGGTGCGACGTCGGCGGTGGGCGACATGTGGTGAGCAAAGCCTGACAGGGACGGTGGGATTTTGCCATCACACTTATTATCAGTACACAAACGATTCGCCGCGAGGCAATGAGGTGACACCGATGCCAGCCGCTCCCGATGGTCTGCCCGTACTCGTCGCCGGTGGCGGCATCGGCGGCCTGGCCGCCGCGCTGGCGCTGGTGCGTCGCGGCCGCGCCGTCAAGGTGCTGGAGCAGGCGGGTGAGATCGGCGAGATCGGCGCGGGCATCCAGCTCGGGCCCAACGCGTTCGCCGCGCTCGACGCGCTGGGCGTCGGGGAGCGCGCGCGACGCCGTGCGGTCTATACCGATTGCATGGTGATGCACGACGCGGTCGACGAGTACGAAGTCGGGCGCATCCCCACTGGCGAAGCCTTTCGGGCGCGCTTCGGCAACCCATATGCGGTGATCCACCGCGTCGACGTGCATCTGTCGCTGCTCGAGAGCGCGCGCGAGAGCGGCCGTGTCGAGTTCCTCACCTCCACCCGGGTCGCGCGCATCGAGCAGGACGTTCACGGCGTCACCGCGGTCGATGAACACGGCAACCGGCATCGGGGGTGCGCCCTGATCGGCGCCGACGGCGTGAAGTCGGTCGTGCGCCAGCAGTTCGTCGGGGACCCGGCGCGGGTCACGGGGCATGTGGTGTACCGTGCGGTGGTCGATCGCGCCGACTTCCCGCCCGACCTGCAGTGGAACGCCGCCAGCATCTGGGTCGGCCCCAACTGCCATCTGGTGCACTACCCCCTGCGCGGTGGCGAGCAGTACAACGTCGTCGTCACCTTCCACTCGCGCGACATCGAGCACTGGGGCGTGCGCGAGGGCAGTGCCGCCGAGGTGCGCAGCTACTTCCAGGACATCTGCCCCAAGGCGCGGCAATTGATCGACCTGCCGCGCAGCTGGAAGCGCTGGGCCACCGCTGACCGCGAGCCCATCGGGCAGTGGACCTACGGACGTGTGACCTTGCTGGGCGATGCGGCGCATCCGACCACGCAATACATGGCCCAGGGCGCCTGCGTGGCGATGGAAGATGCGGTCACCCTGGGCGAGGCACTGCGGGCGCACGATGACGACTGGTCCGCCGCGCTCGACCGGTACCAGCGCTCGCGCATTGCGCGCACGGCACGCATCGTGCTCAGCTCGCGCGAGATGGGGCGCATCTATCACGCCAGGGGAGTGGAACGACTGGTGCGCAATGACCTCTGGCGCGGCCGCTCGCCCGAGCGCTTCTACGATGCCCTGGAATGGCTGTACGGTTGGACGGTGCAGAACTGCCTGGCCGCCGAACCCGCGAGGCCCGCATGACGACGACATCCCTCCTGTGGCCGGCCCCGGCCGTTCCCACCCTGGCCGTGCGCGGCCAGACGAGCCGTGCACCGGTGAACCGCCTGTTCTTCGTGGGTCGCAACTACCACGCTCACGCCATCGAGATGGGTCGCCCGGTGGACAAGGCCAGCGAGGCGCCGTTCTACTTCACCAAGTCGCCCTCGACGCTGGTAGCCTCCGGCGCTCGCGTGCCCTATCCACCGGGCACGGCCGACTACCACTATGAAATGGAGCTGGTGGTCGTCGTCGGCGCGCCGGGGTTCCGGGTGACGCAGGCCGATGCGCATCGGCTGGTGTACGGCTACGCCTGCGGCCTGGACATGACACGGCGCGACCTGCAACTGGTAGCGCGCGACAAGGGCCGGCCCTGGGACCTGGGCAAGGACATCGAGCACGGAGCGGTCATCTCCGAGGTGGTGCCGATGCCGGGCGTGGTGATCGAGCGTGGCGAGATCGCGCTGCAGGTGAATGGCCAGGTGCGGCAACGCTCCGACGTCGCGCGGCTGATCTGGAGCATCCCCGAGCTGATCGCCGATCTGTCCACCTACTATCACCTGCAGCCCGGCGACCTGATCTACACCGGCACGCCCGAGGGTGTGGGCCCGGTGCGCACGGGTGATCGCATCGACGGGCACATAGAGGGCGTGGGCGAGATCGTGCTGGACGTGGCCGAAGCCGATCCGGCCTGACGGGAGCGACGACCATGGACGACACGACCGCGGCCTCGCCGGTGCATTTGACGATGCGCGCCGGGCCTGGGCAACCCGAACCTTCGCCGCAGTTGCAGGCGCTCTACGACGACTTCGAGCGCGAGCTGCTGGTGCCGCTGTGGACCGGTATCGGCGAGCTGATGCCGCAGCAGCCGCAGAGTCAGGCCGCGCCGCATGTGTGGCGCTGGCAACGCCTGCTGGCGTTGGCCGAGCAGGCCGGCCAGCTGGTTCCGGTGGGCCGTGGCGGCGAGCGCCGGGCGATCGCGCTGGCCAACCCGTCGCTGGGCGGGCGGCCGTATGCCACGCCCACGCTGTGGGCCGCCATCCAGTACCTGATGCCGGGCGAGGACGCACCCGAGCATCGCCACACGCAACATGCGTTTCGCTTCGTCGTCGAGGGCGAGGGCGTGTGGACGGTGGTCAATGGCGACTCGGTGCGCATGGCGCGCGGCGACTTCCTGCCGCAGGCGGGATGGAACTGGCATGCGCACCTGAATGCGGCCGACCGGCCGATGGCCTGGATCGACGGGCTGGACATTCCGTTTGCGTATTACTCGGAATCGCAGTTCTTCGAATTCGGTCGTGAATCGCTGCCGCCCGCCGAACGCACGACGCCGCTGCGCTCGCGTTCCGAGCGCCTGTGGGGCTTCCCCGGGCTGCGTCCGGTGTCGCAGGCGGGGGCACAGCCGGGTACACCGCTGCTGGTCTATCGCTGGGCCGATACCGACCGGGCGCTCGACGAGCAGCTCGCGCTCGAAGCCGAGGGCCATGCCGCGACGTTGTCGCCGGGCCATGCCGCGGTGCGCTACACCAACCCCACCACCGGTTCCGACGTGCTGCCCACCATCCGTGCCGAAATGCACCGGCTGCGCGCCGGCGCGCACACACGGTCGCGGCGGGAGGTGGGCTCCGCGGTCTTTCAGGTGTTCGATGGCCGGGGCACAGTGCGCGTGGGCGAGCGCAGCTGGACGGTGCAGCGCGGCGATCTGTTCGTGGTGCCGTCGTGGCTGCCGTACGCGGCGCAGGCCGATGCGGCGTCGCGGCTCGATCTCTTCCGCTTCAGCGATGCGCCCATTTTCGAGGCGTTGCACGCCCACCGCGTGCGCGAAGACGGTTCCTGACGGCGGTGAGCAGCGGCCGCGACTGCAGTCGCGACTTCTCTCAGGCCCAGTGGCTGCGCAGCCGGTGGATGAACCAGGCCACCCCGGCCACCACCGGCAGCACCGCCAGGCCCACGGCAAGATCGGGCTGCAGCCAGGCCTGCCCCGGCAAGGCCTTGGCCGCGGCTTTGGCCAGGTATCCCACCAGCCCCAAGGCGTAGTAGCTGATGGCCACCACCGACAGACCCTCGACGGTCTGCTGCAGCTGCAGTTGCTGCTTCTGGCGCTGCGCCAGCGCGCGCAGCAGTTCCTGGTTGCCCTGTTCGCGCCGCGCCTCCAGTCGAACGCGCGCCAGGCTGGTGGCGCGGGCGATGCGCTCGCCCAGGTCGGTGAGGCGGCGGTCGGTGCTGTCGCACAGGGCCATGGCGGGCGCGAAGCGGCGTGACAGGAAGCCCGACAGTGTTTGCACGCCTGCGATGCGCTGCTCGCGCAGATCGGCCAGGCGCTGGTCGACGATGGAGCGGTATGCCCGCGTGGCCGAGAAGCGGTAGCGGGTGCGCGCGGTGGCGTGCTCGACCTCGGCGGCCAGCCGCGTGAGCGCTTCGAAAGCCTGCGCGTCGTCGTGCGCGCTGTCGTTGGCCATGGCGTCCACCGTGCCTTGCAGCGCCTGCTCGAGCTGCGCCAGTTGCACGGCCTCGCGCTGCGCCAGCGGGAAGCCCAGCATCGCCAGCATGCGGTAGGCCTCGATCTCGCACAGCCGCTGCGCCTCGCGGGCGGCCTGGTCGGGCGGCAGGCCGAAGTCGAGCACCACGAAGCGGGTGAAGCCATCGCGCCCCAGCCCCAGGTGGGTGAGCAGGGCGGCGCGCCGTGCGTCGCCGATGAAGGCGCCCATCAGCGGTGCGGCATCGTCGCCGCCGATCGGGCCGGCCTGCGCGGCCAGCAGCGTTCGGCAGCGGCGCAGCATCTCGTCGCTGTCGTGCGCGTGCAGCAGCACCACGTGCGCCGCGGCAATCATGCGGCCGGAGTCGGTGGCGCCGAGCTCGGCCACAAAGGCGTCGGGCAGGTGCGCCACGGCGCTGGCGTCCTGCATCAGCGCACGCAGTGCGCCATCGTCGAGCTGGGTGTCCACGTGCAACGGCCTGTTGACCTGCCAGCTCACGAACTCGCCGTGGCGCTCGAACTTGACGACGAACTCGGGCCCGGGCACGACCAGGTGGCGCACGCCGGGCACCGGCACGGGCTGGCCCAGCCCCAGGCACAGCGCGGCCAGGGCCGCGTCACATCGCGCGGCCGACATCTCGGCCTGCACCCAGTACGACACCACGCAGGGCGAGCGCGCCGGCAGCGCCGGGCGGGCGTGCAGCTCCTGGTGCAACTCGAGCTCGCAGCGGCGTGGAAAGCGGGCCTGCGCGCCGGCGAGTCCATCGCCGGGCTGGGGGGTGTCGGATGGGGCGTGCATGCCTACTTCTTCTCGCGCGGCACGCGACCCATCAGGTAGAACTCGTCATTGGGCCGCATGCCGCTGAGGTTGGCCATGCGGTTGGACAGGCCGAAGAACGCGGTGATGGCGCCGATGTCCCAGATGTCCTGGTCGTCGAAGCCGTGCGCGCGCAGCGCGGCGAAGTCGGCCTCGTCGACTTCCTGCGAGTGCAGGCACACCTTCATCGCGAAGTCGAGCATGGCGCGCTGGCGCGGCGTGATGTCGGCCTTGCGGTAGTTGACGGCCACCTGGTCGGCGATGAGCGGCTTCTTCTCGTACACGCGCAGGATGGCCCCGTGCGCCACCACGCAGTACAGGCACTGGTTGGCCGCCGACGTGGCCACGATGATCATCTCGCGCTCGCCCTTGGTCAGCGAGCCGGTGTCCTTGAGCAGCAGGGCGTCGTGATAGGCCATGAACGCGCGCCACTCCGCCGGGCGATGCGCCAGCGCGAGGAAGACATTGGGCACGAAGCCGGCTTTCTGCTGCACTTCGAGGATGCGGGTGCGCATGTCCTCGGGCAGGTCGGCGAGTTCGGGCACGGGGTAGCGGCTGATGGCGTTCAAGGGATCGCTCCTGTTCAGGTTCGGAACTGCAGCGCATGCAGTCGCGCATAGGCGCCGCCGCGGGCCAGCAGCTCGGCATGCGTGCCGTGTTCGATGATGCGGCCGGCATCGAGCACCACGATGCGGTGGGCATGCTCGATGGTGGACAGCCGATGGGCGATGACCAGCGTGGTGCGGCCGCGCATGAGTTCGTCCAGCGCGGCCTGCACCGCGCGCTCGCTCTCGCTGTCGAGCGCGGATGTGGCTTCGTCGAGGATGAGCACCGGTGCGTTCTTGTACAGCGCGCGGGCGATCGCCAGGCGCTGGCGCTGGCCGCCCGAGAGCTGGCTGCCGTTGTGGCCCACCGGGGTGTCCAGGCCTTGCGGCAGGCCCTGCGCAAAGTCCAGCAGATGGGCGCCGCGCAGCGCCGCGCGCACGCGCTCGCGGTCGGGCTGGGCCTCGTCGCTGCCCAGAGCCACGTTGGCGGCCACCGTGTCGTTGAACAGCACCACGTCCTGGCTCACCAGCGCAAATTGGCGCCGCAGCGCGTGCATGTCCCACTGCGGCAGCGGCACGCCGTCGAGTTCGATGCGACCGTCGGTGGGTTCCAGGAAGCGCGGCAGCAGGTGAATCAGCGAGCTCTTGCCGGCGCCGCTCGGCCCCACCAGCGCCACCGTCTGGCCCGGCGGGATGTGCAGGTCCAGCCCTCGCAGCGCCGCTTGCTGGTCGTCGCGGTAGCTCAGGGTCACGCCGTGCAGGGCGATGTCGCCGCGTGCGCGGCCGGCATCGTGCGTGCCGCCGTGCTCGGGCGGGCTGTGGTCCAGCAGCTCCAGGCCGCGCTCGAGCGCCACCATGCCGCGGGTGAGCTGCGCCGTCACGTCCGACAGGTGCTTCACCGGCGCCACCATCTGCAGCATGGTGGTGACGAAGGCGACGAAGCTGCCCACGGTGGCGCCGGTCTGCTGGCTCTGCCACAGCGCCAGCGTCACCACGGCCGACAGCGCCATGGCCGCGAAGATCTGGGTCAGCGGCGTGATGGTGGCGCCTGCGGCCACCATCTTGAGCATCACGCGGCGCAGGTCGATGGCATGGCGCAGGAAGCGCGAGGCCTGCGAACGCTCGGCCCCGTGCATGCGCACGATGCGCCAGGCCAGCGCGTTTTCCTCCACCACGTAGGCCAGCGCATCGGTGGCGGCCTGGCCTTCGCGGGTGAGGCGGTGCAGCCGCTTGCCCACGGTGCGCATCACCCAGGCCACCGCCGGGAACAGCACCGCCACGAACAGGGTGAGCTTCCAGTTCAAGTACAGCAGGTACGCCAGCAGCGCCAGCAGTGCCAGCGAGTCGCGCACGACGGTGAGCACGCTCACCACCAGCAGGGTGGCGCCGGTCTGCACCTCGTAGACCAGCGTGTTGGTGAGCTGGCTGGCCGACTGCCGCGTGAACAGCGCCGGCTGTGCGTCGAGCATGCGCTCGAACAACTGCTGGCGCATGTCCTGCAGGCCGCGGTGCGCGGCCCATGACAGCGCCACCTGCGCCACGAAGCCGGCCGCCCCGCGCAGGCCGAACAGCCCCACGATGGTCAGCGGCACCGCCCACAGCGGCAACGTGCGGTCCTGGAAGCCGCTGTCGAG
>JAKLLB010000115.1 GCA_023150345.1 Aquabacterium sp.
TCGAACGCCGCATGCCACATGCGCGAGTGCAGCACCGCCCCCTGGATGTCGCGCTCCACCAGTTCGGACAGGTCGAGGCCCGCACAGAAGTGGTCGCCCTCGCCGCTGATGACAACCGCGCCCACGTCCTGCGGCAACTGCTGGAAGCAGGTGTGCACCTGCTGTACCAGTTCATCGCTCAGCGCATTGCGCTTGCCCGGTCGGTTCATGCGCGCATGCAGCACGGTGCTGTTGCGCGTGATGTGCAGCAGGTGCAGGTCGGCCAGCGGACCGGCCACGGGAACGAAGTCTGTCGACATGGCTTGCGTAGGGAAGTCCAAGGCCTCAGAATATTTCAGGTCATGAACTATTTAACCGGGATTTACCCCTACTCTCATCAACGACCAGCGCACTGGCGGTCGAACTGTTTCGTTCAAGAAGAGAAAACAACGGCATGCGCCGCGATGCGCTCAGCGGGCGGGCACCCGCAGCCCCAACATGGCCGGGCGGAGGTAGACCCGCACCGCATCCGACGGCTCGAGCCCGGGCACCCAGCGCGTGAGCTCGCTGGCCGCGTTCACCGCGCCCGCCAGGACTTGAGCACCCACGGCCGGATCGTGCGGCCGCATGGAACCGTCGACCATGGACTCGACCAGCAGGCTCGCCAGGCGCTCGGTCAGGCGCATCTGGGTGCGCCTGGCCTCGCGCCGATGCTCGGGCGTGGGCAGGGCGCTGGTGGCGGTGCTGCGCAGCAGCGGCCCCTGGGCGGACAGTTGCAGCCGAACCAGCGCGGCACATGCCTCGCAGGTGCGCTGCCAGCCGTTTCCGCAGGACTGCTCGGCAGCCACCAACGCCTGCCGCAACAACGCAAAGCTGCGCTCGAAGCAGGCGACGACGAGATCGTCCTTGGTGTCGTGGTGGTGGTAATAAGAGCCTTTGCTCAGCTTCACGCGCTCCGCGATGGCCTGCACGGATGCACCCCGAAACCCCTGGTCGTTCACCAGTTCGGTCGCCGCGCGCAAGAAGACCTCCTGACCTGCAGACGCGGCAGTGGCCTGCCATGCACGCCCATGCCCAGCCTCGTCAGGCCAGTCCTGGCCGCCGGCATTCAGCCCGTGCAGCACCACGGCGGCCACGCGGCGCGCAACACGCGCGTAGTCATCCGGCTCATGGCGGCCAATCCACACCCGCAGCCAATGCGCCACCGACACCAACAAGTGGGTGCGGGCATTTCGATCGTGGCGGGTCCAGCCCGATGTCTCCGGCCCCGACAGGAGTGCGCGCACGCGCCGCCACCAGACGGTGTAGAGACCGAACACGCGCTGCAGATGGGGTTGGGGCAAGGCCCGAATGTCGTTGAACTGCAGGAACTGCGGGTGTCGGCCGACGTCGATCTCGGCCAGCCGATGCGCCAGGGCCACCAGCAGGGCCTCGACACGCAGAGCCAGCGTGGCTTCGCCAGCGGCACGACCCACGAGGTCGTCGTGCAACGCGATCGCCTGCTCGAAGCAGGCGGCGGCCAGGTCTTCCTTGCGCCGGTAGTAATAGGTGACGCTGCTGGTGCCCAGCCCCACGTCGCCGGCGATGACCGCCAGCGTGGCGCCGCGCACGCCCAACTCGTTGAAGCGCTGTGCCGCCGCAGCCAGCAAGGCCTGGCGCCGCTCATCGAAGCGCGTTGGCGCTGCCGCAAGTTCGGGCGCCGGCAACGGCGTGGCGAAGTCGGTCTCCATAACCCGTATCATCGCCCTGACGCCGCGGGAATCGAAGAAAGGGTATGCCCTTACCCAATGGAGTCAACCAAGTGACATCCTGCAGTCCACGTCGTTTTCGAAAATCGGGTACGTTGCCTGGAGCCTCCCGCATGTCCACTGTCCTTGCCCGTCCGTTGCCCATGCGCCCCGAACCGTCGAGCGGCGTACAACATCCCGGCCTGCACCCTGCCGAGCGCGCCGGGGTCGAGTCGGGCACATGGTTTTCCGGGCTGTCGCTGGAGTTGCGGCAAGCCATCCTGGCGCGGGCGCGGGTGCGCCATGTGCATCGCGGCGTCTTGATCATGCGACGCGGCAGCCATGCCGCCGACTGGGTCGGCGTGGCCAGCGGCGCACTGCGGTTGGGCACCGACCTGGCCGACGGTCGCAGCTTCACTCTAGACCTGCTGGGGCCAGGCGACTGGTACGGAGACATCGAACTGATGGACCGCGGCACCACCCAGTTGGACATCCGCGCCCACATGAACAGCACGCTGCTGCTGGTGAGCCGACAGGACCTCACCACACTGGTGCAGAGCACTCCCGAGCTGCATCAGGCCCTGCTGCTGCTGGATTGCCGGCGGCTGCGCCACATGCTGCGGCGGATGGAAGAGTTGCAGACCCTGCCACTGGGCCAGCGCGTGGCGCAGCAGTTGCTGCGGCTGTGCCGCCAGTTCGGCCGCGGCACCGACGAGGGCCTGCACATCGAGCTCACGCTCTCGCAGACCGACTTGGCCACGCTGTTGTGCGCCAGCCGCCAGCGCATCAACGGCGTGCTGCGCCGCATGCAGGCCCTGGGCATGGTGCAATGCGCCCACTCGCGCATCACCGTGCTCGATCGCCCGCGCATGCAGCAGGTCGCCGAAGGCCGAGAGCTGGTCACCAGCGAGCCACTGCGAAGCTGATCGACACTCAGCGAGCCACTGCGAAGCTGATCGACACTCAGCGAGCCACTGCGAAGCTGATCGACACCCAGCGAGCCACTGCGAAGCTGATCGACACCCAGCGAGCCACTGCGACGCCGATCCGCATCCCGCGAGCCACCGCGACGCTGATCCACAAATGACAAACCCCGCGGGCGCTGCGCGCTCCGCGGGGTTGTGTGCTGGCGTCCCCTAGGGGATTCGAACCCCTGTTACAACCGTGAAAGGGTCGTGTCCTAGGCCTCTAGACGAAGGGGACGAATCCTTCATCGACTCGAACGCACCGCGCCGCACCGGATGTGGTGGAGGTAAGCGGGATCGAACCGCTGACCTCTTGCATGCCATGCAAGCGCTCTCCCAGCTGAGCTATACCCCCGTGCACCGTTGCCGTTTGCACTGGCGCGAGCGCCGTTCAAGCGAGTCCATGACTATAGCACAACTCATAGGTGCTGCAAGCGAGCGAGCACCGTGCGCCGGTCGAACAGCGCCAGCACGGCATCCAGCGAGGGCGTCTGCGTGCGTCCGCACACCAACACCCGCACCGGTATCGCCAGCTGCGGCATCTTCAGGCCGTACGCGGTGAGCGTTTGCTTCAGCACCTGAGCGATGGTGGCGGCGTCCCAGTCGATCTCGGCCAGCCGGTCGCGCAGGGCCACCAGCGCCGGACGCACGGCGTCGGTGACGTGTTGCGTCACATCGGTTTCGGCCGGTACCACCGGCACTTCATGCATCTCGACCCAATCGGCCAGTTCCACCACCGTGGTGCATCGGTCTTTGTAGAGTCCGCAGCGGCGCCGCATCAGATCGTCGGCAACGGGCCCCAGGCCCCGCCGCGCCAGTTCACGGGCCACCAGTGCAGCCAGACGGGAGTCGTCGGCCTGCTTCAGGTACTGGGCGTTCACCCAGGCCAGCTTGGCCGGGTCCCATTGCGCCGGGCTGCGGGCCAGGTGGCTGCCGTCGAACCACTGCACCATCTGCTCACGGGTGAAGAGCTCGTCGTCGCCGTGGCTCCAGCCCAGCCGGGCCAGGTAGTTCAGCATGGCCTCGGGGAGGTACCCCGCCTCCTCGTAGGCCGTGACGCTGACCGCGCCCCGCCGCTTGGACAGCTTCAGGCCGTCTTCGCCCAGGATGATGGGGCAGTGGCCGAAGCGCGGCTGCGGCGCGCCCAAGGCCTGGAAGATGTTGATCTGCCAGGGCGTGTTGTTGACGTGCTCGTCCCCGCGGAAGACGTGGGTGATGCCCATGTCCCAGTCATCGACCACCACCGCGAAGTTGTAGGTGGGGATGCCCAGCGCACCCTCGGCGGCACCGTCCGGCGGCGGACGCATGATGATCAGGTCGTCGATTTCCTCATTGGCGATGGTGATCGGCCCCTTGACCAGGTCGTCCCAGGTGACGACGCCATCGACCGGGTTGCGCAGGCGCACCACCGGCTGAACGTCCGCAGGCACCGCGGGCAGCGCCTTGCCCGGTTCCGGCCGCCAGCGGCGGTCGTAGTGGGTCTTTTCGCCGCGTGCGCGCTGGCCCTCGCGCATCTCCTCGAGTTCGGCCGGCGTGCACCAACAACGGTAGGCGCTGCCGGCGGCGATCATCTGCTCCACCACCGCGTGGTAGCGCTCCAAGCGCTGCATCTGGTAATGCGGACCCTCGTCGTAGTCCAGGCCCAGCCAGCGCATGGACTCGATGATCTGGTCGACCGACTCCTGGGTAGAGCGTGCGACATCGGTGTCTTCGATGCGCAGGATGAACTGCCCGCCATGGTGGCGGGCATAGGCCCACGAATACAGCGCCGTGCGGGCCGTGCCCAGGTGAAGAAACCCGGTGGGCGACGGGGCGATGCGGGTACGAACCGTTGGCGTCATGGCGTGCGTGTTCAGAGTCAGGTTCCGTCGGTGCCGCCCTGCAACGTCAGGCGCGTGCGGGCGTCGCCCTCCTCGTCATCCTGGCGGGCCTGGGTGCGTTGGTGTTCGATGGCCTCGAAGTCGGCAAGGCTGACGTCACCGGTGACGTAGGTGCCGTCGAAACACGATGCCTCGAAGCCGGCGATGGCGGGATTGAGCTGGCGCACGACGCGCTTCATGGCATCGACGTCCTGGTAGATCAGCGCATCCGCGCCGATGAATGCGCGGATCTCTTCTTGCGTGCGGCCATGCGCAATCAGTTCTTCACGGGTGGGCATGTCGATGCCGTAGACGTTCGGATAGCGCACCGGGGGCGCGGCCGAGGCCATGTACACGCGCCGCGCACCGGCCTCACGTGCCATTTGCACGATCTCCTTGCTGGTCGTGCCACGCACGATGGAGTCGTCCACCAGCAGCACGTTGCGGCCCCGGAACTCCTGCGCAATGGCGTTGAGCTTCTGCCGCACGCTCTTCTTGCGCACCGACTGCCCGGGCATGATGAAGGTGCGCCCCACGTATCGGTTCTTCACGAAGCCCTCGCGGTAGGGCTTGCCGATCTTCTGAGCCAGCTGCATGGCACTCGGTCGACTGCTCTCCGGGATGGGAATCACGACATCGATGTCCGATGGCGGCATGGTGTTGATCACCCGCTGGGCCAAGGTCTCGCCCAGGTTCAGCCGCGCCTGGTAGACCGAGATGCCGTCGATCACCGAGTCGGGCCTGGCCAGGTAGACGAACTCGAAGATGCACGGGTTCAGCGACGGCGACTGCGCGCACTGCTGCGCGTGGATCTGGCCGTCGAGGTCGATGAATACCGCCTCGCCGGGGGCCACATCCCGCAGCACCCGGTGACCGGTGCCTTCCAGGGCCACGGTCTCGCTGGCCACGATCACTTCGCGGCCACCGCCATCGGCCAGCGGCACGTCCGCCTCACCCAGCACCAGCGGGCGTATGCCGAACGGATCGCGGAAGGCCAGCAGCCCGTAGCCAGCAATGAGCGCGATCACGGCGTACGAGCCGCGGATACGCCGGTGCACCGCCTTGACGGCGCGGAACACCAGTTCAGGTGTGAGCGGCACGTCGCGCCCGGCCAGCTCCATCTCGTGTGCCAGCACGTTGATCAGCACCTCGGTATCGCTGCCGGTGTTGATGTGGCGGCGGTCGATCTCGAACAACTCCTGCTTCAGCGCGTGGGCGTTGGTGAGGTTGCCGTTGTGCACCAGCACGATGCCGTATGGCGCATTTACGTAGAACGGCTGCGCCTCCTCCTCGTTGAACGCGTTGCCTGCGGTGGGATAACGCACCTGTCCCAACCCCACGCTTCCTGGCAGCGCGCGCATGTTGCGGGTCCGGAACACGTCCTTGACCATGCCGCGCGCCTTGTGCATGTAGCACTGGCGGCCCTGCATCGTCACGATGCCGGCGGCGTCCTGTCCGCGGTGCTGCAACAGCAGCAGGGCGTCGTAGATCAACTGGTTGACGGGCGTACGCGAGATCACGCCGACGATGCCGCACATGGGAGCTTCCGTCCTCGAAGGATGATGGGTGCCGGCTTCACTCCGGCAGATAGCGCGCGACCGCGACTGGCAGCATGGGTTTGATGCCCTCGAGCATGACCCCCAACCAGTGGGCACCACGAGAGCGTTGCCACGCTGGCGCCTGCTGCGCTGGTGTGAAGGCCACCAGAGTGGCCGCCACCAGCAGCAGGAAGATGCCGCGAAACAGGCCGAAGGCGCCGCCCAGCATGCGATCGGCCAGCGTGAGGGGCGTGGCATGCACGAGCTTGCGCAGCAGCCATGCCAGCAGCGACCAGGCCAGCAGCACCACGAAGAACACCAGTGCCAGTGCCAGGCCGATGCGAAGGGAGCTGTCGGGCGCGAACAGCGGCAGATCCGGCGCCACCACAGGCGCGAATGCTTGGGCTGCCACGTAGGCCACCACCCAGCCCAACACCGCCATCACTTCGTACACGCCGCCTCGCCACAGCCCGACCAGCACGCTGACGACCAGCACCGCCAGCAGGGCGGCATCCACCATGCCGATGGATTGCGTTGTCCACATGCCGCCTCAGAGCGCCAGTATGGCCACCGGCAGCCCAGCGGCGCGGATGCGAGCGGCGGCCTTGTCGGCTTCGTCGCGTGTCGCAAAGGGACCGACGCGCACGCGCGTCCGCTTGCCGCCGTCGGACTCGATCACCTGCGTGTAGGTCTTCAGGCCGAGCTTCTCGACGCGGACGCGGGCATCACGCAGCTTGTCGGCCTCGGTGTAGGCACCCACCTGCACCACCAGCCGTGCGCCCGGCGCCGATCCGACAGCGGGCGGTGCCGCCGCAGCCTGAGGCCGCCCATCGAGCAGCGCCTGCGCGCGCCGGCCGTCATCGGAGCGCGCCGCCGCCGATGCGGCGCGCGAGGCGGAGGCGGGCGCCAACGGCTTGGGCGCCACCGCCACCGATGCCGCGGGCAATGCACCCCGGGCCGCAGCCGGCCGCGACGCGGCCGGCACGACCTCGCGGCCCTGCTCGGCGGCGCGTTCGATGGGCAGTTCGGCGGCGGGACTCGGGGCTTGCCTGGCGACGGCGGCCGATGCCGGCACATCTTCGGCCACTGGCGGCAGACTGGGCGTGGCCACCGGGCCGGAACGCGGTGCCGGCGGCACCACCAGCGGCGCAGCCGCATCGCGGCGTGGAATCTCTATGGGGATGTCTACCGGTATCGGTCGCGGCTGCGACTCGAAAACGAGCGGGAATCCAACCACGCCGATGCCCAGCAGAACGGTCGCGCCGATCAGGCGTCGCCGGGCCCGCGTGCGGGCGTTCTCGACGGGGTCGGGGCCGGCGGCCGACGACTCGCCGACGCCGGCAGCATTGCGCTTGAAATAGGACAGCAAACCCATGCGAGCCGAGAGAGGTGAGGCCGTGGCGGTGTGCAGGGCCTGCCGCCCCTGCTGCGAGGGCATCTAGGTCAGGTGCCGCGCCGCCAGCCGGGGCAGGCCGTCCTTCAGCACACCGCCCACGGTGTAGAAGGAACCGAAGACCACAATTCTATCAGCGGGGTCACTTTGGGCAGCGGCAGCGGCCAGGGCCTCCGAGGGACTGGCGTAGCAACCGATGCGCGCGGCTGCGGCGCCTGCCGGACCTGGCAGTGTCGACACCACGTCGGCCAGTTCGCTCGCACGCGCGGCGCGCGCCAGTGGCAGGTCACACAGATGCCAGTGGTCCACCAGAGGGGCGATGTGCAACAGGGCACCGCGGATGTCCTTGTCGCGCATGGCGCCGAACACGGCGCGCGTGCGCGGATGGAACCCCATCTGGTCGAGGTTGAGCGCCAGCGCGGCCACAGCCTGCGGGTTGTGCGCCACATCGAGCACCAGCACCGGTTGTCCCGGCACCACCTGGAAGCGCCCGGGAAGCGAAACCAGCGCCAGGCCGCTGCGCACGGCCTGGGCCGTGATCGGGAGCCGCTCGCCCAGCGCCTCGAACGCCGCCAGAGCGGCCGACGCATTGAGCAGCTGATTGGCACCACGCAGCGCCGGATAGGCCAGGGCGCCATAGCGGCGGTTGCGACCGCGCCAGCTCCACTGCTGGCGGTCTCCCTGGACCGCATGGTCGCGTCCGGCCAGCCACAGGTCGGCACCCAGCGCCTGGGCGTGCGCGACGATGCTGTGCGGTGGGTCCGGATCGCCCACGATGGCGGGTCGGCCAACCCGGAAGATGCCCGCCTTCTCGCGGCCGATCGCCTCGCGGTCGGGCCCCAGGTAGTCGGTGTGATCGAGCGCGATGCCGGTGACGATGGCGCAGTCGGCGTCGATCGCATTCACCGCATCCAGCCGGCCACCCATACCCACCTCGAGTATCACCAGATCCAGCGACGCCTGCGCAAGCGCACGCAGGATCGCGAGCGTGGTGAACTCGAACCATGTGAGCGTGATGTCGCCACGCGCGCGCTCCACCGCCTCGAAGTGCGGCAGCAGTTCCGACGCCGGCAGGCTTTCGCCCTGGATGCGGCAACGTTCCTCGAAGTGCACCAAGTGCGGCTTGCTGTAGAGGCCCACGCGCCAGCCAGCCTGCAACGCAATGGCCTCGAGCATGGCGCAGGTGGAGCCCTTGCCGTTCGTGCCGGCCACGCTCACCACGGTGGCCTGGAATCGCAGGCCCAGGCGGTCTCGCACCGCGGCAACACGGTCGAGCGTCATGTCGATCGTGACCGGGTGCAGGCGCTCGCAGTGCGCGAGCCAGTCGTCCAGCGTGGTGGGCAGCGTCATGGGAGTGCCCGCGCGGCAGTGGGCGCGGGGTCGGCGATGGGGCGCATCACGGGCCGGCTGGCCCGCTTGCGAGGGCCCTCTCAGGCCACGGCGTCGGCGCTCTGGCGCTGCAGCATCGCCAGCATGCGCGCGATGGTGGGCCGCAACTGGCGGCGATCGACGATGCGGTCGACCGCGCCCTTCTTCACCAGGAACTCCGCGCGCTGGAAGCCTTCGGGCAACTTCTCGCGCACCGTGTTCTCGATCACCCGCGGGCCGGCAAAACCCACCAGGGCCTTGGGCTCGGCCAGCACCACGTCACCGACGAAGGCGAAGCTGGCGGAGACACCGCCCATCGTGGGGTCGGTCAGCACGCTGATGTAGGGCAGCCGTGCGCGCGCCAGTCTGGTCAGCGCAGCATTGGTCTTGGCCATCTGCAGCAGGCTGAACAGGCCTTCCTGCATGCGTGCGCCGCCAGTGGCCGTGAAGCACACGAACGGCACCTTCTGCTCGATGGCGGCCTCGACCCCGCGCACGAAGCGCTCGCCGACCACCGAGCCCATCGACCCCCCCATGAAGTCGAACTCGAAGCAGGCTGTCATGACGGGCACGCTCATCACCGCGCCGCCGATCACCACCAGTGCGTCGGTCTCGCCCGTGCCCTCCAGTGCGTCCTTCAGCCGCTCAGGGTACTTGCGACTGTCCTTGAACTTCAGCGGATCGACCGGCACCACTTCCTGGCCGATCTCCCAGCGCCCTTCGGCGTCGAGGAAGGCATCCAGTCGCGCGCGGGCACCGATGCGGTGGTGGTGGTCGCACTTCGGGCAGACATTGAGGTTCTGCGCCAGATCGGTGTTGTAGAGCACCGTCTCGCAAGCGGGGCACTTGACCCACAGCCCTTCGGGCACCGAGCGCCGCTCGGTGGGGTCGGTTTGCTGGATCTTCGGCGGCAGCAGTTTCTCGAGCCAACTCATCGGGATGCTCCTGTCGACTTCCTATGCATCGAGCGCCGCACGGATCTCGGCCATGAAGGCCTGCGCCGCCGCAGCAACGTTTTCGCGAGGTTGATCATT
>JAKLLB010000116.1 GCA_023150345.1 Aquabacterium sp.
CCAGCGCATCCTTGCTGACGAACAGTTGAATGCGCCCGTGGGTCTTGCCGAAGCTGCCATCCTGCAGCGTCGCGAAGCTCGCCTTGCCCATCACACGCTTGAGCATCATGCGTCCGGCCACGGCCACCTGGACCGCCTGGGGCTCCAGCTCTTCGTTGGCTATCTCGCCGTACTTGCCCTGCAGGTCGGCTGCATGGTGGCGGGGCTTGAAGTCGTTGGGGAACGCCACCCCCTTGGCGCGAATGGCCGCCAGTTTCTCGCGCCGCTCGGCGATCAGCTTGTTGTCGTCGTCGGGGAGCAGGGCGTCGTGCGTCATGGTGGGCCGGCGGGGCTTGGGGAAACCGCGAATTGTAGGCAGGCGCAGCCTGCCGCAAGCGGCGCGCTCGTGGACAATGCGCGCTGGCTCGCACACTTGCTTCGCTCGCCATGCATCCGAAGTCCCCTCCCGTCCAGGACCGCAAGGTCCGCTTCGCGCTCGCCGGCTGCGGCCGAATTGCTTCCAACCACATCGAGTCCGTCGGCCGGCATTCCGAGCGTGCCGAGTGGGTCGCGGTTTGCGACACCGATGCCGCCGCACTGGCGGCGGCCGTGCAACGCACCGGCGCACGCGGCTACGCCAGCTACACCCAGATGGTCGCGCACGCGGCGGCCGATTGCGTCGTGCTGGCCACGCCCAGCGGCCTGCATCCGGCGCAGGCCATCGAGGCCGCAAAGGCCGGCCGGCACGTGATGACCGAAAAGCCCATGGCCACCCGCTGGGCCGACGGCCTGGCCATGGTCAAGGCCTGTGACGAAGCCGGCGTACGGCTGTTCGTGGTCAAGCAGAACCGGCGCAACCGCACGCTGCAGCTGCTGCGCCAGGCCATCGGGAACGGTCGCTTCGGCCGCATCTACATGGTCACCGTCAACGTGTTCTGGTCGCGGCCACAGAGCTACTACGACTCCGCCGCCTGGCGCGGCACCTGGGAGTTCGACGGCGGGGCGTTCATGAACCAGGCCAGCCACTACGTCGACCTGCTCGACTGGCTGATCGGTCCGGTGGAGAGCGTCATGGCCTACACCGGCACGCTGGCGCGCAACATCGAAGTCGAGGACACCGGCGTGGCGGCGCTGAAGTGGCGCAACGGCGCCATGGGATCGATCAACGTGACCATGCTTGCCCACCCCAAGAACTACGAGGGCTCGATCACCGTGCTGGGCGAGGCCGGCACCGTGCGCATCGGCGGTGTCGCCGTGAACCAGATCGAGCACTGGGAGTTCGCGCAGCCGCACGAGATGGACCAGCACCTCGATGATGCGAGCTACCAGACCACGTCGGTCTACGGTTTCGGCCATCCGCTGTACTACGACAACGTCATCCGCACGCTGCGTGGCGAGTGCGAGCCCGAGACCGACGGCCGCGAGGGCCTGAAGAGCCTGGAACTGCTGATTGCCATGTACCGCTCGGCGCGCGACGGCAAGCGCGTGAACCTGCCTCTTGAATATTGATGGCTGCCACCGTCGTTCACGACAGCGCCATCGTCGACGCGGGTGCGCAGCTCGGCGAGGGCTGTCGCGTCTGGCACTTCGCGCACATCAGCGCCGGCGCACGCATCGGCGCGGGCTGCTCGTTCGGGCAGGGCGTGTACGTGGGCAACGACGTGGTCATCGGCGACAACGTCAAGGTCCAGAACAACGTCTCGGTCTACGACGCCGTGACGCTCGAATCCGATGTCTTCTGCGGCCCGAGCATGGTCTTCACCAACGTGCACAACCCGCGCTCCGCGGTGCCGCGAAAGAACGAGTTCCGCCGCACCTTGGTCAGGCGCGGTGCCACGTTGGGCGCCAACTGCACCGTGGTGTGCGGCACCACCATCGGCGAATATGCCTTCGTCGGTGCCGGCGCCGTGGTGAGCCGCGATGTGCCGGCCTACGCGCTGATGGTGGGCGTGCCGGCGCGGCGCATCGGCTGGATGAGCCGCCACGGCGAGCGCCTTGCCCTGCCGCCGAGCGGGCACGGCGAGGCCTCATGCCCAGCCACCGGCGAACGCTATCGACTCGAGGGCGAACGACTCCAACTATGCAATTCACCGACCTGAAGGCGCAGTACGGCGCACTCAAGCAATCGATCGACGCCCGCATCCAGCGCGTGCTCGATCACGGCCAGTACATCATGGGCCCCGAAGTGGCCGAGATGGAGCAGGCCCTGGCGGCCTACAGTGGCGCGCGCCACTGCGTGGCCGTGGCCAGCGGTACGGAGGCGCTGTTGATCGCGCTCATGGCGCTGGGGCTGAAGAGCGGCGACGAGGTCATCACCTCGCCCTTCACCTTCGCCGCCACGGCCGAGACCATCGTGCTCGCCGGCGGCGTGCCGGTGTATGTCGACATCGAGCCCGACACCTGCAACATCGATGCGCGGCTGATCGAGGCGGCGATCACGCCGCGCACGCGCGCCATCATGCCGGTGAGCCTGTACGGCCAGGCGGCCGACATGGACGACATCAATGCCGTCGCCGCGCGCCATGGCCTGGTGGTCATCGAGGACGCCGCCCAGAGCTTCGGCGCGAGCTACCGCGGCCGCCGCAGCTGCAACCTGTCCACCATCGGCTGCACCAGCTTCTTCCCGAGCAAGCCACTGGGCTGCTACGGCGATGGCGGTGCGCTGTTCACCAGCGACGACGCGCTGGCGCAGGCTGCGCGCGAGATCCGCGTGCATGGCCAGAGCGGGCGCTACCACCACACCCGCATCGGTGTGGGCGGGCGCATGGACACGCTGCAATGCGCCGTGGTGCTGGCCAAGCTCGAGCGCTTCGACTGGGAACTGCAGCGGCGGCGCGAGCTGGGGCAACGCTATCGCGAGCGCCTCGCTGCCAGCGGCGCCGAGGCGGGCCTGCTGGCGGTGCGCGACGATCGCGATTGCGTGTGGGCCCAGTTCACCGTGCTGGTCGACGACCGCGCCACCGTGCAGAAGGCGCTGCAGGCCGCCGGCGTGCCCACGGCCGTGCACTACCCCAAGCCGCTGCATCACCAGCCCGCCTATGCGGCCGGGCACGATGCCGCGGCGCACCCGTGCAGTGTGCGGGCCGCGCAGCGCGTGCTGAGCTTGCCGATGAGCGCCGACCTCACCGAAGCCGACCAGGACCGCGTCGTGGCCGCCCTTGTGCAGGCCACGCGCACGCCGGCCGCCAGCGTGGCCGTGGCCTGAGCGCATCTCGGATAGGCGCCCGCCCACCCATGGCCCGCGCCGGTCTGCTGCCCGCCACCCTCACGCTGCTGGCCGGCGGCGTGCTCGCGCAGGCGTTGCCGCTGCTGCTGGGGCCATGGCTGGCTCGGCTGTACAGCCCGCAGGAGTTCGGTGTCTATCACCTGTTTGCAGCGGTGGCGGCCAACCTCGCGGTGGTGGCCTGTGCGCGCTACGAGTTCGCACTGCCGCTGGTGCGCGATGAGGCGCAGGCGGTCGCACTGCGCCGCCTGTGCCTGTGGCTGCTGGCCGCGGTGGTCGTGCTGTGCGCCCTGATCGGCGTGGCCTGGGCGTTGGTGCAGGCGCAGGCCTTTCCCCTGTGGCTGCCGGCAGCCGTGGGCGCGCTGGGGCTGCTGTCGCTGGCCACGCTGTGGGCCACGCGCGAGCAGAGGTTCGCCGCGCTGGCCGCCTCGCGGGTGCTGCAGCATGGCGGCGGGGCGCTGGCCCAGGCCGGGGCCGGCTTGGCACAGATGGGAGTGCACGGCCTGATCGCCGCACCCATCGCTGCGGCCGTGGCTGCCACAGCGGTGTTGCGGCTGCCCACGGTGGCGGGTGCCGACGGACGCGAGAGCGGGCCACCGCCCGGCCTGCGCGAGGTGGCCCGTCGCCACCGCGACTTCCCGCTGCTGAACACGCCGCATGCCTTCCTCGGCGCGTTGCAGGACACCCTGAGCGTGGCGCTCGTCACCGCCCACCTGGGCGCCGCTGCGGCCGGCGCCTGGGGCCTGGCCCTGCGCTACCTGAAGGCGCCTGCCACCCTCGTGGGCGGGGCGCTGTCGCAGGCGTTGTATCCGCGCTTGGCCGCAGGTGGCGACGGTGCCACTGCGCAAGGACGCGCGGTGGTGCGCCAGGCCATGCTCACGCTCGCCGCATTGGCCACGCCGCTGGTCGTCGCGCTGTGGCTGTGGGGTCCGCCGCTGTTCGCCTGGGCCTTCGGCGAGCCGTGGCGACCGGCCGGCGAACTGGCGCGGTCGCTCGCGCTGTACATCGGCGTGCACTTCGTGGCCTCGCCGCTGGGTGTCGTCACGCTGGCCTGGCGTGCACAGGCCTGGGCGCTCAAGCTGGCGCTCGTGGGCCAGATCGCATTCGTGGCGGCGCTCGCCGCAGGCCTGCACCTGGGCGGCCTGACCGGTGCCGGCTGGGTGGTTTCGGGCGTCACGGCCGTCTACTTCGGCTGGTACTTCTGGTGCCTGGCCACCTGGCCGACCGATCCCGCACCGGTGCCGGCGGCACCATCGGCGGCAGGGGAGGGCGCCGCATGATCGTCCTGCGCGCGCTCGTCAATCGCATGCGCCGCGGCCTGGCGCGATGGTTGTGGCATCGCATGCTCTTCGGCGAGCGGTCCCAAGGGCAGTGGCGGCCGCACACGCGCATCGCACCAACCACCTGCATCGACCACGAAGACCGCCTGGCGCTAGGCGACCACGTCTACATCGGTCCCTACAACTTCATCGAGGCCAGCGCCGGCGTCACGATCGGCGAGGGCACCCAGCTCACGCACCACTCGAGCATCGTCACGCACGCGTCTCATCGGGCGCAGCGCCTGCTCGGGCCGCGCTTCGTCGACTGGGCGCAGCCGCAGCCGCGGCCCGGCTGGGTGGCTGCACCGGTGGTCATCGGGCCGTACTGCTTCATCGGCCCGCACAGTGTCATCGAGGCGGGCACCACGATCGGGCGCGGCTGCATCGTGCGCGCGGGCAGCGTCGTGCGCGGTCGCTACCCCGATCACGCCGTGATCGGCGGCAATCCGGCGCAGGTGGTGGGCGATGCACGCCAGGCCGATGTGCGCTGGCTCGACCGCCACCCCGAACTGCGCGCGGGCTACGAGGCCTGGGCGGGGCGCAGCGAGCCATGAAGCTGGTGCTGCTGGGCGATGGCGAGAGCCCCCACCTGCTGAAGTGGGCACGTGCGCTGGCGCCGCGCGTCGAGCTCTATGCGGCCTCGACGCGCGGCTTCCTCCCTGGGCTCGAGGAACTGCTGTCGCGCGAGCGGCGTCTCGCGCTGGACACCCGGCCGGCGTTCGCCGGCGGCAACGTGGCTGTGCTGCAGAGCCTGCCGCGACTGGCCCATTGGCTGGCCCGCGTGCAACCCGACTGGGTGCATGCGCACTACCTCACCTCGCACGGCACCCTGGCGTGGCTGGCGCGCCTGCTCTGGCGCCAACGCTATGCCATCGTGGGTTCGGCCTGGGGGTCGGACATCCTCGTCACGCCCCAGCGGCACCCGACCCTGCGCTGGCTCACCCAGCGTGTGCTGCATGCCTGCGCGCTGACCACCAGCGACTCGCTGGACATGGCCGACCGCATGCGCGAGCTCGGCGCCACCGAGGTGATGAGCTTCCCGTTCGGACTCGAAACCCTGCCGGCCCCGCCCGGGCGCAAGGACGAACACCTCGTGTTCGCCAACCGTGGCCTGGAGCCCATCTATGCCCCGCAGCGGGTGCTGCAGGTGTTCGGTGCGATCGCGGCCCACTGGCCCGATGCCCGGCTGGTGGTGGCCAACGACGGCTCCCTGCGACCTGCGTTGGAGCAGCAGGTGCTTGCGCTGGGTCTGGATGCCCGGGTGCGCTTCGTCGGCCGGCTCGATGCCACGGCCCAGGCCCAGTGGTACCAACAGGCCCGCTGGTACCTCAGCCTGCCGGTCAGCGACTCGGTGTCGGTGTCGGTGCTCGAAGCCATGGCGCATGGCTGCATTCCGCTGCTGTCGGACCTGCCGGCCAACCGCGAACTCGTCAGCGATGGTTCGAACGGGTTGATCCTCGGTGGTGGGCAGTTCCCCGCGCCGCCCGAACTCGAGCGACTGGCGCAGCGTGCAGCGTACGTGGCTGCGCGCAACCACGACTGGGTGGCGCGCCAGGCGATGTTCGAGCCTGCGGTCGAGCGCTTCGTGGCCAGGCTGCACGCGCTGGATTCGCGCGGCGCCCTGCGCATGGGCGGATGGGCGCCGTGAACATCCTGCTGCTCAACCACTATGCCGGCAGCCCGGCGCTGGGCATGGAGTACCGGCCGTACTACCTGGCTCGTGAGTGGGTGCGCCTGGGGCATCGGGTGCGCATCGTGGCAGCCGATCACTCCCATGTGCGTGCCCGCCAGCCGGAACCTGGCTTGCAGACGATCGACGGCATCGAGTACGAATGGCGGCCCACGCCGACCTACCAGGGCAACGGAGTGGGGCGTGCCTGGAACATTGCGCGCTTCCTGTTCCCTCTGTGGCGCAAGGCGAGGGCCATCGCCGCCAGCTTTCGGCCCGATGCGGTGATCGCGTCGAGCACCTACCCGATGGACATCTGGGTGGCGCGGCGCGTTGCCCGGGCAGCCGGCGCGCTGCTGGTGTTCGAGGTGCACGACCTGTGGCCGCTGTCGCCCATCGAGCTGTCGGGCATGTCGCCGCGCCACCCGTTCATCCGCCTGTGCCATGCCGCCGAAGCCGTGGCTTACCGCGACGCCGACCGCGTGGTGTCCATGCTGCCGGTGGTGCACGACTACATGGCCTCGCGCGGGCTCGACCTGAGGCGCCTGACCATCGTGCCCAACGGCATCACGCTGGACGAGTGGCAAGGCGAGCCAGCCGCGTTGCGTGACGATGTGGATGCGGCGCTCACGCGCGCGGCCGCGGGCGGCACTGTCGTGGGCTACGCCGGCTCCATGGGGTTGCCCAACGCGCTGGACACGCTGCTCGATGCCGCATCGCTGCTGCGCGACACGCCGCTGCGCTTCGTGCTGGTGGGCGACGGTCTCGAGCGCGAACGCCTGCAGCGGCGCATAGCCGCCGAACGCCTGGAGCACGTGTCGCTGCTGCCGCCCATCCCCAAGGCGCAGATCCCCGCGTTCCTGGCGCGCCTGGACATGGCCTACATCGGCTGGCAGCACGTACCCATCTACCGCTTCGGCATCGCGCCCAACAAGCTCATGGACTACATGATGGCCGGCTGCGCTGTGCTGCATTCGGTGTCGGCAGGCAACGACCCCGTGGCCGAGAGCGGCTGCGGTTTCACTGTTCTGCCGCAATCGCCCGAGGCCGTTGCCGACGGGTTGATGCGCTTGGCCGCGGTGCCGGTCGCCGAACGCCAGGCGATGGGCGAGCGCGGCCGCGCTTACGTGCTGGCGCACCACACCTACCCGGTGCTGGCGCAGCGCTTCCTTCGGGCCCTGCAACGATGACCGAGACCACGCCCCCGAACGAAGCCGCGGCGGTGGTGCAGCGCTATGCGCGGCGCGGCGAGCCGGGTCGCTACAGCCTGCTGCAGCCGGACGTGTGGCAGACGGTGCAGGAGCGCCAGCGAGCATTGCTGCGGCTGCTGGTACGCCTGGGGCTCACCGACGTCGAGCGTCTGCGCGTGCTGGAGGTGGGCTGTGGCGCCGGCGGCAACCTGCTCGAGTGGCTGCGGCTGGGCGTTGCACCCGAACACCTGGCCGGCGTCGAACTGCTGCCCCAGCGGCATGCCATCGCACGCCAGGTGATGCCGGCCAGCGTCACGCTGTGGCAGGGCGATGCCAGTACGCTGGCCATCGAGCCGGGCAGCCGTGACATCGTCTGCCAGCACACCGTGTTCTCGTCGCTGCTCGACGATGCCTTCGCGCAGCGCCTGGCCGCGGCGATGTGGCAGTGGGTGGCCCCCGGTGGCGGCGTGCTGTGGTACGACTTCACCGTGGACAACCCGCGCAACCCCGATGTGCGCGGCGTGCCGCTGGCGCGTGTGCGCGCGCTGTTCCCGCAGGCGCGCGTGCGCTGGCAGCGCATCACGTTGGCGCCGCCCATCGCGCGGCGCGTGTGCCGGGTGCATCCGGGCCTGTACCCAGTGTTCAACGCCCTGCCGCTGCTGCGCACGCATGTGCTGGCATGGCTGGAGAAGCCGGCGGGGCGCTAGAATCGCCGCATCAACGCATCACTGAATCAACGCACCATGCGCACCACGCTCGATATCGACGACGACCTGATGGCTGCCGCCCGAGAGCTGGCCCGGCGCGAAGGCTGCACCGCCGGCCAGGTGGTGTCGCGTCTGCTGCGGCGCTCGCTCACCGGCAGGTCCGAACCTGACGAAGCCGCTGCGGCACCGGCCGCCGTTGCCGGCTTCGTGCCGTTCGCGGCCCGGCCCGGCGTGGTGGCGACCAATGACGTGGTGAACCGGCTGCGCGACGCCGAGGGCCTTTGATGGCAACCCGCGCCCGTCGGCCGGACGCCCAGCGGGCCGCGCTGCTCGATGTCAACGTGCTGGTCGCGCTGCTCGACGCCGGGCACTTGCATCACCGCCTGGCCATGCAGTGGCTGGCCGAACACGCGGGTGCCGGCTGGGCCTCCTGCCCGCTGACGCAGAACGGCTGCGTGCGCGTGCTCTCGCTGGCCGCCTACCCGAACGCCCAGCCAGCGGCTGCGGTCGCCCAGCGCCTGGCCCAGGCCACGACCGACCGGCACCACCGCTTCTGGCCCGACGACTTGAGCGTGCTGGAACCCGGCCGGCTGCGCTGGGACCGAGTACTCGGTTCGCGCCAGGTGACCGATCTGTACCTGCTCGCACTGGCCGTGCACCACGGCGGGCGCCTTGTGACCCTCGACCGAGGCATCGCGCTGGACGCGGTGCCCGGTGCCACCGCGGCCCACCTGGAGCTGCTGGACCACCCGCACTGATGCCATGAACACCGCCTTCCTGCCCTTCGCGCTGCCCGAAATCGGCGAGGAGGAAATCGCCGAAGTGGTCGATACCCTGCGCTCGGGTTGGATCACCACCGGCCCCAAGGCCAAGCGCTTCGAGGCCGACTTCGCTGCATTCCTCGGCGAGCCGGGCTTGCACTGCATCGCCGTCAACTCGGCCACCGCCGGCCTGCACCTCGCGCTCGAAGCCATCGGCATCGGCCCGGGTGACGAGGTCATCACCACGACCCACACCTTTACCGCCACCGCAGAGGTGGTGCGTTACCTCGGCGCCGACGTGCGGCTGGTCGACATCGACCCGGCCACGCTCAACATCGACCCGGCGGCGGTTGCCGCGGCCATCACGCCGCGCACCAAGGCGATCGTGCCGGTGCACTATGCCGGTCTGGCCGCCGACATGCCCGCGTTGCTGCAGCTGGCTCGCCGGCACGGCCTGAAGGTGGTGGAAGACGCCGCCCATGCGCTGCCCAGCACGGTGGACGGCGCACTCGTGGGCACGCTGGCCAGCGACGCCACGGTCTTCAGCTTCTACGCCAACAAGACCATCACCACCGGCGAAGGCGGCATGCTCGTCACGCGCGACGCGGCGCTGGCCCGGCGCGCCCAGGTGATGCGCCTGCACGGCATGAGCCGCGACGCGTTCGATCGATTCACCGCCACGGTGCCCAGTTGGTACTACGAGATCGTCGCGCCGGGGTTCAAGTACAACCTCACCGACATCGCCGCTGCGCTCGGGCTGCACCAGCTCAAGCGGGCGCACGCCTTCCAGCAGCGGCGCGCCGACATCGCGGCGCGCTACAGCGAGGGTCTTGCAGCGTTGCCGCTGATCCCCGCGCCCGCGGCGCCGGCGGCGCAGAAGCACGCCTGGCACCTGTACGCCGTGCGCCTGCTGCCGCGGGCCGGCATCACGCGCGACCGCTTCATCGAGCGCCTGTTCGCGCTGGGCATCGGCTGCAGCGTGCACTA
>JAKLLB010000117.1 GCA_023150345.1 Aquabacterium sp.
AGCGCGCGCGCTTGGCCTTGCCCGGCGAAAACCGCACCAGCCAGCCGTCGACCCAACGCTGCTGCGGCGGTGCGCTGGCGTTGAGGCCGGCGTCCTCGACACGAGACAGCAGCGACTCGGACCAACCGTTTTCGAGCATGGCCTCGGAGCTACATCGATTGCACGCGCCGCACCAGTTCGCGCGCAAACTCGATGTAGGCTTGCGCGCCCTTGGCCGCGGGATCGAATACCACGCCCGGCTGGCCGTAGCTGGGGGCCTCGGCCAGGCGCACGTTGCGCGGGATCACGGCGTTGAACACCTTATCGCCGAAGTGCGACTTGAGCTGATCGCTGACTTGCTGCTGCAGCGTGATGCGAGGGTCGAACATCACCCGCAGCAGGCCGATGATCTGCAGGTCGCGGTTGAGGTTGGCATGCACCTGCTTGATGGTGTTGACCAGGTCGGACAGCCCCTCGAGTGCGAAATACTCGCACTGCATGGGCACGATCACGCCGTGTGCGCTGCACAGGCCATTCAGCGTGAGCAGGCTCAGCGAGGGCGGGCAGTCGATCAGCACGAAGTCGTAGTCGGCACCCACCGCATCGAGTGCCTGGCGCAAGCGCTCGTTGCGGCGCTCCAGGCTCACCAGTTCGACTTCGGCGCCAGCCAGTTCGCGGTTCGCGCCGAGTACGTCGTAGCCACCGGTCTGCGAGCGCTGGCGCGCCTCGGCAATGGCGGCCGACTCGAGCAGCACGTCGTAAACCGACAGCGGCATCGCCCGCTTGTCGATGCCCGAGCCCATGGTGGCATTGCCTTGGGGGTCGAGGTCGATCACCAGCACGCGCTGGTCGACGCGCGCCAGCCCGGCGGCCAGGTTGACCGTGGTGGTCGTCTTGCCGACGCCGCCCTTCTGGTTTGCAATGCAGAAGACTTTCGCCATGGGCTCGAAGTATCGCCGCTGCGCCGCCCGTCGCGGTCAGCCCGCACCTGGGGCGGCGTCGGCCTCAGGCGCGGGCGTGGGGCCGCAACCACACGAGGCAGCGCTGGGCGGCGAGCTCGGGCACCCGCAGTTGTTCCACGTGGAACACGGTGACATCTGCCGGCAGTGCCGCCACTTCATCGTCCGGCGCGCGACCCTTCATGGCGAGCCACACGCCACCAGGCGCCAGCAGGTGGCGCGTGAGGGTCACGAAGTCGGCGAGCGAAGCGAATGCGCGCGACACAATGAGGTCGTAGCCGGACCCACCTGGGGCCTGTGCCGGGTCGAGCGCCTCGACCCGACCATGCAGGGCGCGCAGGTTGCGCACCGGCACCTCGGCGGCCACCTGGCGCACGAAGCTGGCTTTCTTGGCCACGGCGTCGACGGTGCACACCTGCCACTCGGGCTGCATGATGGCGATCACCGCTCCCGGCAAGCCGCCGCCGCTGCCAACGTCCAGCACGCGCAACGAGCGTCCTGCCGCGTAGCGGCGCAGCGGCGGCAGCACGGCCAGACAGTCCAGGACATGGTGCGCAAGCATCTCCTGCGGGTCACGCACCGCCGTCAGGTTGTAGACCCGGTTCCAGCGCTGCAGCATGACCAGATGAGCCTGCAGCTGAGCAGCCGCGGCTTCGTCGAGGGCAAGGCCCAGGGCCTGAGCGGCGCGCAGCAGCCGTGCGCGCGTTGGGTTCGACGCCGGCTCGTTCATCGCGGGCCCTGAACCTGGTCACTTGCGGCAGCGTCTGCATCCGGGGCCGCTGCGACGGCGCCGAAACCCCGGAACCGCCCCTTCTTCAGGTGCACCAGCAGCAGCGAGATCGCCGCCGGTGTCACGCCCGATACGCGTGAAGCCTGCCCCAGCGTCTGCGGGCGGTGGCGCGAGAGCTTCTGACGCACCTCGTAGCTCAGGGCAGTGACCTGCGCATAGTCCAGGTCTTCCGGCAGGCGCAGGTTCTCGTAGTGGGCGGCGCGCTCGACCTCCTCGATCTGCTTGTCGATGTAGCCGGCGTACTTGGTGGCGATTTCAACCTGTTCGATCACGGCATCGGCCAGCGCAGCACCCAGTTCGGCACGCCGGGTTTCACGTGAAACATCGCTACCGCGACCGGCCAAGTGCAGCACTTCGGCCACGGTGTCGTAGCCCACGCCGGGCCGGCGCAGCAGGTCCGACAGGTTGTACTCGCGCTCGATCGCCTTGCCCAGCAGGCGCTCGGCATCCGCTGCCGCCAGGATGCCAGGGTGCACCCAGCTCGACCGCACGCGCTCGAGCTCGCGCGCCACCGCCTCCTGCTTGCGCTCGAAGGCCGCCCAGCGGGCGTCGTCCACCAGCCCCAGGGCCCGGCCGCGGGCGGTGAGCCGCGCATCGGCGTTGTCTTCCCGCAGCTGCAGCCGGTACTCCGCGCGGCTGGTGAACATCCGGTAGGGCTCGCTCACCCCCTTGGTGATCAGGTCATCCACCAGCACGCCCAGGTAGGCCTGGTCGCGCCGCAGCAGCAGCGGCTCGCGCCCGAGCACCTGGCAGGCGGCGTTGGCGCCGGCGTACAGGCCCTGCGCCGCCGCTTCCTCGTAGCCGGTGGTGCCGTTGATCTGACCGGCGAAATACAGGCCGGTGATCGCCCGGGTCTCGAAGGTGGCCTTCAGTGCGCGCGGGTCGAAGTAGTCGTACTCGATTGCGTAGCCCGGCCGCAGGATGTGGGCCTGCTCCAGCCCCGCCATCGAGCGCACCGCCGCCAGCTGGATGTCGAACGGCAGCGAGGTCGAGATGCCGTTCGGGTAGACCTCGTGCGTCGTCAGACCCTCGGGTTCGAGGAAGATCTGGTGCGAGGTCTTGTCGGCGAAGCGGTTGACCTTGTCCTCGATGCTCGGGCAGTAGCGCGGCCCCACCCCCTCGATCACGCCGGTGAACATCGGGCTTCGGTCGAAGCCCGAACGGATGATCTCGTGCGTGCGCTCGTTCGTGTGCGTGATCCAGCACGGCATCTGCGGCGGGTGCATGGCCGCATCGCCCAGGAAGCTGAACACCGGCACCGGATCCCGGTCGCCGGGCTGCTCGGCCAGCCGCGCGTAGTCGATGGTGCGCCCGTCGATGCGCGGCGGCGTGCCCGTCTTCAGCCGGGCCTGGGGCAGCTTCAGTTCCTTGAGCCGCGCCGACAGCGCCACCGCCGGCGGGTCGCCGGCGCGCCCTGCCGCATGGTGGCTCAGCCCCACATGCACCCGACCATCGAGGAACGTGCCCGCGGTCAGCACGACGGCGCGGGCACGAAAGCCGATACCCAGTTGGGTGACGGCGCCGGTCACCCGTTCGCCGCGGCCGTCGCTCTCGACAGTCAGGTCGTCCACGGCCTGCTGGAACAGCCACAAGCGCGGCTGGTTCTCCAGACGATGGCGGATCGCTGCCTTGTAGCGCACACGGTCGGCTTGCGCCCGCGTGGCGCGCACGGCAGGGCCCTTGGACGAGTTCAGGATGCGGAACTGGATGCCGGCTTCATCCGTAGCCAGCGCCATCGCCCCGCCCAGCGCATCCACTTCCTTGACCAGATGGCCCTTGCCGATGCCGCCGATCGACGGATTGCAGCTCATCTGACCAAGGGTCTCGATGTTGTGCGTCAGCAGCAGCGTGTCGCACCCCATGCGCGCAGCCGCCAGCGCCGCTTCGGTGCCGGCATGGCCGCCGCCGATGACGATGACGTCGAACTCCTTCGGATACCACATGGGGGATGCTCGCTGTGCGATCGAACCCGCGATTGTAGGAAGCCGCACCCGCACGCTGCGGCGCCATGGCGCTCGACCGACAATCGGTCATGGATTGCCGCCCCGGATGTGCCGCCTGTTGCATTGCGCCATCCATCAGCTCGCCCATCCCCGGCATGCCCAGCGGCAAGCCGGCCGGTGTGCGCTGCATCCAGCTCACGGCCGATGATCGTTGCGCACTGTTCGGCGATGCGCGCCGGCCCGCGGTGTGTCGATCGCTGGCACCCTCGGATGCGATGTGCGGCACAGACCGTCAGGCCGCCCTGGTCTGGCTCAAAGCACTGGAGGCGGCCACCCGGCCCGTGCCCGCAAACGACGCTGGGCCTCCGCTGTCCGCATCTTGAAAACAACTATTGATTCGCGCAAATCGATAGTTTCAACTCACCCCGCTGCCATGACCGACGCCCCAACCACCCTGAGCCGCCTGCGACCGCTGTACCCGGCTGTCGATGCACTGCCGCCAGCCTTGGCGCTGGATGTGCTGGACTCGCAGGCACGCCAGATGCGCGTTCCAGCGGACACATTGCTGTTCGAAGAAGGCGCGCCCTGCCAGGGGTTCCCGCTGGTACTGGACGGCGAGGTGCAGGTGGCCCGTGGCTCACCCCAGGGCCGCTCGATCGAGCTGTACCGGATCGGGCCGGGTGAGCTGTGCGTGGCCTCGACATCGTGCCTGTTCGGCCATGCCAGTCTGGTGGCCCATGGTCGTGCCGTCTGTGATACCGAATTGGTGGTGCTGGCACCCACGGGCTTCGAGCGCTGGGTTGCCCATGAGCCGTTTCGAAGGTTCGTGTTCGCGGTCTTCGCCGATCGCCTGGCCGACCTGATGGCCCTGGCCGAGGCAGTCGCCTTCCAGCGGCTGGACCAACGGCTCGCTGCCGCCCTGCTCGGACATGGCAGCGCCTTGGCCAAGACGCACCAGCAGCTGGCCGATGAACTGGGAACGGTGCGCGAAATCGTCACGCGCTTGCTGCGGCGCTTCGAGCGCCAGGGCTGGATCGCCCTCGCGCGCCAGTACATCGAGATCCGTGATGCCAGCGCGCTGCGCCAACTGGCCGCAGGACCGGCGTGACCGCACTCAAGCTGGGCTCAGAGGCTGCGCATGACGCCTGCGCGCATGCAGCGACGCCGCGGCACCGGGCCGAACAGCTTGGTGACTGCAGTCACCGACGGCGCGGGGGGTGCGCGCGCACAGTTGGCGCCATCAACCTCGCCAACTGGAGATGACCATGAAATTCAATGTCGGCGGCATCGACCGCACGCTGCGCCTGCTGGGTGGCCTGACGCTCGTGGGGCTGGCGGCCCTGGATGTGATCGGCCCATGGGGCTGGATCGGCGTGATCCCGCTCGCCACGGGCGCGATGGGCTTTTGCCCTTTGTATCGCCTGGTCGGGCTGAACACCTGCCCGATGCGCAAGGCGTGACTCCCTGAGCATCCGAGGCACAAGCCGCTGCGTCTGCGCGCAGCGGCCATGTCCCTACCAGGTGCCGCGCGGGCCCGCCCAGGTGCCGCGCGGGCCCGCCCAGGTGCCCCGCGGACCAGCCCAAGTGCCACGCGGGCCAGCCCAGGTGCCCCGCGGACCAGCCCAGGTGCCGCGCGGGCCAGCCCAGGTGCCCCGCGGGCCAGCGGCGGTGCGTGCGGATGGAGAAGTGCTGATCGTCTGCATGGTGACACCTCGGTAGGCAGACTGCCGGAAATCGGCAGCAATGCACCATTGCAGCGTGGGCGCACGGGCGCCACAACTGTCACTTCTGACAGGGTCAGGGCAACGCGCGGCCGCAGCCCGCGCAGTGGTCAGAGGATCAGACCCAGCCGAAGCGCCTTGAGCACGGCCTGATGCTTGTTGGAGCAGCCGAGCTTGCGCATCGCGTTGCCCAGATGCAGCACCGCGGTACGTTCGGTGATGCCCAGGATGCGTCCCAGCTCCCAGGCCGTCTTGCCCTCCATGGTCCAGCGCAGCGCCTCGAGTTCGCGCGGCGTGAGCGCCGGGCGCTCAGGTCGCAGCGGCTCCGGCACCAGTACCCGCATCGCCGTGTCGACCGCGCACACCGCAAACAGCTGCAAGTCGGCGACCAGGCGCTGCAGGTCGGTCGATCCGCTCGGCAGCGCCTGCTCGCGATCGACCGCCAGCTGGAAGTGACGCCCGTCGGGCAGGTGCAGGGCCAGCGCCACGCCGGTGCGATACCCGAACTCGGCCTGCTGCTCCCACAGCTCGCCGGTGCCGCTGTCCACGTAGGTCTGCCGGTCCCAGATGATCGGGACGCTGCTGCGCTTGCAGTGCTGCTGGACAGGGTCGCGCCGCCCGGCCATCGGGTCGTTGAACGCCTCGATGAACTCGGCCGGTGTGTTGTCGATCACCACGAACTCGCTGGTTCGCAGCGTGTGGTCGATGACCACCATCGCCGAGACCGTGCTGAAGCCCAGCTGCTGCGTGAAGCGAACGACCTCGTCCCGGAAGTCGTCGCGACTCCGGGATTGCAGCACCGATGCGTAGCCACCCTGCAGCATGTGTGACGGATTGCGTGACTGCCAGTTCGATCTAGGGGTCCCTGGCAAGCCTTACAGATGCGGATTCTGCACCGCCGGACGAACACTGAGGGCACCCCTCATGAAAGGAGACCCCGATGTATGCCGCATCCGTCACTGTCTGCCAGTCCTGGAGCCTGCGCGCCTGGCCACCGATGTTCTGGAGTGCCAGCGAAGCGCGCACACTCCCCTTGAAGCATGTGAGCACACACGTCACGTCTTTGGGCGCCCGCGGCCGATGCTCGGCCGGCCAGACCCTGTGGGCAGGCCAGATCGACGACATCGATGCCGGCCTGGCCTGGGACTGGGTCCAGGTTTCGCGTGACGTGGTGGCCATGGCCGACCCGATGGCGGTGGTCACCAACCTGCGCCTGCTGGGGCGCGAAGGCGAGGTGCTCACGGCGTTCGAGTCGGCTTTGCACCTCAATGAACTGGTACATGCGTTGCCCTGGCAGGCTGCGGTGGCATCGGCCCTGAACGGCCGGCCGAACTGACACCCGCGCCGCGGCCAACCGGATTCAGCGCAACGCGGCGGTGCGCAGCTGGCGTGAGATCCAGGTCAGCGCCAGCGCAGTGACCACCGCCGCAACCACCAGCGGCACGAGCAGGTCGGGCGCCGCCATGGCTTCGCCCTTGAGCACGCGGACCATCAACGTGATCTGCGCCAGCGCGGGTGTCCACAGGTGCCACGACTGCTCGCCCTCCTGGTTGAAGATGGTCACCAGCGGCAGCAACGACACGACGAGGATGACCACCGTGTTGTTGGCCTGCGCTTCCTTGTAGCTGCGGCAGCGGATGGCCACCGCCATCAACACGGCCGACAGCATGGCCGCGATCGGTGTCAGCAACGCGACAAACAGCACCGCCTCGCGCAGGCCGAACTGGAACATCGCCGCCAGCGTGGGGCTGCGCAGCAGCCATTGCCCGGGCAGGAAGCTCAGGCACGACAGCACGGCGATGAGCATGCCCACGCTGGCCACGGCCGCCCACTTGCCCAGCACCAGCGCCGCGGCCGGCGCCGGGTTCATCAGCAGCGGCTCCAGCGAGCCGCGCTCGCGCTCGCCTGCGGTGGTGTCCAGCGCCGCATTCAACGCGCCGTAGAGCACGGCCATCAGCACGAAGAACGGCAGCATGCCGGTGAGCTGCGCCGCACGGGCCAGCGGGTCGGCCAGGTCGCGCGTCTGAATGTCGAAGGGCTGCATCACCGCCGGTGCCACGCCGCGCAACGCCAGCTGCAACGTGGCCTGCTCGCGCGCATAACCCAGGAGCAACAGGCGCAGCCGACCCACCCCGGCCTGGGCGCGCGTATTCGCGCTCGAACAGACGATCTCGAGCGTGGGCGCCCTTCCGGCCTGCAGCTCAGCCTCGAAGCCCTCGGGCACCACCAGCACCGGATGCCCCAGGCGACGGGCGACCAGCGCCTGTTCATGGCCGGGCGGCGCCTCGCGCAACTGCTGGTTCTGTCGCAGCAGGTAGTTGCGCAGCCCCGGGGCATGCGCGATGCCCACCGCGACCACCTCGCGCGCCTCGGCGCGCTCTTCCATGCTGGCCACCAGTGCCGACAGGGCCACCAGCACCAGCGGCCCGATCGCCACCGACGACAGCGCCACCATCACCAGCGTGCGCCGGTCGCGCAGGGCATCGACCAGCTCCTTCAGGAAAACCACCCACGCCGCCCTCATGGCCCTCTCCCGGAGACGGCCTGGGCATCGGCGCCGAACGCCAGGGCCACGAAGCAGGACTCGAAGTCTTCGTGCCCGGTGCGTGCCAGCAGCTCGGGCACGCTGCCCTCGGCCACCACTCGGCCTTGGGCCACCACCACGACGCGGTCGCACAGCCGCTCGACCTCCTGCATGATGTGCGTCGAGAAGACGATGCACTTGCCGTGGTCATCGCGCAGGTGCCGCAGCGCTTCGCGCAGGCTGCGGGTGGCCAGCACGTCCAGCCCGTTGGTGGGTTCGTCGAGCACGATGTGCTGCGGGTCGTGCACCAGGGCGCGAGCGAGCGCCGTCTTCATGCGCTCGCCCTGGCTGAACCCTTCGGTGCGCCGCTCGAGCAAGGCGCGCAAGTCCAGCAGGTCCGCCAGGTGCTCGGCACGGGCGTGCGCATGCGCGGGGGCCATGCCCTGCAGCCGCCCGTAGTAGACGATGTTCTCGCGCGCCGTCAGCCGCGGATACAGGCCCCTGGCATCGGACAGCACGCCCATGCGCGCGAGCGCCGCCTGCGGCGCGCGCATGACGTCGATGCCATCGACATGGATGCGCCCGCCGTCGGGCGCCATCAAGCTGGCCAGCATGCGCAGCGTGGTCGTCTTGCCGGCGCCGTTGGGGCCGAGCAGTCCGGTGATGCAGCCATCCGCCGCCTGCAGGTGCAACCCCGCCACCGCCTGCACCATGCGCGCACGCCGGCCGCGACCCTGAACGAAACGCTTGGACAGATCCTGAATGTCGATCACGGTCGGGCCTTGCTGGCAGCCGACGCACGCGGCATCGGCACGGTGCGCCATGGCGCGATGGTGGCATCGGGACGCGGCACCGCGGCGGCACATCCGGTGTCCAGCGCCAGTGCCTGTGCCGGCTGCTCGGCATCGATGAATCGCTGCGCCAGATCGGCGATGCACGGCAGCGCGGTCACCCCGTGTCCAGCGTGGGCCACCACCACGTGGCGCGCCTGCGGGCCCAGGGCCCGGGCTGTGCGCTCGCCATGGCCCGGCGGCGTCGCGGGGTCGAGCCCTCCGGACAGCAGCAGCACCGCAGCCGGTGTCGGCCCGACGCGATAGAACGCCTCGTGCACCTCGCCGCGCGGCCACTGGGCACAGATGCGCGTGTACGTCTGCGCGAATCCGTCGCCGAAGTCACCGTGCACAGGCGCCGGTGCCCGCGCCAGCCGCGGTACGTCTTCCGCGCAGACCACGGAGAAGTGCATGCCGCCGGCCATCGCGCCGCTGGCACCCAGCGCCGCCGCCAGGCCGAAGAGCCCCTCGAACCGGCCGTCGGCCGCGTCGGCCAGCGCCGCCGGCAACGCCGCAGCCAGCGCCGGCACGTACAACGGCGTGCGCACCAGGTTCACAACCGCCTGGCGCGTGAGGGTGACGGACTCGATTCTCCCGGTGTGCGGGTGCACCACACGCGCATCCAGCGGCAGTCGCCGCAGCAGGTCGCGCCAGCGCGCCGCCAGCGCCGGATGGGCGTGGCGACACGCCGGCTGCGCGTCGCACGCGGCCAGCACGCCATCGAGCGCCAACTGGGCATCGGCGGCCATGCTGGCCGGCAGCACCATGTCCGGCGGCGCCACGCCGTCGAGCACCGCCCGCCGCACCGCCCCGGGGAACTGTCGCAAGTACTCCAGCCCTGCGCGCGTGCCGTAAGACGCCCCGATCAGGTTGACCTGCTGCACGCCCAGCCACTGCCGCACGGCATCGAGGTCGGCCATCGCGATCGTCGTCGTGTAGTGCTGCAGCGAGCCGTGGGGCAGGCGCTGCAGCGCCTGGCGGCAGTCGGCCATCTGGGCGACCTGCCGCTCGGTGTCCAGCAGATCGGCCAACGGCCCGCGCTGCGCGGCCTTGTCGTCGCCCGGGCATTGCAGCGAGGCG
>JAKLLB010000118.1 GCA_023150345.1 Aquabacterium sp.
GGCGCATGTCGGTCAACACGCGCGTTGACAGCAGCGGCGTGTGGTTGCCGCTCTTGTCGGGGCTGGACTGGTGGGCCACTGAGGTCAGTGTCAAACTGACCGAGCAGCACCTAGCGGCCTTGGGTGTCGAGCTCGATGCCTGAGCGGCACACGCGTCGCGCGTCCCCACACCGATCGACAGCCACAGAGTCAGCCCATGTCCATGACCCTCGATCTGCGTTCGCCCAGCGCCATCTACTGCCATGCCAGTGGCACGGCCGCTGTTACCCGTCGCACCTATGCAGTCGACACGCTTTGCGCAATGTGCGGCACCGACATCCCCGCCGGCACGCCCTGTAACCCGTCGCGCGGGCTGTTCGACGCCTACTTCAACAACAAGATCGATCTGATCGAAGGCGCGGCAGCCATCTGCGGCCACTGCATGGCGCTATGGTCCAAGGACTGGCTGCAGAAATACTCCAAGACCTACGCCAGCCGCGACGGCGTCTTCAAGCTCGCGTCGAACCTGGATCAGGCCCTGTTCCTCCACAGACCACCGCCGCCGCCATTCGTGGCAATCCTGAGCACGACCCAGCAGCAGCACTTGATCTGGCGAGCGCCCGTCAACCTTGACGCCGACATCGTCTATCTGCGCATGGGTGACGAGATCCTGCGCGTTCGCCGTCGCCACGTGATCGAGCGGGCCCTGCCGGCGTGGCACGCGCTGGCGGCGATGATGAAGCAGCATGGAATGCCGGGCCTGCCGGCCGCCCTGGACCGCGAGGTCGCACGCTTTTCGATGGGTATCGTGCGCGAGGACGTCGCGCGGCGCGCCGATGATTCGGGCTTGGGCCCGCACGTGCAGACGCTCAACGGGCTGACCATGGGTGAGTGGTGGGCGCTGCAGGTGCTGCGGCTGTTCGACGCCCAGGCCCTGGCGGAGCAGGCACCGGTGCGGCTGGTCAAGCCTACCGCCGAGCGGCTCGTTGCGCCGGCTGCCGAGGCCAGGTAGTGCCGACTCTGCGCGTCAGAGTGCCGGATCCGCTGCGCGTGCTCATCCAGCGCGACCATGCCACCGTTGCTCCAGGGCTCAAGCAGCGCGTAGCCGCGGCGCTGGTTGATACACACCAGTTCGAGGCGGCTGAGGCGCCGTCGCCACTCATTGTCGCGACCAGCCATGTCATCTACCTGAGCAACGAGCAGCACGCGGTGCTTTGCGAATTCGCGCGTGGCCGCGGCTGGAGCGAGGCGTTGGCGGCTGAGGCACTTGCGTGGAGTGCCGCACAGTCGGAGCTGCTCGCTGAGGTCAGTGCGCCCGAGGTGGTGTCCCAGAGTACGTCGATGTCGGCGGTGAACCGAGAGTTGGGCCAGGAGGATCGGCCCGAGCAGGTTCAGTATTTCGCTGCGCTGGAGCGCTTCGCGCTGCGGCCTGCACCGGGGGTGCTGTTCGCGGAAGGCAGCACCGGTATTGGCAAGACGCGTGCCTTCTTGACGTGCGTGTTGCGCTGGTGTGCCGAGAACGCCGAAGGCCTGGCTGTGGTCGCGGTGCCGACCTTTCAGGTGATGGGCCAGACCTGGCGCGAATGGCTCCGGTTGGTCGAGGCCGGCCCCACGCCGCTGGCGCTGGCCGTCATCGGTCAGAGCGGCTTCGTCAGCCAGCAAGCCCTGGATCGCTGGCTTGCCAGCGCCGAGGCTGATGACCCGGTCGTCCCGCTGGCGCGGTCCTGGCGCGAGCGCGGTGCACCCGCCGCGGCCGATGCGATGTGCCCCAGCCCATGGACCAGCGAGGGGTTACTGGCCGCGTGCGACGGCGGCTTTGCCGACTTGGCCGATGTGTTGTTGGCCGAGCGCGATGACGATGAGGACTTGGGGCTGGCGGCCTACGAGGCGCAACGCCGCCTGACACAGGCCGCTGCCGCCGGTGCTCGCGTGGTACTCGTCACCCATGCGATGCTGGCGGTCATGACGCGCCAGGCGGCCCGCGAGGTGCGCGGTTCCCTCGACGCTCTCGGGCAGGCCCGGCTGAACGAGCGCGTGGAGGCTTGGAAGGCGCTGTCGGTCGACGAGCGAGCGCAGCGGCTGCTGTCGGTGGTCAATGATGCGCTGGGAGAGCTAGGTGAACCCGCGGTGCTGCAGACGCACCACATCGGCTTGTTGGTGGTCGACGAGGCGCATGAACTCGAGCGCTGGTTCTCTCAGGTGGCGAGCCTGCAAACGTCGGTGTGGCGAATCATCGACGAGCTCAAGGCGCTGCGCGCAGAGCATCCTCGCGTGCCGGCGAGTTGCGTAGCGGCAGCGCAAGATGCCTTCCACGCGCTACGCTCGCTGTACGGCCGCGAGGATGCAGCCGAGGCGGGCCGGCCGAGTGTGCAAGCCCTGCGGGACGCGCTGGACAACGCGTTGCGGGCCATGCCCAGCCGGCGCCGCCAGGGCGCACGGGCGCGCCGGCTCGATGCCACGCTGCTGATGCTGGACTTGGCCTTGCGCTCGGGCCGCATGGCACTGCGCGTGCCGGCAACGGTGCGCCTAACCGTTGACTGGTCCGAGGGGCGTCACTGGCCTCGCTTGGTGATTGGCCAGCGCAGCGTGTCACGCCAGTTGGACTTCCTGTGGCGCAACGTGGCGGAGCGAACCATACTGGCTTCGGCCACGCTGTACGAGGACGTACCCCAGGTGAGCTGCGAGACGATGCGCGAGATCCTGTCGGTTCCGCCTGATCGCATGGTGAGCATGTCGCCGGTGCGGCCGCGCTGGCTGTTCGAGTCGGTGATGCTGCACGTGGCGGCGCTCACCCATCGCGGCGATGGCCTCGCGCGCTTCGTGCGCCCGCGTCGACCCGATGAACGCGACGCACTCGCGGTGGCCCAGTATCAAGTGGCCTATAGCGCTTGGGTCGATGACGTGGCCCAGTACATCGCGCAGGCGTGGCGCTCTGGCGCTGGTGGGGCCCTGGTTCTTTTGACCAGTTACGCGGACTTGGCGGCGCTGTTTGATGCTGTGGCGGCCCTGCCGCAGCCAGTGCCTGGGCCGTTGCTGCGCCAGAGCGAAGGCCAGCCACTGCGCAGCGTGTGTGAGACCTTCATGTGCGGCGCACGAACTCATCGCCCACTGATGTTCGCTGTAGGCGCGGCCTGGACGGGGATGGACCTTTGGGACCCTGCAGTGCCGGATGCTCTGACCGACCTGATCGTGCCGGTTGCACCATTCGGGACCATGCGCTCGGTGACACAGTCCGAGCGCGAGCGGCGCTCGGCTGTTGCCTCGTCGTTTGCCGCCGCGCTGATGCTGCGCCAGGGTACCGGGCGCCTGGTACGCTCGCCTCTCACGCGTCCCAATCGTCGGCTGCACTTCCTCGATGCTCGCCGCGTCGCCGTGGCCTCGGCCGGCATGTTCGCTGCCATCAACCGATGGCTGGCCAAGTACCCGCGGCAGGTTGTGGTCTAGCCAGCACGGTCGCCAGACCATGCGGCGAGGCCGTCATGTACCCACGCGAGGGGCAAGACTGCCCCGACAAAGCAAATGCCGCAAAGTGTCAGCCAAGCAGCTCTCCACTCGGCGATTGCAGGTTGGGGGGCCAACAGCAGTGCCAGCAGACCGGCGCCGACCAGCATCGCCAGGCATACGCAAGCAAACTTGTTTGCAGCTCTCCACTCGGTGAGTGCTGGTTGGGGGACCAGTTGATGCGCCAGCAGGCCCGCGCCAACGAGCGTCGCCAGGCACACGCAAGCAATCCTGTTTGCAGCGATCATCGTCTCGTATCCCATTGTGTTCCCTCCGAAGATCTCCGTTGTCGTGCTATTCGCCGGTCTGGCGGCCGACAAGTGTGCCGATGTCGCGCACCGGGCCGTGCGGCCCACTGCCGCAGTGCCCGCTCACGCGGCCAAACCACACTGCGCGCACTGCCAGCCGCCGGGGCCGTCGGCCGTCAGCACCACCGATGCGCAGCGCGGACATGGCGTCGCGGTCACCTTGTTCGGCGGCCTGTCGACAGCGGCGACGATCCAGTCGCTGAGTTTCAGCCCTTGTGCCTGGCTGTGACGCACCCATCGGGCCTTCGTGCCTTCAGGTGCGTGCACGACGATGATGTCCAGTTTGCGCTCGCTCATGACGCGGCCTCAGGCCTCGGTGCCCACGCCCATCAGCAGAGCCCGCACAACGATCCCGCAGGCGGCTCGCAGTTCTCGGTCATCCTCTTCACCGCCGGCGACGGATTGCGAGTCCATGCGCATCGGTCCCAGCGCGAGGGCGACACGACCGGCCGTGCCGGCCGCGAACCACACGTCGATTTCGCCTGGCGCGGCAGGCGTGGCGCCGTAACCGAGGACCATGCGTGTGCCGCGCTGCGCGGTGATCTGCGCCTCGTACCACACCGGTGCCGCCAGCGGCAGCACAGCGGGTAACATCTCATGCAGCGCCTGGCCGTCGCCAGTGTAGGCGTCGATGCGCGCGAGGTCGGCTGCGTTGAGCGTTCGGCGGGTGGCCTGCGGCAGCCACTGCGCGTAGCGCACGCAGCTCGGTGTGCTCAGGAGCAAATCGGCCAGCATTGCTCAGGTGGCGGCAGCGTTGGCCATCAGGGGGAAGGCCAGCGCGCGGAGCTCTTGCTCGACCTCACTCAGCTCCTCAGTGCTCAGCTCGTCGAGATCGCGCGGCGCCCACGAGATGCTGCAGTCCACATCGCAGTCGCCTGGATACGCCGCAAACTGACCGACGCGGCCAGTGCCGGTTTCGTTGGCGCCGTAGATGCGACCGGAGCGGTCCACGTATAGGCCCACGTCGACCGTCACGCGCTGCCACGAGTGATAGTAGCCGCCGGTCGTGGCGTGGTCCTCGGTGCGGTACGCCCTGATGCGGATCAGCGCCGGGCCGGTGCGGGCCTTGTAACTCTGCGCGGGCGGAAAGCTGTTGTCGAAGTGGCCGTCAACGTCGGCGTGGATCGTGGCCCGGTGCTTGAAGCGTTTCGGGTTCTTGACGCCAAGGATTCGCGCGTAGCTCGCGACCATGCGCAGCATTTTGGTGCGCGTTGCATTCTCTGTTGACTCCACGGCGCTGGCCAGCGCCTCAAGGTGCTCGAGGGTTACGGTCATGATGGTGCTCCTATCAAGATTCCCGGTGCCGCCGGGCTGGCGCGTGGTCAAGACACACTCCGCCGGTGCGCTCATCGCGCCGCACATAAACCTCATCGGTGTCGAGGCGGCAACCCAGCGGCAGGCGCACCGCCTGGCTGCGCCCGTTCATGAACAGCTTGGCTTTTCGATCCATGCGAGGTTCCTCCGCGATCTACTTGCGCTTGATGCGCAACTCGGCGCAGGTCAGCAGGGTGAGCAAGATGCCCGCGCAAGCCCCCGAGGTCAGCGCAAGAGTCGCGACGGTATGCTCGCCCGCAAGAAGCTGCGCCGCGAACAGAACCGCCGCTGCCGCGATGAGCGCAGGCCCGACCCGACCGGCCTGCAACCACCAGGCCAGGGCGACGACAGCGCCGGCGCCCAAGCCCGCGAGCCACAAGGGCGTTCCGGCGAGCGCCCAGTTCGAGACGATGCTGAACAGGCCGATCGCGATGCCGAACAGCACCAACGGTGGCAGGCGCCCCATCACGCTCAAGTTCCTTCAGCGGCGGCGGACAAGCAAGCGCTCGAGCGGCCCGGCCACGGCGATGGGCAGGCACGCCTCCAGGACCACGCCCGCCCAAAGCACGGTGCCAGCGGCAAACAACGTGTACGCCAGGGCCGGCGCCGACCCCGGCGTAGCCGCCAGCAGCGCCGAGGCGAGCAGAGTAGAAGGCCCAAAGCGCCGGCCGACGAAGGCCCAATCGGAGAGGAGGTCGCGCGCGGCGACTTCGCGCTGCAGGCTCAAGGCTCGCTTGCGACGCGCTGCCAGGTCGATGACTTGTGCCATGGTGGGCCCTCCTTGGGGTTGTTCGGGCGGGCGTTCATTTGTCGCGGCCAGTGCAAGAAGAAGCGGCTGCGTTGCTGCGTGTCGAAGCCGAAGCGCTCGAACGGCAGCCTGGGTTGGATTCCGTTCAAGTCGCGCAGCCTGTCATGCCGCGGCGCCCAGGTGATTGTCGCTTCATGGTATCGGCTGGTCGCCGTCGCTGGAGACGGTTTCGCTCATCCCAACCTCGCGACGCAGTTCGATGTCCCGCTCAACGTCCTGCTGAGTCGGCACCACGGGTCGGAGCGCGACGTAGACCGGCATGAGTGCGGCCAGCCACAACAGTGTTGCCGGCATCGCCCACTCGCTTTCGTCCGGGCGCATGATGAGCACTGCGCCGATCACCACCATGGCCCCGATCGCCGCGAACGCGACCATCGTCCACACGAACCGGCGCCGTTCGGCTGCGTACCGGAGCCGTCGCTCGCGCAGGCTCGCAAGTGGCGCGACGGGCGCCGGGTTGGTGGCATGCAGCCACCGCACCTGGCGCGCCAACTCCGCGTTGATCAGGCCAGGGGTTCTGCCTTCGTTGCGGCTTTTCATGTGACTCCTTCGATATCGCCCAGTTCCTTCATGGGCGTGCGGCTACGCACCAGGGTCTTGACCTGGTCGTGTCGGTACCCTCGGTCTGCCCAGTCGGAGAATGCGTCAGCTTCCACTTGCAACAGGTCCCGGTCGAGCAATGCCACTTGCTGGCGATATCGATCCACGCGCGGGTCCATAAGGCAAGCCGCCACGACCTGCGTCAGTTGCGTTGGTCGCGCCGGTTGCAGCCCTTGCATGAGCCACTTGTCGTGGCTTCGGTCCTGCACTGCCTTGCACCAGAATGCGATGACGCAGAAGCCGACAACTGTCACCCTTAGCCAGCCTGGCATTTCCGGCACTACTAGAGCGAATACAAGTGGCGCGAAAACAATCATGGCGAGGCTTATGCCGACGATTGCGCCACGTCGTTCATCGCGGGCTTCGCCTTCCGCCTGCGCCGCTGCGCGTTGGCGGGCTCCTATGATGTCCTTATCTGACGGCGGAGTACCGAGCAGGTTGATCTGCAGTCCGCCAGCGTACTTCAGTTGTTGTGACATTCTCGGTGGTCCCTTCTGCGTGCAAGAAGCTGTGTGTGAGTGCGTGTAACGCAGCTCAGTAGCTCAAGCGGTATGGCCGTGCCTGGCGTTGATTGCGCTCGAAGTGCGTGAGGTACGCTTTGGCCAGTGCCGGATTGTCCCAGTTCACCAGCACGTTCTCGGAGTTGCGTCGCGCCGCCGCATCGGAGTAATTGAATGAGCCCGTCTGCACTGTGCGCCCATCCACAATCAAGACCTTGTCGTGGTGGATGGCGTAGACGTCAATCACGCGGACATCCGCGCCCGCGTTGACCAGAGCAGACAACGCAGCCCTGGCCCTGCCGCTGCGGTCGTCGCCAGTGTTGTTCGCCTCGTCGACCACGATCTGCACAGCCACGCCTCGCTTTCTGGCGGCCAGAAGAGCCCTTACTACTGGCGCCGAGGTGAAGCTGTAGGCCAATACACAGACCTGGCCGCGTGCCGACTCGATCACACGCAATACCAAGTCCAGCGCCGCCTTGCCCGGCGAGAAGGCGACTTCGAGCTCGCCCGTGGCTGGCGCCCTGTTGCTCATGCGGGGGCTGCTTGCTTCCAACAGCATGCGCGCGGTGTGCTCGGCCACGTTGCTGCGCGCGGCTTGCGCCGGGTCGGCGGTGAGCGCGGCCGCGCCTGCGATGGCCGCGGCAGTGGCGTAAATGAGATGGCGCATGGGCTTGCAGCGTGGGTTGTCCAATCGTGTTTCTCCTGGTTGTGGGGCCTGTCCCGCCGCGGCCTCATCGCTGTTGCTCGACGGCCAAACCGGATGCGAAGCGCGCCGTGTTGTGCGCGGGTATGGGCTGCCCGAGTGGCACGTGCGGCCATGGCGGGCGGACCGCGCGTGGCATGTAGATCGCTGCCAGCAGTCGCAGTCGTAGCCGCACCGGCGCAGGTCGCCCGCGCTCGAGTTCGACCGCACGCAGCGCGAAACGCAGACATGCCCACCTGCTTGACCACGGTCGGATTCGACCAGGAAGTGCGCCGGCCGGCGCCGGTTCGTCGACCCACGGTTGCGTCGGCTCAAATGGTTGAGCCGTCGGCTCGCCCCTTTGGTCTGCGGCCGGCTGCGGCATGAGGTCGCGCTGTTCGGCCATCAGAAGCATCCGGTCGACTCGCTTGACTGCGGCATCCGGGTGCTCGGGCAGTCCCAGCCAGGTGAAGAGCTCGCGCTCGACCTGACGCTCGACGGCCTGGTAGTCTCCCAACAGCACCTTCAGTGGCTTGGGCAGGTCCTTGAGCAGCGCTTCGGCTGCATCGTGGTACAGCGCCTGACGCGCCAGATGCACCGGCACCAGATGGCTGGCCAGGACGCTGTGCTGCGCCACTGTGTATAGATCGGCGCTTTGCCCGGCGAACCTGCTTTCCCGGCTGAGGCCCTGCGCGAGCACTTGCAGACTCAAGTGGTGTGTGCGCGGCTGCGCGTAGTCGAACAGTTGGCCATTGGCGGTGCGGATTGCCGAAGACATGGTGGCGTGCGCTTTGTGCGTGTAAGGGATGGTGCGGCGTGCGCGGTCGTGGATCGCGTACTGCTGGTTCACTTTGCGGCCACGACTGTGCACATGCAACTCCCCTGCTTCAACGCGGTGGCTGCCTCGTTGAAGCGGGGGTGGTGCATTGGCCAGGTCTGGTCTTGCGCTGTCAGTGCGGCGCTTGGCCGTTGCGCGCGGGCTTGTGCTGGGCTGGGATCGTTCTGATCATGGCGTCGCTCGTGCGCTTGCGGTGGGCTTCGGCGCGATAGCGCTCCACCGGCTTGTCGCGCTCCACCGGAACGCCCAAGGCGTCCATCTCGGCGGCCAGGCTCGGGTTATGGCGCGCTTGGCGTGCTGCCCACTGCGCCCAGTGGGCCAGGCGCGCGTTGACACGGCGCGGAGGGGCGCCGGTGTGGCCAGTGGCGATCTGCCAGTCTTGGATCTGTGCAATCTGGTGCTGCCAGGTTGTGCTCATGGGGAATCCTCTCGCAGTGGACGACTCAACGGTCGATTGGTGGCTGAATGGGTCAGTGCCGGCTGCGCTCCCTGCGTCGCGGGTGCCGGCTGCGACGAGGTTCAATGGCGCGATGAAGGGCGGTCGGCTCGGTTGCCGGGCGGCTTCTTCTGAATGGTCTTCAGTGCTTTGCGGCTCGCGCCGCTGGGTCGCGGGTTGCGCGCACCCTGGCAGTGCGTCGACGGTTGGTGCCGCCGGCGCGCTGTCGTGGTTGCGACGGTCGCAACCAGCCGGCCTCATGTGCCGGGTAGATCGCCGCCGGAGCTCGCCATGGCGTCCGGGCCGCGGTTAATAGCGAGTCGCCACACTTAGCGTCCCGGACTCGAGCCCATCGGGCTTTCAAGGACGACGGCTGCGTGCCGTGGGTGAACTGTATGCCCCTTCGTCCACGGCTGCGAGAAGATTCTTCGCGCTGCGCATGTCGAAAACCCCCCCAATTTCCCACCACTAGCACCCGACGCTCTTCGTTTGTCGATTCAATACGGCCGTTCCCGCCGTTAGGTGCTACCCCTCGCCGAGAAAACCTTCCTCCCACGGTGTCGCATGCTCACACGTACATCCCCAGTCGCGCCGTCGGTGTCGGGCGCGCACCCTTCCTCCCCGCTGATCTCGCGCTGGCCTATGCGCTGGCTGGTCGCGCCGATCCGCTATGCACTTCGCGCGTTGGCTGCGCGTGGGCGCCGTCGTCGCTGGCTTGACCAGGAGCGCGATCGCCAGTGCGCGCTCGCGCTGAGTATGCGCTTCGGAGTTGTCGTCGAGCGGGTAGCCAACCACTCGTCGGATGCGCCGCGCGGCCATCTGGTCGTTTGGCCGCAGCGCGGCTTGCCGC
>JAKLLB010000119.1 GCA_023150345.1 Aquabacterium sp.
TGCTATGGCAGCGTCATCGACGGCGCCATCGAGTTGCGCGTGCCGGGTCAATCGCCACGCCGGTTCGATGCGGGTCAGGCGTATGCGAACAACGCGCCCGGCATCCCGCATCAGTTCACGAACATCGGCACCACGCCTGTCAGGATGATCAACACGCTGGTCGTCGAAAAGGGCAAGCCCCGCACGGTGGTGGTGAAGGACCCGGTGCAGTAACGCACCCTCGAGCGTGCGCGCTGCGGACTGGGTTCCGCAGCGCATGCGCCGCGTGCGGGCCAGGTCAGCGGTGCGTGCGGGCGGGTACCGGCATTGGGACGGGTCGGCGCCAGCCCTGCGCCCATGCCCAGTGCAGGCGACGGATAATGCCCTGCCCGACACCGCGACGCCCGCCATGGCCGTATCCGACGCACCGCTTGCAGCCCCCGCCGCCGAAGCGCCGGGCAACCTCTTCGTGGTTGCCGCACCTTCCGGCGCGGGCAAGTCCAGCCTGGTCAATGCGTTGCTCGAACTGGACTCGCGGCTCACCGTTTCGGTCTCGCACACCACGCGGGCGCCGCGCGGCCAGGAGCAGAACGGTCGGGAATACTGGTTCGTCGACGAGCCGGCCTTTCGCGCCATGATCGACCGCGACGAGTTCTTCGAGTGGGCGCAGGTGCACGGCAATCTGTATGGCACCTCGCGCCCGGCCGTGCAGCAGCGCCTTTCCGCTGGCGAAGACGTGGTGCTCGAGATCGACTACCAGGGCGCGCGCCAGATCAAGCGGTTGTTTCCGCATGCCGTGCTCATCTTCATCCTGCCGCCCAGCTGGGCCGAGCTGCGCCAGCGCCTGATGCGCCGCGGAGAAGACGGTGCCGATGTCATCGAGCAACGCATGGCCAACGCCCGCGAGGAAGTGGCCCAGGCCCGCTATTTCGACTTCGTTATAATCAACGCCCTGTTCGAGACGGCGTTGTTCGATCTGAAGACCGTCGTGCATTCGCAGCGGTTGCGCTACGCGGCGCAGCTGCGCAACCGATCCCAGGTTTTCTCGGCACTGGGCCTGGTTTAGCGGTCCGCCCTGGCGGCCCGTTCCCAGTTCCCTTCCAGTGCATTCCCACCCTTGCCCGAGGTTGCCTCCATGGCCCGCATCACCGTCGAAGACTGCCTGAACAAGATCCCCAACAGGTTCCAGCTCGTGCTGGCGGCCACCTACCGGGCCCGCATGCTGAGCCAGGGCCATGCCCCCAAGATCGAGAGCAAGAACAAGCCTGGCGTGACCGCCCTGCGCGAGATCGCCGCCGGCGAGGTGGGCGTCGAGATGCTGCGCCGCGTTCCGATCTGACCGGCTGCGGCGGTCTGCACCCACATGGGCGCCTTCGGGCGCCCTTCGTCATTTGGGGGGGATGTACCAGCGGGTGGCTCCGAAGCAGGCTAAATTCGGGGCATGGGCATCCGATCGTTTGCCGCTGAATTGCTGTTGCCGGCTGCGCTGCAGCCGCGGCCGCGCCCGGCTGCGCTCGACGGCACGCCGCGGGCAGAGGCTGCCTCGTTCGCGGCGCTGGCCGAGCGGCTGGGCTACCTCTCGAAGGCCGAGATCAAGCTGATACGCGAGGCCTACAAGTTCGCCGATGAGGCGCACCTGGGCCAGTTTCGCGCCAGCGGCGAGCCCTACATCACGCACCCCCTGGCCGTGGCCGGCATGGTCGCCGACTGGCACCTCGACGCGCAGGCGGTGATGGCGGCGCTGATGCACGACGCCATGGAGGACTGCGGCGTTACCAAGCCCGAGTTGATCGAGCGCTTCGGGGCACCCACGGCCGAACTGGTGGATGGGCTCACCAAGCTGGACAAGCTGCAGTTCTCCACTCGCGAGGAGGGCCAGGCCGAGAGTTTCCGCAAGATGCTGCTGGCGATGGCGCGCGACGTGCGCGTCATCCTGGTCAAGCTGGCCGACCGGCTGCACAACATGCGCACGATGGCGGCGATGCAGCCCGACAAGCGGCAGCGCATTGCCCGCGAAACGCTCGACATCTACGCCCCCATCGCCCACCGACTGGGCCTGAACCAGATCTATCGAGAGCTGCAGGAGCTGTCGTTCGAGCACCTGTATCCGTGGCGGCACGCGGCGCTGGCCAAGGCGGTCAAGCGCTCGCGTGGCTATCGGCGCGACATCGTCGAGCGCGTGCAGCGCGAGGTGGAGCAGGCGTTCTCGCGCTCCCGAATGCGGGTGCAGATCTCGGGTCGTGAAAAGACCGTGTTCTCGATCTACCGGAAGATGCGCGAGAAGCACTCCGGCTTTGCGCAGGTCAGCGACATCTTCGGCTTTCGCATCGTCGTGCCCGCGTTGTCCGACTGTTATCTTGCACTGGGTGTGCTGCACCAGCTGTACAAGCCGGTGCCTGGGCGGTTCAAGGACTACGTGGCCATACCCAAGGCCAACGGATACCAGTCGCTGCACACCACGCTGGTCAGCCCGTTGGGCACTGCGGTGGAGTTCCAGATCCGCACCGAGCAGATGCATGCGGTGGCGGAAAGCGGCATCGCCGCGCACTGGCTCTACAAGAACGACCGGCGCGGCAGCAAGGGCGACGACTCCAACCCGCTGGGCGCGATGTGGATGCAGTCGCTGCTCGACATCCAGGGCGAGACGCGCGATGCCGCCGAGTTCCTCGAGCACGTGAAGATCGACCTGGTGCCCGAGGCGGTGTACGTGTTCACGCCCAAGAGCAAGATCCTGGCCCTGCCGCGCGGGGCGACGGCGGTGGACTTCGCCTATGCCATCCACTCCGACGTGGGCGACCACTGCGTGGCGGCCAAGGTCAATGGTGAGCCCGTGGCATTGCGCACCGAGCTCAAGAGCGGCGACGTGGTCGAGGTGATCACAGCGCCGGGCGCGCACCCCAACCCGGCCTGGCTGAACTTCGTACGCACCGGCCGGGCGCGCTCGAAGATCCGGCACTTCCTCAAGACGATGGAGCTCGAGGAGTCGCGCGCGCTGGGCGAGAAGCTGCTGGCCCAGGCACTGCGTGCGGAGGGCCATACGCTGCCTTCGACCGACCCGACCGACACCGATGCCCAGACACTTTGGCAGCAGCTCACGCGCTGGAGCGGCAACCGGGGGCGCGGCGAGTTGCTCACCGATATCGGCCTGGGCCGCAAGATCGCCACCATCGTGGCCAAGCGGGCGGCGCAGCTGCTGGCCGACAAAGGGGTACGCCCGGATGCGGTCACGCTCACGCTGGGCCGCTATGGCGCGGATGACACGACGCCGGCGCAGGGTGCGGTGACGATCGACGGCAGCGAAGGCGCATCGATCCAGTTGGCCAGTTGTTGCCGGCCGATCCCGGGCGATGCCATCGTGGGCTACCTGGGGCGAGGCGAGGGGCTGCTGGTGCACACGGCCGACTGCCACAACGGCAGGCGCCTGAAGGAGCGCGACCCCGAGCGTTGGATGCACGTGGAGTGGGCCGAGCAACCCACCCGCGCGTTCGAGACACTGGTGCAGGTGCTCGTTCGCAACGGCAAGGGTGCACTGGCCCAGGTGGCTTCGGCGGTGTCAGCGGTCGAAGCCGACATCACCCACATCGACATGGACAACCAGCCCGCGACCGATGCCGCCGAACTGCGGCTGACCGTCGCCGTGCGCGACCGGCTGCACCTGGCAGATCTGCTGCGCACGCTCAAACGCTCGCCGCCCGTCATGCGGGCACAGCGCGTCAAGCCCTGAGCGGGTGCGCCGTCACGCCGCTTCGGCGGGCAGGTAGCTGATGGTGTCGTCGGTGATCACCCAAACGCTGTGCGGCGCGTGACGGCGCTGCACGCAGGCGGCGACGAACTGCAGGATTTCCGCGCGGCGCGCCAGTGGCGCCCCGGTACACGCGGCCCAGGAAGCCCGGCGGGGCACGTTCACGCGCACCGCCACGCCGCGCTGGCCCAACTCGATGTCGAACGCCATCCGCCACTCGCCCTCGCGGTAGACGACCCGCAGCGGGCGGGGATGCCCTTCGTAGTCGACGCGACGGCTCAGGCAGCGCAACAGCTCGGCGTGTGCCTCCTGATTCAGGCGCGCGGATCGCGAGGGCTCTGTCGGGCAGCCGCGGGTCTGGGTGTCGTGCAGGCAGTGCATCATGGTGATGAGGAAGCCGCTCGGGCGGCTCGGGTTGGGTGTTCCGGGTGCCGACACTGTGCGGACCGCCGGTTTCACCGGCGCTTCCGGCGGCCACACGGAAGGGTTTCATGCGTTTCAATCGAAACTGGATACAATGGCGGCTCGACGCTGCAGGACGCATGGGCCAGTGGGCCATGAACCTGTTGCGCTGAGATCGAGCGCTGATCTCCCGTCACCCAGTCTGACAGTCCCGGCTCCCGCCGGGCCCGTGCGTGCTGGTGGCTCCTGGACTGCAGCCCCGCTGCCCAGCCGCCGGATCGAGTTCAAACGCACGTCGCGCGCTTGGCGCGCCCAACCCCACCGGTACCCGCAGCGGTTTTCTGCGCGGCATGCCATCGAAGGATCCACATCCGAACAGCTCTACAGGTCGGCAAGTACCTCATCACTTCCCTGACCCGCCTCGACGACCGCGGCAGATACGCGGCGTCCGTCTCCATCCGCAGTGGCCGCGGCAGCGGCACGCATGATCGCGTGCTGCGGCTCGCCCCCCTATTCCGCTCCCGTGCCGATGCCCAGCGCCATGCCCTCGACCAGGGCCTGGCGTGGATCGCTGCGTCCGGGAGCCCGTGCCAATTCCAACCCGCGATTCAGGAGTGACCCCATGGCCAAGGAAGAACTGATCGAGATGCAAGGCGTCGTCAACGAGATCCTCCCCGACTCCCGATTCCGCGTCACGCTCGAGAACGGCCACGCCCTGATCGCCTACACCGGCGGCAAGATGCGCAAGCACCACATCCGCATCCTCGCCGGCGACAGCGTGTCGCTGGAGTTGTCGCCTTATGACCTCACCAAGGGGCGGATCACCTTCCGCCACCTCGAGCGCCGCGGTCCCGCGGCGCCCCGCACCCCGCGACGCGGATGACCCACGTTGCGGCAACCCCAAGGGCCATCAGCCGGTCGGCTGAATTGATGCTCTCGAGTCAACGACGGGCCGCTCCCGGGTCGACTCACCCCCTCGGGGGGCCTGGCGCGCAGCGGCAGGTCTGGGGGCACACACCACTCCAGCACGAGCTGGGGCATCCTCCCTCTCCAAACTCAAAGGAAATACGACATGGCCACCGAAACCGGTACCGTCAAATGGTTCAACGAAAGCAAGGGCTTCGGCTTCATCGCCCCCGATAACGGCGGCAAGGATCTGTTCGCCCACTTCAAGGAAATCCAGGGCACGGGCTTCAAGACCCTGGCCGAGAACCAGCGCGTCGAATTCGAAGTGACGCAAGGCCAGAAGGGCCCGCAGGCCTCGCGCATCCGCGCGATCTGATCGCGACTTTGGCGCCTCTGGCGCCGCCCGCGCTGTTCATGCCACTCACGCCGCCGGCGCGCCATGCGCGCGCAGCGTGAGCCCGCGGTTGCGCTCAGTGCGCGGCGCTGTCGCCCTGCGGCGACGGGTAGCGCACTTCGAGCACCTCCAGCACTTCCAGCCCGCCTGGCGTTTGCAGGCGCACCTCGTCGCCCACCCGGGCCTTGAGCAGCGCACGGGCGATCGGTGATACCCAGCTCACTTCACCGCGGAGGTTGTCGGCTTCGTCGATGCCTTTGATGGTGATGGTGCGCTCGTCACCCGCCTGGTTGGCGTAGGTGACGGTGGCGCCGAAGAAGACCTGGTCGCTCCCATGGTGGGCACTGGGGTCTGCCACCTCCGCGATGTCCAACCGCTTCGTGAGGAAGCGGATGCGCCGGTCGATCTCGCGCAGGCGCTTCTTGCCGTACAGGTAGTCGCCGTTTTCCGAGCGGTCGCCGTTGCTGGCGGCCCAGTGGACGACCTCGACCATGCGCGGGCGTTCCTCGTCGATCAATTGCAGCAGCTCGGCACGCAGGTGCCGGTAGCCCAGCGGCGTCAGGTAGTTCTTGCTGCCGGGCGGCAGCGGCGGCAGGCCGGGCGAGTCGTCGCCATCGTCGTCGCCGTCGGGCTCGCGGGTGAAGGCCTTGTTCATGGTCAGCCGGGTGCACGCTCCAGACCTACCCAGCGCGATAGGCCCCGGGAGCGGCTCCGGTCCACTTGCGAAAGGCGCGATGGAACGAGCTGGCGTCGTTGTAGCCCAGCTGCGCCGCAACCTCGACGATGCTCAACCGGCGATCGGCCAGGCGATGGATCGCCAGGTCGCGGCGTACTTCGTCCTTCAGTTGCTGCCAGCCGGTGCCTTCATCGTCGAGGCGGCGGCGCAGGGTGGCGGGTGACAAGCCGAACTGCGCAGCCAGCGCCTCCAGCGTGGGCCCCTCCCCCGGTGGCGACAGGGCTTGCTGGCCGACCAGGTAGCGGCGCAGCTGCCTGCGCACCCGCTCGCCCCATCCCGCGCTCTGCACCTGCTTGAGAAACACCGATTGCGGCGCATCACGCAGGAAGGCAGCCAGGGCACCCGGTGTGATCGCCACCGGCACGGCGAGCACCCGGGCATCGAACTCCACGGCCGTGGCCGCCTGTTCAAAGGCCACATCCGGCGAGAACATGCGGCGGTACTCCTCGGCATGCGCCGGTCGCCGATGGGCCCACTGCAGACGGCGCAAGGGCACGCGGCGCCCGGCCAGCCAGCACAGCATGCCGTGGATCATCACCAGCAGGGTCTCGCCGGCGAAGCGCCGGGCGTCTTCGCTGGCACCGGGCAGCACGGCCTCACGGCCGCCCGGCACCGCGGTCTCGCGGTGGTGGATCGCGATGCGGGCCACCCCGTTCGCCACCGCCAGGCGCGCTTCGATGTCGTCCAGAAACAGCGCGAAGCCGCGCAACGCCTGGCGCAGTCCGCGCGCCACGGTGGGCTGGCCGGCCACCGCGTGGCACAGCAGCGAAAAGCTGCCAACCTTCATGCGCCGCGTGTCGAGCCCGAAGAACTCGTCGTCCAGCAGTTGCGCCACCGCCATCCACAGGGCGGCGAAGGCCGTCGCCGGCACCCGCGCCTGGTCGTTGCGCAGCCAGTCCACGGCAATGCCGGCCTGCTGGAGCGCACGAGCAGCAGCGTCGGCGTCGAGCGCCTGTATGGCGCTGCGAACGAACGCAATCGAGACGGTGTGCTGCGGCGTGGCCATAGGTCGATTCTGGCAAAACCGATCAGACCGCTGAGCGCTTCGGACATCGCGCCGCGCGGTGTCTGGCCCTAGACTGACCGGTTGCTGCAACCTGCCGGGGAACCGCGATGACCGACCTGTCCGCAGAATTCAAGGCCCTCGCCGACTACCGGCCGACGCACAAGGTGCGTTTCGTCACCGCGGCCAGCCTGTTCGACGGCCATGACGCGGCCATCAACATCATGCGGCGCATCCTGCAGGGCATGGGCGCCGAGGTCATCCACCTCGGGCACAACCGCTCGGTCGACGAAGTGGTCACGGCCGCGCTGCAGGAGGATGTGCAGGGCATCGCCGTCAGCAGCTACCAGGGTGGGCACAACGAGTACTTCACCTACATGGTGGAGCTGCTGAAGGCGCGCGGCGGCGAGCACATCCAGGTGTTCGGCGGCGGCGGCGGCGTGATCGTGCCCGAGGAGATCCGCCTGCTCGCGGGCCAGGGCGTGCGCATCTACAGCCCCGAGGACGGGCAGCGCATGGGCCTGGCCGGGATGATCGGCGAGATGGTGATGCGCGCCGACCGCGACCTGTCGCCCCTGGCGCCGACGTCGCTCGATGCCATCCGGGGTCACGGCGAAGCCGCCTGGCGCGCGCTGGCGCAGTTGATCACCGCGCTCGAGAACGGCCAGGCCGATGCCGCGCTGGTGAACGCGCTGCGCGAACAGGCCCAGGCCGTGCGCACGCCCGTGCTGGGCATCACGGGCACCGGTGGTGCCGGCAAGTCCAGCCTGACCGACGAACTGGTGCGACGCCTGCGGCTGGACCAGGACGATGCAATGCGCATCGCCGTGATCAGCATCGACCCGAGCCGGCGCAAGAGCGGCGGCGCGCTGCTGGGCGACCGCATCCGCATGAATGCCATTTCGCCCTGGCAGCACGGCGCACGGGTCTACATGCGCAGCCTGGCCACGCGCGACACCGGCAGCGAGGTCTCGGCCGCCCTGCCCGACGTCATCGCAGCGGCCAAGGTGGCCGGCTTCGACCTGGTGATCGTCGAGACCTCGGGCATCGGCCAGGGCGATGCCGCCATCGTGCCGTTGGTCGACGTGCCGATGTACGTGATGACGCCCGAGTACGGCGCGGCCAGCCAGCTCGAAAAGATCGACATGCTGGACTTCGCCGAGTTCGTGGCCATCAACAAGTTCGACCGCAAGGGCGCGGCCGATGCGCTGCGCGACGTGGCCAAGCAGGTGCAGCGCAACCGCGGCGTGTTCAATGCGGCCCCCGAGCAGATGCCGGTGTTCGGCACCATGGCCAGCCGCTTCAACGACGACGGCGTCACCGCGCTGTACCAGGCGCTCAAGCCGCGCCTGGCCGGGCTGGGCCTGTCGCTGCAGGACGGTCGGCTGCCGCTGGTGGACACCCGCCACAGCACGCACCAGACGCCGGTGGTGCCGGGTGCGCGCGTGCGCTACCTGGCCGAGATCAGCGACGCAGTGCGCGGCTACAAGTCGCGCGCGCGCCGGCAGGCCAGGCTGGCTCGCGAACTGCAGCAACTGCGCGAGACGGCACGCATGCTGCACGAGAACGATGCCAGCAAGGACGGCGCGAAGAACACCGTGCTCAAGCTCGCCGACGAGCGCGAGGCGCGGCTCGAGCCGGCGGCGACCAAGCTGCTGGCGCAATGGCCCGAGATGCAGCGCGCCTATGCGGGTGACGAGTACGTGGTGAAGATCCGCGACAAGGAGATCCGCACCGGCCTCGTGCACACCACGCTGTCGGGCAGCAAGATCCGCAAGGTGGCGCTGCCCGCCTTCGAGGACCACGGCGAGATCCTCAAGTGGCTGATGCTCGAGAACGTACCCGGCAGCTTCCCCTACACCGCCGGCACTTTCGCCTTCAAGCGCGAGAACGAGGACCCGACCCGCATGTTCGCGGGCGAGGGCGA